>DATNAU010000219.1:0-18812 GCA_035572415.1 Acidobacteriaceae bacterium
AGCACCTCGCCGTAAGCGAGCTGTTCTGTTGCCGCTGACGCATCCGCGGCGACGATGCCGCGCCCACGTACGGCTTCGATCGCAATCGTATTCTCCCCAACGTGCAGCGAGCCCGGCGGCACGGCAGCGTGAAACACCTGAATTCCGATCGGCGCATCGATATTCCGCGAGAAGTGCGACAGCTCGCGTCCGTTTAGAAAGACATGAGCCTCGCGCGGTCCCGCAACATACAGCGTCGCCTCGCGCGGGACCGCCGCCACCCGAAACTTCGCGCGAAACAGATGCGGCGCGATGCGCAGTTGAGGCCGGTTCCAGGGAAACTTGCCGTGGTCGGGCCGCAGCACCGTCACGTCGCCCGTGGTCCAGATGTATTCCTCCGGCAGCGGTGTATGCGCGGGTGTTGAAAGCGATCCTGCATCGCGCGCGGGGTCGAGCGGCGACGGAAATTGTGACTGAGCAAATGCAATCCCAGCGAGTGCGAAGAGTACGATCGAAGAAAATGTGGCGGCAGGTCGCATGGCAATCACAGCATCGCAACTGTAGCCTAGATTGGCGGAGCAGGGAACTGCGGTTTGTTCCGCATTCCGCAATGGCGTTTCGCGTTCTCGTTTGACACCCGAAGCGGGCGCTGCGTATGGTGGTGCGGCGTTGGCTGCGCGTTTCGCTTCGGCGCTAGTTGAAATAATTCTCCCATTGGAAAACAGGTGAGAGTTGCGGCCCGGCAAGGCCGTCTCTCAGGCATCCGGAGAGGACCATCATGAAGATTTTCAGAACTATGCAAGGCGCGGCAATGGCTGCGGGCATGTTGATGACTGTGAGTACGGTTGCGGGTGCGCAGACCACCAACGCGAAGGCGCCTGCAAAGGCCGCCGGTATCGCGGCAACAGCCTCTCCTGCAAAATCCGTAAAAGAGCCGCCAATGACGGAGGCCGAGCGCCGCGCCTATCGTGACCACCTGCTTCAGATCCTTCCACCCAGCAAGGAATTCGACGCATGGCTTAAGAAGACCGACGCGCTCCCGCCGGACTTCAACTCCTTGCCGCGGCACAATCCGCTGCCCGATCCGCTCACCTTCCTCGACGGCCGCAAAGTAACCAGCGCCGCGCAGTGGCCGGCCCGCCGTGCCGAGATCAGTGAATTGCAGCAGAAGTACGTCTGGGGCAAAGTACCGCCGCGTCCGAAGATCGACCACGTCACCCTCCTTGACGAGCGGCACGAGCCTGGCTACACGGTGCGCAACATGCGCCTGGAATTCGGCCCCGGCGATAAAGGCACCATGCGCGTGCGCGTCTACATTCCCGACGGCAAGGGACCGTTCCCGGTGCTCATCAACTCCAGCCTCACCGGTTGGGCCTCCTCGCTCATCCGTCGCGGATACATCTCCGCTGGCTTCGCCGGCAATGACTCCATGGACGACGCCGCCGCGCTCGCCGACCTCTATCCCGACTACGACTTCGCCCTCCTGCCGCGCCGCGGATGGGCCGCTGGCCTCGTCGTCGACTATCTCTACACCCTTCCGCAGGTCGACAAGCCGCACATCGGCATCTTCGGCTATTCGCGCGACGGCAAGATGGCCACCCTCGCCGGCGCATTCGATCCGCGTATCACCGCAGTCATCGCAGGATCAACCGGTGTCGGCGGTGTCCTGCCCTGGCGCGCGGCTGGCGAGCGCGGCTTCGGTGAAGGCATCGAGACGACCACGCGCAGCTTCCCGACGTGGTTCGCGCCGCAGCTTCGCTTCTTTGCCGGGCGCGAGGACCGCCTGCCCGTCGATGGCAACCTGCTCGCCGCTATGATTGCCCCTCGCTCGATTCTGATGGAGTGGGGCAACAACGATCAGGTCTCCAACACCTGGGGAAACGAGCAGACCTACTACACGGCGCTGGAGGTCTATAAGCTGCTCGGCGTCCCTGACCGCATTGGAACCCTGCGCGTTCCCGGCTTCCACGGTGCCAACGACGAGGAAGCAGACCTTGACTGGCTCGACGAGCAGTTCGGCCGCTCGACGAAGAAATGGACGAGCAACCTCATCTTCCCGTGGGACTGGAATACATGGAAGGCGCAGACCCACACCACGCTCGATCTCGCGAAGTTCCCATCGCACTCAACCGACGATCTGCTGAAAGGTCTGAACGGCGCAACCATTGCCTCGACCACCGACTGGGAGAAGAAGTCCGCGCAGACCCGCGAAGCGATTCTGGCCATGCTCGGTACCGAACCTCCCAAGCTCACCGCAGGAGACGCGCAGGTGCGCCTGTTCGGCGGACCTCCGGGCGGCGCGCGCCGTGCCGGGGCGGCCGGCCCGAATGCGCCCGCCGGCGCTGCTCCAGCGCGCACCGGAGCAGCCGGAGCACAAATTCCTCCACCCGCAAGGCGCGGATTCGGCGCGGCGCAGGTCGTAGGCGGTCCCGCACCCAGTCCCGGCCAGGTGACGCCCAATCTGCCCCTCTGGGTCATCAGCAACGGCGGTACTTCCTACGGCTGGCTCGAGCCGGAGAAAGACGAGACCGACGTAAAGCACGTCACCTTCGGCGGCCTCCAGGGCGATCTCTACTATCCCAAGGGCACCCCCGAGGGCAAGAAGCTTCCTGCGGTCGTCTGGCTGCACGGCTTCAGCTATCCGCTTGGCTACATGTGGGTCTATCACTCGGACCTGCATCCCATCCTCGCGCTCGTCCATGCCGGGTACGCGGTTCTCGCGTATGACCAGAGCGGCTTCGGCAGCCGCCTCTCCGAAACCGGCAACTTCTACAACCGCTATCCGAAGTGGTCGCACATGGGCCGTCTGGTCGAAGACGCGCACGCCGCCGTCGATGAACTCGAAGGCAATGACATGGTCGATCCCGACCACGTCTACCTCTATGGCTATTCCATGGGCGCAACCGTCGCGCTCTATGAAGCGGCGCTCGACCCGCGCGTGAAGGGAGTCGTCTCCGTGGCCGGATTCACGCCCATGCGCACCGACACCGCAACCCGCGGCGATGGCGGGATTGCTCGCTACTCCGCGGAAAAAGACCTCATCCCCAAGCTCGGCTTCTTCATCGGGCATGAGTCGCAGATTCCCTACGACTTCGATGACATCCTCGGCATGATCGCCCCCCGGCCCGTCCTCGTCGTCGAGCCGCAGCTGGACCGCGATGCTTCGCCCAAAGATGTCGAGCACGCCGTCGACCAGGCCAAACAGGTCTACGCCCTCTACGGCGCCGGCGACAAACTCGCCCTGCAGGAGCCGTGGGACTACAACCGCCTGCCGAACAACATGCTCGACGGCACTGTCACCTGGCTGAAGGCAAACCCGCAGTGAGCATCGGAACCAGGTAGTACCGTGCGGGCGCGGGCTTTCGCGTCCGCATTTTTTCGCAAGGGGAGAGTGGGATGAGCCCAGGACTTACCCGACGACAGTTTGTCGAGAGCGCAGCATTGGCAGCGGCGGCAACCGCAATCGGCGCGAACACAACGGAAGCAACGGCGCAGACCCCAGCGCCGGGGGCGACGTCCATCGGCGGCGCATTGCCCACCGCCAAAGAAGTCGCCATGGGCTCCGTCTTTCCGTACGGCGCGGTCTACTTCCGCAAATCCAACCCGCCCGCCGAAGACTGGGCGCGCGATCACAAGACCGCCGCGCAGATCGGCATGAACACCTTCCGCCACTGGTTCCTGTGGAGCGCCATCGAAGTCGCTCCCGGCAAATACGATTGGGCCGACTACGACCGCATGATGGACCTCGCCCACGCCAACGGCATCAAGGTCGTGATCGCCGAGTTCACCACCTGCGCGCCGGAGTGGGCCTTCCGCCGTTATGCGCATGCGCGCTACCTCGCCAGTGACGGCACGCGCCAGTCGAGTGAGATCGGCGCCAGCACGGTCGTTGGTGGCTTCCCCGGCCTCTGCCTGGACAACGAAGACGCGCACGGCCTCGCGGAGCGCTTCCTCACCGCTCTCATCGAACGCTATCGCTCGCACCCCGCGCTCCTCGCCTACGACGTCTGGAACGAGAACAGCTATCCCGGCGGGTCGCCGCGCAAGATGAACTGCTACTGCGACGCAACCAAAGCGCAGTTGCGTGACTGGCTGCGTAAAAAGTATGGCTCACTCGAGGCCGTCGCGAAGGTTTGGAACCTCTATAGCTGCGAGACCTGGGACGACGTGAATCCGCCGGAATCGCTCGGCCCATACGCCCAGAGCCTTGACTGGATCGACTTCCGCATCGACGACGCATTCCGCCTGCTCAAGTGGCGCGTCGATCTCATCCGCCGCCTCGATCCCAGGCATCTCGTCGTCGCCCACGGTGTCGCTGGCACGCTGGAGTCACTCCCTTCGGCCACGCACAATGACTGGCGCTCCGCCGAGCTGATGGATGTGTGGGGCCTCACGTGGATCGCATCGCGCCACGGCAACGCGCCCTGGTTCCAGTACCACGCGATGGACCTCGCTCGCGGCGGTGCGCGCGGTAAACCCTTCTGGCATGCGGAGGCCGAAGGCGGCCCGCTCTGGATGCAGCCGCAGGAGACCGGCCGCCCCAAAGAGGACGGCCGCGAGCCCGACGCCGAAGACGTCCGCATCTGGAACCTCATCTCCTGCGCCTGTGGGGCGCGCGGAATCCTCTATCCGCGCTGGCGTCCGCTGCTCGACGGCCCCCTCTTCGGCGCCTTCGGGCCCTTTGCCATGGATGGCTCCGTCACACCCCGTGCGGAGATGTGCGGCAAGGTCGCAAAGTGGGCCAATGCGCATCCCGATGTCTGGCAATCCCATCCGGTCAAAGGTGATGTCGGCCTGCTCTTCGTGCCCGAGTCAGAGAATTTCGCGTATGCGCAGCAGGGCAGCACCGAGTACTACAGACAGTCCATCGAGGGTGCCTACCAGGCCTTCTTCGACTCCAACATTCAGCCTGATTTCGTCGCTCTCGAAGACATCGATCGCTACAAGCTCATCTATCTGCCCTATCCCGTGATGCTCAAGCAGGCCACCGCGGAAAAGCTGAAGGCCTACGTCCGTGCCGGCGGCGCACTGGTCTGCGAAGGTCTGCCTGCCTACTTTGGCGACCGCGGCCACGTCGGCACCGTCCAGCCCAACTTCGGTCTCGACCAGCTCTTCGGCGCGCGCGAGAAGTACGTCGAGTTCAACCCCGACATCTCCGACCGCATGACTCTCAACATTCGCGGCCAGCAAGTTTACGGCCGCTACTTCCGCCAGGACTACGATCTCACCACCGGCCAATCCATCGGCCAGTGGGACAACGGCAACGCCGCGGCAGTCGAAAACACCTCCGGGAAGGGCAGGACCATTCTCATCGGGACCTTCCCCAGCGCCGGCTACTTCCTCCACCACGCGAAGGAGACCAAAGCTCTCCTCGCCATGCTGCTCCAATGGGCCGGCGTCGTTCAGCAGGTTGCGATCAGCGACACCACGCTGCAGGCTCGTCTGCATGAAGGCTCGTCAGGCGCCGCGCACCTGTGGGTCACCAATCCCACGCGCACCGACAAGCAAGTCACCGTCACCCTCACCGGCGACAACTTTGCCACTGCTGAAGATGTCTGGGGTGCCACAAAGATCGCTATCAATGGCCGGAGCCTCACCATGACGGTCCCCGCACGCGATGCCGTCGCCGCTCGCCTCGCATAGGGGCAAACACCTCGGCTGATACACTGGAACCAGCGGCCCTGCTGCGCGAATCTCGCATCAGCCTTCGCGCAGGCCGCGGCGATTCCTCGCCGAGAAAGATTCTCCCGCACAAGCAATGCACAGCCTGCACCGCACAGATGATTTGCGCATCAAGTGGACCCGTGTGGTCCTGCCGCCCGTCTTTCTCGAAGAAGAGCTGCCCATCTCCGATGCCGCCTCGGAGACTGTCTTCGCCGCGCGCAATCAGGTCAGCGAAATCCTCTCCGGCCGCGATTCGCGCCTGCTCGTCATCGTCGGCCCGTGCTCCATCCACGACCCCGACGCCGCGCGCGAATACGCCGCGAAGCTGAAGCCCGTCGCCGCGCAACTCCGCGACCGTCTCTGCATCGTGATGCGTGTCTATTTTGAGAAGCCGCGCACTACGGTCGGGTGGAAGGGTCTCATCAACGACCCGCACCTCAACCACACCTTCCAGATCAACGATGGCCTCCGCATCGCCCGTCACCTGCTCGTCGACCTCGCAGAGATGGGTGTTCCCGCCGGCACGGAATTCCTCGACATCATCTCGCCGCAGTACTTCGTCGACCTCGTCAGCTGGGGCGCCATCGGCGCGCGCACCACGGAAAGCCAGGTGCATCGTCAGCTTGTCAGCGGTCTCTCCTGCCCGGTCGGCTTCAAGAACGGCACCTCCGGTGACGTGCAGATCGCTATTGATGCCATCGTGTCCGCGCGCGAGGAGCATACCTTTCTCGGCGGCACCAAGACCGGACAGACCGCAATCTTCGCCACCACCGGCAATCCCGACTGCCACCTCATCCTGCGCGGCGGCAGCAAGCTCACCAACTACGACGCCGCATCCGTGGAAGCCGCCTGCGCGCAGTTGCGCAAGTCCGGTCAGCCCGAGCGCGTCATGATCGACTGTTCGCACGCCAACTCCGGCAAAGATTACAGGCGACAGCCGCTCGTGGCCCGCGAGATTGGGGCGCAGATTCATGCCGGAGACAAGCGCATCATCGGCATCATGATTGAAAGCAACCTCGTCGCCGGCTCGCAGAAGATGGTGGAAGGCCAGCCGCTGGTCTACGGTCAGAGCGTTACCGATGCCTGCATCGGCTGGTCCGAAACTGTCGATGTGCTCGGCGAACTCGCTGAAACCGTCGCTGCTGCTCGCTAGCTTTTCCAACCAGCAACTGGCAACCAGCAACTATCAACTAACGTTCCCCCCACTTCAGCTTCTGCCTTAGCACATTGAACAGCCCATTCGGCTTCAGCCGCAGCAGCCGCACCGTGTAGCGGCTTTTGCAGCAGCGCACCTCGTCGCCCACGTGCATCGGCACCGCTTCCTGCCCGTCAACGGTCAGAAAAATCTCATTCGCTACGCCTGTCACACGCACTGTGATCGACGACTCGCCGGGCACGACAATCGGACGGATCGTCAGCAGGTGCGGGCAGATCGGCGTCAGCACCATGCAGTTCACGCTCGGCATCACAATCGGCCCGTCGGCGGCAAGGTTGTATGCGGTCGAGCCCGTCGGGGTGGCCGCAATCACGCCATCCGCGCGGAACGCAGCCACCGGTTCGCCATCGATTTCCAGCGCAAAGTCCGCCATGCGGGCAATCGTGCCTTTCGCCACTGCAACATCGTTCAGCGCATCCCAGGTCCGCCGCGCTCCATTCGCGCACACCATCTCCGCGCGGATCATGCTGCGCTCATCGATCGTGGCGCGCCCTTCGCACCATGCCTCCAGCGTTGCATACAGGTCCGCCAGAGGCACCTCGGTCAGAAATCCCAGCGACCCCAGGTTCACGCTCAGCAGCGGCACCTGCGTATGCGCAAACGCGCGCGCCGCCGCCAGCAGAGTGCCATCCCCGCCCAGCACAATCGCCAGGTCCGGCTTGCGCTCATGCAGCGCAGCCCGCGCTATCCCCTGCGCATTGAGATACGCTGCGCTCTCGTCGTCCAGCACAGACTCCCATCCACGTTCGCCGAGCCACGCACGCAGCTCGCGCAGGATGGTCTCCAACTCCGCCTTCTGCGGCTTCGAAAGAATGGCAGCTAATGGCATTCCCATCAGTCTACCGCCAGCAGGGGCGCGCATCGTCCTAACCCTGCATCCAGTTCAGGCCACGTGAAAGAGAAGTCCTGTTTAAGGGCACGGTTTCAGAGCCTGTCCTGAGCGAAGTCGAAGAATTCCGGATGACGCTCAATCAGCGTAGGGGCTTTAGCCCCTGAGGTCGCGTCTTTGATCGAACTTGCCTGCTGACCGCATTTCATGGTGTCTCCAGCGGTGTATCATTCAGGGCAGCAGGGAAGGAGACACGGTGAAAATCAGCCGCATCGCGATGCTTGCCGCTGTTTCCACCTTTACCGGCTGCGCCTTTCACGCTCCCATGACGGCAAGTTCAACGCAGCCAGTGCCCGGTGCCAACGCCCGCGTCGTTCCCCATACCGCCGTGGTCTATTGCCACTGGAACGGGACGATCTGCGAGCCTCCAATGACCACTTCGCAGGGCAAACTCAGCGGCACAGTTGACGCCTACGGCAACATCGGCTTCAACGATCCTGACGGCCTTCCGCCGCGCTAACCGTCCGCTGCGCCCATGCGCCTAGAAGCGCGCATGCAGCAGATACTCCACATTCCCCTCTGCCCCCGTGATTGGCGACTCGATCACCTCGATCTCCTCGCCACCCATCTCCTCCACGCACCCGCGCACGCGCTCGATCGCAAGCCGCCGCGCGCTCTCCTCGCGGACAATCCCGCCCTTACCCACATGCTCGCGCCCCGCCTCAAACTGCGGCTTGACCAGCACCACCGCCTCGCCCCGCCATCGCTCTCCTGCCGGCAGAAGCGCGCCCACTACAGCCGGTAGAACCAGCGTGGCCGAGATAAACGACACATCCATCGCCAGAAAACTTATCCCCGCCAAACTATTCTCATTCCGCAGCGCTCGATCCTGCGCAGCAAGATCGAATGCGGAGGAATCCGCTTTTGCTTTTCCTGACAACTGAGAACCGACAACTGACAACTCGCCCTTCTTCAGCAGCCGCGCATTGCACCGTTCCATCAGCGTCACCCGCGGATCTGTCCGCAGCTTGTGCGCAATCTGCCCGTAGCCCGTATCGATCGCCAGCACACTTGCCGCTCCATGCTGCAGCATGCAATCGGTAAAACCACCCGTTGATGCGCCGACATCCAAGCACGCGCATCCATCCAGCCCGATCTTCCAATGCTCCAGCGCGCGCTCCAGTTTCAGCCCGCCGCGGCTCACGTAATGCAGGTCCTCGCCGATCACGCGAATCGCCGCGCCCTCCGCCACCGCCGCGCCCGGCTTATCCACCTTCTGCTCCGCCACCAGCACGCGCCCGGCAAGGATCAGCGCCTGCGCTCGCTCACGGGACTGCACCAGCCCGCGTTCCACCAGCGCCTTATCCAGCCGCGTCTTCATCCCGAGAGTCAAGACTATCTGCTTCCTGCGAGACGCATCGAATCCAGTAAACTTGAACTCGCATTTGCACGCTAGGTAGAAATCCGACCGCCGCCCGACCACGTTCTATGAACAGTGAGACCGTTGCCGTGAATCCGACCGCCCCCGTCGCCGAGGACGATGCGCTGCTGCTCACGCGCGTGCATTCGGGCGAGGAATCGGCGATGACATCGCTCTACGACCGCTACTCCCGGCTGGTCTACTCCGTTGCGCTCCGGGTCCTGCGAGACGCCGCGGCGGCCGAAGACGTGATGCAGGAAGTCCTGATGCAGGTTTGGCGCAGCCCATCCACCTTTGCCTCCACCCGCGGCTCGCTCGGCGGATGGCTGGCCGTCGTCGCGCGCAACCGGGCCATTGACCTCCTGCGCCGCCGCCGCCCCACCGACTCAGTGGACGATATCGCCCTCGCCTCCAATTTCAATCTCGCCGACGAGGCTGAGCGCTCCAGCCTGATGGAGCACGCTCGCACCGCCATCCAGCAGCTTCCGCGCGCACAACGCAAAACTCTAGAAATGGCCTTCTTCGACGGCCTCACCCATTCCGAGATCGCCGAGATGACGGGCGACCCGCTCGGCACAGTAAAGACGCGCATCCGGGGCGCGCTCACCTCGCTGAGAAAGGCCCTTCAGCCATGATGCCTTCGGACCAGAACACGGTGATGTTTCCGGCGACCGGCGCAGGCCACCTCGATCCCGCCGACCTATCCGTCTACGCCATGCAGCTGGTCTCCGGCGATCAGGCCGCTGCCATCGCCGGCCATCTCTCTCATTGCCCCGACTGCCGCGCCGAACTCGCGCGCATCCACGGTGATCTCGCTCTCGTCGCGATGACCGTCGATCTCGACACGCCATCACCCGCGTCCCGCCAGCGCCTTCTCAGTCAGCTAGCCCGCGAGAAGAGGATCGCCGTGCCCGCACAATCTGCCTCCGCGCAATTAGTGCAGCCGCAAGTTCAGACCGCCGAGCCGCAACAGGCGAAACCCATTGCTGCATTCGGCCGCAGCGGCTCTGTGCTGTCAATGGAAGAGCGCAAGCCCAAACGCCGCGCCGGACTCATCATCCTCACCGGCCTCGGCTGGGCCGCCGCCGCCGGGCTATGCCTTGTCGCCGGATCGCTGCTGCGCGATCGCCAGAACCTGCGCCGCGATCTCGCCTCGCAATCCGGCCAGATCGACCGCCTCACCGCCGACGCAGCCCAGGCCCACCAGCTCATGGACGCGCTCACCAACCCCGGCGCCATGCGTGTGTCCATGCGAATGCCGGCGACAGAAAAGCCGCCGCAGACTCCCTCCGGCGGCGTTACCTATAACCCGGACAAGGGCTCGCTCGTCTTCCTCGCCAGCAACATGGCGCCACTTGAGCAGTACAAGGCCTACGAGCTATGGATCATTCCCGCCGACAACGCCGCAGCCATCCCGGCCGGCACCTTCCACCCTGACCGGCAGGGCAACGCCGCCGTCGTCATGCCCGATCTTCCAAAAGGAATTCCTGCCAAAGCCTTCGGCGTGACGGTCGAGCCGGACGGAGGCTCGCAATCGCCCACCATGCCCCTCGTCATGTTCGGCAACTGAGAACTGACAGCTGTGAACTGACAACTACTACGGTGCCGTCGTCCGCACGCTCACGCCATATCCCTGCAACGGGATCGTGGTATCCACTTTGTCCGTATCTGTCTCGATCACTGTCATCACCTGCGAGTCATGGCATACCACGTACACTTTGCCCGTCGGCGAAGCATTTGACGACGCAATCCATGCCGGGTGTCCATTGATAGGAATCGTCGCAGTCACCGTATTGGTCGAAAGATTTACAACCGAAACCGTACATGTGGTCTGGCTGCACGGCACGTTCGGATTCCCGCCGTTAGCAACATAGGCGCGTGTGTTGTCCGCCAGCACCGTCACCATAAATGGATTGATCCCAAGTGGCACGGTCGCAATCACCTGCCCGAAGGTCGTCGCATCGATCGGGTTCGACGCGTTGCAGTTCGGATTCGTCGGCAGCGTGGTCGCACTGCACAGCGGAGTATTGACAATCGACAGCGAGCCTGGGGTCGTACCGTTGCCCTGGTTAGCCACCACAAGTTCGTTCAGCCCGGGAGCCAGGTCGGCCCACACCGGATTTACCCCGACCGGAATCGTGTTCACCGGCGTGTCCAGAGCATTGGTCTGCGAGTTGATCACCGAAACCGTGCCGTCGGTCTGGTTCATCACAAAAACGCGTCGCGTATCGGCGCTCATCACGCCATAAATCGGACCGCGTCCCACGGGCAGCGTCGCCGAGATCGTGTTCGATCCCACCTCGATCGCCTGCACTTGCCCGGCGCCCCCGCTGGTGGACTGCGTCAGCGCATATGCGCGAGCTGCGTTCTGCGCGCCGACCACGTATACCGGAGTGTAGCCGCTGCTCACGGGTAGTTCCTGTTTCAGGGCGGGAGGAAGGCTGCCGGTCAACTGGTCCACGGCATTCACACCAGGGTCGGTGATGTACGTCGCATTCGTTGTCGCGAAGAGACTGATAGGATTCCCGCCTGCCGGCAGGGTAGACTCCAGCACATTGCTGGACAGCAGCGAGGTGCTGATGTCAAAGGAGGTTACTGTCTTGTCGCAGTTCAGCGTATAGCCGTTTGTACCCGACGTGTTCAAGGCGAAGTAGTACGGGTTCACGCCCAGGTTCACGTTCACCAGAACCGTGTCGCCGGAAAAATCGACCATGGACATCAGGCCATTCGAGGTGGGTTGTCCGGCAAGAGGGCACGGCGAACCGACAGGAGTCGGGCTAGACACCGCGATGGCGTATTTCTGCGGCTGTCCGGCCGGTCCAACGATTCCTACGGTTGCCACCACAGGTCGATAGGCGTTTCCGCAGCTGGACAAGGCGCCCACACCCGCGACCAGAACCGCCGCCCCTGCCCAACGCACCGCTGTCCGGCCAAACCCTGGCCGGCGCGCCTGTGCTGCTTGCTCAAACCCTGCTAAGTGCAAACCCTCTCCCGCAGTACACCCAAACTTGTCTATGCTCAAAGCCTGATTGTAAATCAACCGGATGGTCGCTCGCCGAAGGGCGAGGGCTCTCTGTTGGACGTGCCACCACCCGAAATGCAACCCCCAGATCAATCGACGCTGCTGCCCCCGAAGGCCATTCCGCCCGCCCGCGACCGCCTCCAGTCTCGCCTGGTGGTGTGGATAGTCTTACCCTTAGTAGCCGCACCGCCTCTCATTGGGCTCCTTCTGTCGGCGGCCACAGCCCAAATCGATACCCGTGATCTCGCTGCCTTGGCAATTAGCCTCTGTTTCGCTTTCATTGCATGGGTAGCAAAGGCTGCGACTCCGGGGGGAGCCGTCTCTGGTGGTTTTGTGTGTTTGTCCTTGACGAGTTGCAGGCTATGGTCCCTGGATGCTGCGCTTGTGCCGCTTCTTGTTCTTTTTGTTCTAACTAGCGTGGCGACACGTTCTGGGCGGTTACGCAAGACGCGCATTGGACTGGCCGAGCCGCGTACGGGCAGACATGCATCGCAGGTTATTGCGAACCTAGGCGTTGGCGGTCTTCTGGTTTTCCCTCTCAACTTATTTGTTATGTCGATTTGGTGGCCGCCAAGTGGGTACGCTTCTGGTTGGGTCACACCAATGCTGGTCATCGCTGTGCTGGCCGAAGCCACCGCTGATACGGTCTCGTCAGAGATTGGTCAGGCATTTGCTGGAAGGCCGCTGCTGTTTACGTCGTTGCGGCACGTCGACCAGGGAACAGACGGTGCAATCAGTCTGCTTGGGACGGCTGCTGGTGTCCTGGCTGGTGCCCTTGTAGCGTTTAGCCCATGTGGGGCGATGGACTTGCCATGGCGACAATGCTCCGTAGCGTTCGCCGGTGCAGTGGCAGGCCTTTTTTTCGATTCCTTCCTAGGTGCAACACTCGAGCGGCGAGGCTGGATCGGCAACGACCTCGTTAACTTCTTCTCAACCGCCTTCGCTGCGGCGTTCGCATTGCTCATCCTCTGGCTTGTGCCCGGACTTCGTCCGTCGCCCATTGTTATGTACTGACGAGTCGCCTCGACCCAGTTCTCTGGAGTCAAGTCTGACTTCAGCTGACAACTAGCAACCAGTAACTATCAACTGCCTACAGATCTACCTTCCCGTGCATCCACTCCATATTCAAATGCAGCTTCAGAAAGGTATAGCTCAGCATCTCGTGAAGGTAGCGCATCGCAAGGTCCCAGCCGTCGGTATGGCCCAGCGCGGCGCGCGGCGATGTATATACCTTCAGTCCTGCGGCCTCGCACTCCTTCTCGATGCGAAACAGATGCGTCCCGTCGCTCACTACAATCATGCTGCGCAAATGGCGCAGCGCCGCAATCTGTGCCAGGTCCTGCACCTGCTCCTCGGTGTCGATTGAATGCGTCTCAGCCACAATCCGCTCATACGGAATCCCGTTCGCCAGCAGATAGTCGCGCCCTGCGGCCCCCTCCGTGTTACCCGCGTCTCCGGCCTCACCGCCCCCCAGCGTAATCACCAGAGGCGCCATCTGCTCGTTGTACAGCTCCACCGCGTGGTCCAGCCGGGCGTGCAGCACTGGCGACGGATGTCCGAGATACTCAGCGGCTCCGAAGACTGCAATCGCATCCGCAGGCCGCGCCTCATCCCGATCCGCCACATCTTTGATCTGAAAGTAGAGCCACCCAAACCACGCCGCTGCCGCAAGCAGCACCACCTCCAGCGCGCGCCGCACAACGTGCCCCGTTCCTCGCGATCTCGATCTCGAACCTCGTGCCACTGAAAGAGATTAGCCGATAGTCGTTCATCCTGCTCGCGCCGGCTGCGTTCGTCATTTTGGAGCGCGCGGAGGGAAGGCCACACTTGTCGGTATTTGTTTCTACTCAGCTTGAACAATCACATGCATCCACCCACTCGCGCCATCGGCGTTATGCTAGGGACTGCGCTCTGCGCTCATCCGCCGGCGCCGCTGCACGCGCGAACCATCCGATTCAGGAGAACGCTTTTTTGACGGCCGAGATGTTTGCCATCCATCCGCAGGAACCCGAGCCCGAGCGCATCGCCAGGGTCGTCGACGCGATCTCCGCCGGCTCCGTCGCCGCCCTGCCCACGGACACCTTCTACGGCCTTGCCGTCGACCCAGTCAATCTCCGCGCTGTCGACCGCATCTACGAGATCAAAACCCGCGCCCGCCACAAGCCGCTCTCACTTCTCCTCGCCGATACCGCGCAGGCCTACGGCCTCGCCCGCGACATCGATACCGCCTTCGACCGCCTCGCCGAACGCTTCTGGCCCGGCCCGCTCACCATCGTCGTCAAGGCCGGCGCGCGCCTTCCCTTGCGCGTCACCGCCAATACCGGCAACGTCGCCTTGCGCGTGCCCGAGGCGCCGATCGCTCGCGCCGTCGTCTCCAAGCTCGGCCTGCCCATTACAGCCACCTCAGCCAACCTCGCCGGCATGCCTGAATGTACGGACGCCCACTACGTCCGCGCCCAGCTTGCCGGCATGATCCCGCTCATCGTCGATGGAGGCCCTACCCCGCGCTCGCTGCCCACCACGATCGTCGACCTCTCCGGCGGCGGCAACTCCTGGATGATCCTTCGCGAGGGCGCCATCCCCACCCACGAAATCGCCCTCACCCTCCAGCACTGATCCGGAGACTACAGGATGTTATTGCTTCACCGTAAAGCTCTCGACCTTGTTCATGCGTGATGCAGCTTGCGAGGAAGATGCTGACGGAGCAACACACTTCGCGGCATCCTTCGATGATCCATCGCACGCTGGAAGGCCGGTTTCCTTAGCAGTCGCGTGGGCCGCAGCGGAAGCTCCGGAACTGGTATCCGGTCCCTGGACAGTCTTCGTCGTCTTGTTGTTGCCAGGGCGGTAACGGGTCGTCATGTCCTCGGGGTCTTTGTACTCCACCTTTTCAGTCGCGTGGCCTGAATTCTTCGCGTTGCTCGATGTAGCACTGGTGGGAGACGACGCCGCCTCCCTTCCCGTTGCCATACCGGAGCTGGCTTCGCGGGCTGTAGTGACGGCCTGGGGCTTGGCTGTTGCAGAGGGCGTGGTCTTGCTGGTCTGCGCACTGGCGGCGGCGAAGAACGTCAACAAGACTGCTACAGTACCCAGAACAGAATTCGAGAGAGCTTTCATTGAAATGCCTTTCAGGAATCGCCGCCTGACGGCGGTCTCAATGGGAACGATTTTGCTGCGCGTCCGCATATTCGCGCCGCAATCGAACCAGTACACCCGCACCGCGGCATGATGGTCGATACAACTTTCGCCGGTTGTATCCATCGATTGCTCTGCAACTTGCAGCCCCATGGTGACTGTGTTACTACTAAGTCATTCCAGTCTGCGTTCGCGCAGATTTGAATTTCATGCAGAGTGGCTGAGGGACGAGCCCTGCGACGCCACGACAACCGGACAGAACACGGTACCGGTGTCAACTCTCTCCTGGTTGGCCGCACGGCGCGCGCAGGGAACATGAGATTCGGATATGGCAGCTTCCGCTGCATCCGTAAGTCTCCTCCCTTCCGCCTTCGGGCAATCCAAAGAGAGTCAGTCGCAGAAGCGTTCCTCTCCCCACGTTTGCCGTGGTTGAGGAGCGCTTTCGATGGAGTATTCCAGTCCCGCCTACGAACTGGCTTGTAACGAGTGCGGCCGCCGCTTCGGTAACCGCCCGCTCTCCGGATGCCCTGAGTGCCTTGCGCCGCTGGAGGTCGCCTACGACCTCGAATCCGCACGCGGCGAGTTCACCCGAGAATCCATCACATCGGGCCCGGCCAGCATCTGGCGCTACGCGCGCCTGCTGCCCGTCCCCGCCGGCTATCAGCCCGATCTTCCCGTAGGCTTCACGCCGCTGGTTCGCGCCGCACGTCTCGGCAAACGCATCGGCGCTGAAAATCTTTACATCAAGAACGATGCTGTCTGTTTCCCTTCACTCAGTTTCAAAGACCGCGTCGTCGCTGTGGCCTTGGCCAACGCGCGTAAGTTCGGATTCACTACGGTCGGTTGCTCCTCCACCGGCAACCTCGCCAACTCAGTTGCCGCACAGGCTGCCCGCCTCGGCCTCCACGCATGCATTCTGGTCCCTGCGGATCTGGAGCCTGCGAAGATCCTCAACACGCTGGTGTACGGCGCGCGCCTGATTCGCATCGACGGCAACTATGACCACGTCAACCGCCTCTGCACGCTGATCGCAGATGAATACAACTGGGGCTTCGTCAACGTCAACCTTCGGCCTTATTATGCGGAAGGCTCCAAGACCGTCGGCTATGAGATCGCCGAGCAACTCGGCTGGCGCCTGCCGGACAACGTCGTAGTCCCTATGGCCGGCGGAAGTCTGATCCGCAAAATTCGCAAGGCATTTCAGGAACTCGTCTATCTCGGCCTCGTCGACGCGCCTGCTCGCCCGGTGCGCTTCTTCGGCGCGCAGGCCACCGGCTGCTCCCCCATTACAACCGCGGTAAAGCAGGGAACCGAGGACATCATTCCGCAGCGGCCCAGCACCATCGCCCGTTCTCTTGCCATCGGCAACCCTGCTGACGGTCCTGCGGCGGCGAAGATGATTCGCCAGGACGGCGGCTGGGCTGAGGACGTGTCAGATGTCGAACTGGTCTCCGGTATGCAGGAGCTGGCCGAGACCGAAGGCATCTTCACGGAAACCGCGGGCGGCGTCACCACTGCTGTCACCGCGCGGCTCTACGCGCAGGGTCGCATCCCGGCACATGAAACCACAGTCGCCGTCATCACCGGCAATGGCCTCAAAACGACCGATGCCCTGATGGGACGTTATGATCACATCGATGGGCGCGCCATTCGCCCACGCCTTGCGGATTTCGCCGAATATCTTCGCTCCATCGCCGGCGAACCCGCAAGCGCGCTATCCGAACCGGAACTCGCCACAGCAGGAGACTGAATTTTGTCCATCAAGGTCGTATTGCCCACTGCGTTCACGCGTCACACTGACGGCAAAAAACAGCTTGACTCGACAGCTGCGAATTTGCCCGCTCTGCTTTCCGAAATCGATCGGACCTTTCCCGCGCTCGCCACGCACATCAAGGACGAGAACGGCAAGCTGCGCAAGTTCATCAACATCTACATCAATGACGAAGACATCCGCTTCCTCGGTGGCGACAGCTACGCATTCCAGGACGGCGACGAAGTGATGCTGATCCCGTCGATCGCTGGTGGTCGATAATCTCACCGTCCGCGGTGGGAGACCCGCACGGGCGATTCATTTCGGAGGTACGCAAAAAGGAGCGCCTCCGCAGCGCTCCCTTTTTGCATCGACGACCCCATGTGCATCTGCCGAGACTCGTCAGAACCCGTGGTTGAACAGGACGACAATCAGAACAATAAGCAAAACCAGCCCCAGGCCGCCGCTCGGATAGTAGCCCCAGTTGCGGCTGTATGGCCACGTCGGGAAAGCTCCAAATGCCAGCACCAGCAAAATGATCAGAAGGATCAGCATCGCTCTCTCCTTTCATCGGCGGGGCAATCGGCTCCCCGGCACTGTTGGGTAGATGCCACACCCATCCTCGGCGTTATCTCGCCTCGTAAGTCCCTGTTTTTTCGAATGCAGGCCGCGCACCCGAGCAACGCTGTTCTGTCGGGGCCGCTCTAACGAGAAGAATTCGGCGCGACGCTGCGCCACTTCGAATTGGAGGTTGCGCAATGTTTCTGATACTCGCCATCGTTCTGGTTGTCGCATGGCTGGCCGGTTTTGTGGTGTTTCACACGGCGGGCTTTCTCATTCACCTGCTTCTCATCTTCGCGGTCATCTCATTCATCATTCACTTCATCACCGGGCGAAGAACCGTGTAACCAATCTGCCGCTGGACGTAGAAAAGGCCGGGATCTCATATCCCGGCCTTTCCATTGGTGTCCTCGGCTGCTATTGATGTGCGATCGGCTGCGGGCTCGGCTCGGGCAGGACCGGCGGCATCACCGCAGCCAGCGCGGGAGGCGTCTCCTCGGCCAGTTCCGGCAACCGTTCTTCCAGCGCAATCTGCAGCACCTCGTCCATCTGCTCCACGAAGTGCAGCTTCATCTCCGTCTTCAACAGTTCCGGCATTTCTGCGATGTCTTTGCGGTTGTCGCCCGGAACGATCACTTCGAAGATCCCCGCGCGATGTGCCGCCAGCAACTTCTCCTTCAGGCCGCCGATCGAGAGCACCTTCCCGCGCAGCGTGATCTCGCCCGTCATGGCGATGTCGCGACGCACTTTGATCTTCGTCAATGCACTGGCCAGCGCAGTTGCCAGCGTGATGCCGGCACTCGGCCCATCCTTCGGAATGGCTCCTTCCGGCACATGCACATGAATATCGACATGCCGGTAGAACTCCTTGTTCAGCCCGAGATGTTGTGCTCTTGAGCGGATATAGCTGAGTGCAGCCTGCGCTGACTCCTGCATCACCTCGCCCAGTTGTCCGGTGGTGGTGAGCTTGCCTTTGCCATCCAGAACCTGCACTTCCGTTTGCAACAATGTGCCGCCAACTTCTGTCCATGCCAGCCCTGTGACGAGGCCCACCTCGCTTTTGTCGTGAACCTGCGAGTCGCGGAACTTGGCGACGCCCAGCAGTTCACCCACATTCTCCGCCGTCAGCTCTTCATGATGCGCAGGGCTCGATTGGACGACCTTCCGCGCCACCTTCCGGCAGATGTTGCCGATTTCGCGCTCCAGATTGCGCACACCGGCCTCACGTGTGTATTT
>DATNAU010000220.1:0-5752 GCA_035572415.1 Acidobacteriaceae bacterium
CATTCACTACCACCAACGCCGCCTCCACCGGCAGCATCGCCGCGCGCGCCTCATGCAGGAACATGTGGAAGCCCGGCGTGTCCACAAAGTTGATCTTCACGCCCTCCCACTCAGCATAGGCAACGGCGTTTGCCATGGTCGTCCGGCGCGCGACATCCTCTTCGTCATACGCCGTCACTGCGGAGCCGTCCTCGACGCGCCCCTGCGTCTGGGTCATCTTCGCCGCCTGCAGCAGTGCGGCCACCAGTGTGGTCTTGCCGCTATGCGAGTGTCCGACAACAGCAACGTTGCGGATGTCTTTTCCGGTGTAAACCCTCATACGCGCGCTCCTCCTCGATACGGTAATGAGCGTCGTACGGATCCGCACACAGGGGCCGGGCGAGCGCTCGCCGAGCGCAGCCGCGCCTTCCAACAAGACGCGCGCAGACGCCCGTCCTTTCACGTGGAGCGCAACCCGCGCGCTCCGTGGGAGGGCATCCTACCATACGCGGCCTGCCGCTGGCTTAGGCGCAAGTAGTGTCTGCTGCGACTATCGCATCAGATATTTCAATCCGTGAACCATGCCCTCACTCCAGTTGAGAAAGGAGTGGCCTCCATCATATTCCGCATAGCCGGTTGGATATCCCGTCGCGTTCAGCGCCTGATGCATTCGCCGATTCGCTCCGACCTGGTCGACACTGGCGCCGACCTCCATCAGGCCGACCTCCAGATAAAACCGAAGGGGCCGCTTCGGGCTGATCGCCGCCTGATGTACCAGCCACTCGCTCTGAGCGTTCCCCTCAGGCTTCCACCAGAACGACCCGGATAGCGAGATCACGTTTCCGAAGACCTCCGGATGCCGAAGTCCGGCGAAGACGGACGCCAGTCCTCCATAGCTGGAGCCGGCGACGATGGTGCGCTGCGGGGAGCTTGTTACCGAATAGCGGTTGCGCGCCCAGGGAACGAGCTCGCTGGCGAGAAAATCCGCAAATTCAGGGTTGCAGGGCAACTCGCTGTTGCGGATCGATGGCGTGGACTCGTCCGTCATCACCGCAACCATTGGCGGAATCTGCCGCCGCGCAATCATCAGATCGAGCACCTTCGGCATCCACATCGAGTTTCGGTCGCCATCGAAGAGAACCAGAAGAGGATATTGCTCGTGTCCGTTGTGGAAGCCCGCCGGCGTATACACCCACAGCTTTTTGTCCCGGTGCAAAAGCTCGCTGTGGATACGGGTCTCTGTGAGATTTCCCTGAGGAATCCCCGCCGTATTCGATTCCCATAGAAGAGGGCCGGCGTTGGGCAGCTCGACGTAGGAAGAATCTGCTCCGTACGCGCCGAACGTAGTTGGACAGTGGCGCGGGTTGAGCGGATCGGGTCGAAAGAACGCAAGCCGCTGCTTCATCTTGTCGTCGCCCTTCACGTGATCGAAAGGTTCGAGCGAATCGTTCGGCGACAGGTTATAGGCGAAGCGCGCATCATTGCGGACGCGATAGGTCTTGTACCAGACATCCGTATTTGCGACGCGTTGCATGCGGTCTTTCGCATCGAAAGCGGCCACGCCATCGAAAATCACAACGTTGCGTGTGTCGTCAGCGCCCCGCCAAAGGAACGTCACGAAGGAATAGTCCTTGTCGCCCGGGACAGGCTCGATCAGCGGAGCGCCAGTGCGCGCAACCTCTGTCCAGAATTTCCGCACCGCAACTGAGTGAGCTGCCGGTAACTCCCGCTTCAGGCGGACGATGGCGGCCGACGCATCCGAACCGGCTGTAGACGAGGTCGTTTGCTGGGCTATCGCGAGGCCCGCGAGGAAGGTTGCCGATAGCGCGCAAAAGACGACAGAGAAGCGTCGGAACGCGCCGATCTGATGGATTGCGCTCCGAGTCTTCATCGCACTATTCGCGGCCACGGCTTCCAGCGCCAGTCGGTCAGATACGGCAGGGCGAGCGTAGAGTCCGCTCCAAACCTCACTGGCAGAAAAATGTAAGAGCTGTCCGTCATCCGTGCAGTGATATGGCGCTCAGCCATGAATATGACCTCATCCTTGTGCCCATGCACGGCGAAGGCCCACGTGCCCTGTGAGTGGTAGGTTACGTCTGCAAACGGGCCGGAGGTCGGATTGCCGTGCTCGACATACGGCCCCATCACGCTGGTTGCGGTGTAATAGTTCGCTGCGTTGTCCTTCCAACCGGTCTCTGCTGACGTAACCAGGTAGTAGATGCCATCGTGCTTGATCATCACCGGCGCTTCGCGCGCTGTAGCATTGGCGATCTTGAACCACTTGTCCGTGAAGCCCAGATAATCATCAGTCAGCTTCACGATGTGCAGCACGCGTCCGAAGCCCGGTCCCGGCTCGCGCACATCGCGGTCGTAAATAAAATAAGCGGCGCCATCATTGTCCTGGAATACCGTGCAGTCCCGCACAATGCCCTTTGGATCGATCGGCCGCGATATGCCTTTGAACGTGTAAGGACCGTTGACGCGGCTGCTGACAGCTACGCCGGCCTCGCCCGCGCCCGGCGCATTGGTATGGTCGCCTGGGTAGCCGACATAGTGAAACCACATGACGTACTGATTCGTAAGCGCGTTATACAGGATCTTCGGACGCTCGAATCGCATTGGGCCATAGAGCGGGCTTCTAGGATCCGTGGAAGTCGCCAGCACCACGCCCTCATAGCTCCAGTTGTATAGGTCGCTGGAGCTGTACATCACCACGCCGACGGTGGTCTTCTGCCCTCCGTCTGGCCCATTGATGGCCGGCAGCGGCCTCAGGGCCATACCATACCAGTGGTACTTCCCGTCAGCCCATAGAATGCCGCCATCGTGTGCATTGATCAGGTTTCCGGCCGTGTCGCGCCATGCGACATGCTCGGTCACTGCACCGTTGGTGAACTGCGAGTATTTATGGGATTCAGCCCACCCGGCAGCGGTCACGGCGAGGCACAGAGTCAATATCAGGCGGAACAGCCGCGCGTTTCCTAAAGAGATCGACATCGCAAGCAAACTATAACCGGTTTTTCGAGAACGATGAGACCCGTCCAGCCTCGCGGCAGGGCCGGGCCACCGGCCGCAACGCGCCCGCATCCGAGCGAGCGGGCGGGTCATCATATACTTAGGACAGTTCTTTGAGCGCCTTAAGCAGCGTCAGTCAGCACCCAAAATGGGGGCGTCACGGCTTCGACGGGATTGCTTGTGGCAGAGAGGCATGCCGGGGTGCGGACACCCGTAATCGCTCGCAAAACCATAAGTGCCGAACCTCAATTCGCACTCGCAGCCTAATTAATTAGACTGCCGATCGCTTCCGCTTCGCCTACGGGCGGATACCGATCGTCGCACAGTAGGCTGGCCCAAGGAGTTCCGTCTGGACGCCAAGGGTGAGATCAATCAGACTGGCCGGTGCCGCATCTTCGACGCGTTCTTAGCGCCGCCGGCGAGACCAAACGAACGCGGAAAAGCATGAATGCTCTCTGTTGCCGGTAGTTTCGGACGCGGGTTCGACTCCCGCCGCCTCCACCATATCTATTCTGTTCGTCTCCAGCGCTGGAGACGGGCTTCACGAGCTGTAATTCGCACGGAGACCGAGGGTTGCGCGAATGTTTTCGAGCAGTTGCATGCAGCGAAAGGCTTCAGCAGCGGTGCCGGGGCGTGGCCACTCTCCATTTGGATTGTCCTCTGGAAACAACAGCGCACGTGTTTCACGGATAAAGGCGTTATTCCCGTCCGTTTCCAGTTCCAGGGTTTCCGAGGCTGCCTGGCTTGGCGCGTTTTGCCATCCCCATCGCGGCCCGAAGGTGTAGGTTTGGTTGCCGTAACTGCGATTCCTTCCAGAAACCACTCCGTAGCCGTCTGTGCCATTGAGCCGCATCTGGAACATGCTCCGCCAACTCACGATCGAGATGCGCAGATTCATCACGAAGGAGGCAGAAGTCAGTACCAGTGATACGTCCTCTTCAATCCCCGTATTCCAGAAGCCATTCCAACTCGTGCCGCCCTTCACCTGAATGTCTTCCGGCGTGATCCTGCACGCAATGAGAATGCAATAGATCGGCCAATTCCGCGACCGGCGCCAGTGATGATTGCCGCTTCGGGTTGGCCAGGTTTGACATCACTCAAAGTGCGCCCCCTCGGCAATCCGAGCGTATCACAGCAGGCTTCGATCCGGGCGTGCTCAGGTTGCTTGAGAGCTAAACCAATACGTCGGCAGCAACACCTGCGGGTGTGCCGAAGACGCGGCGGTAGCGGGCGACCTCGCCGGCAGGCCCAGTGGCTTTGTTGGGGTTGTCGGAGAGCTTAACTGCGGGGCGGCCGTTGACAGTGACGATCTTGCAGACCAGCGAGATGGGTTCGAGGTCGGTCTCGCCGCGCGGATGACAGTCGCGGAAGTCGTTGGTGAGCAGCGTGCCCCAGCCGGCGGAGAAGCGGATGCGGTCCTGAAAATAGACTTGCAGGCGGAGGATGTCGCCCGCGTCGAGAGCGTCGGATGCGATGAGGCGCTTCCTGCGCGGGTCGCGGCCACGGGAGAGCAGCCAGCGGATGTATTCATCGCCGGCTTCGACGGGGTCCTTGGAGTCGGCACGCTGGCCGGTCCAGTCGGCGACCCACTCGGGCGCGTGCTCGAGGAACTGCGTGGTGCCGAAGGTGTCGGGCAGCAGGATGAGCAGCTCGCCGCCGTACGACTTCTGCCAGAGGCGAAGGACCTCATACTGCGATGCGAGCAAGGCCTGGTCGTCGTCGCCGGCGAGCGCCGCCATGGCCATGGGAAGCTCGTGCGCGTTGGTGCCCATGGCTTCGAGGTCGTGCTTGTAGGCGAGGAAGGTATTGGAGGAACCGGAGAGGCTTTCGCCGAGGCGGGAGCGCATGGCCTCGACGACATATTCCTGCCAGAGGAAGGAGTGGCGGCGTCGTGTGCCGAACTCGGAGATGCGGACGCCAGGGACGGCGCGGAGGAGCTCGATCTTGTCCCAGAGGCGGGTCTTGGCGCGCGCGTAAAGGACGTCAAGCTCCATCTCGTTCAGCTTCGCAAGCGCGGCGCGGGTTCGCATCTCGCTGACAAGGGCGAGCGCGTAGATCTCCCACATCGTGACCTCGGTCCAGAGGCCGGAGAAGCGGATGGTGAGCTGGCCCGAATGCTGCGAGACTTCGTATTCGGAGAGACGGAAGCCGTTCTCGAGCCAGGCGAGGAACTCGGGCGAAAAGATGCTGCGCGTGCCGTAGAAGGTGTTGCCCGCGAGCCAGATGAGTTCGGACTTGCGGAAGCGTAGCTGGCGCACGTGCTCCATCTGGGCGATGAGGGCGTCGGCGGAGATCTCGTCGGCAAGGCGCACGCGGGTGGTGCGGTTGACGACTTCGCTGGTGACCTGGACCTGGGGGAAGTTGAGCCAGATGAACTGAAGCATCAGGAGCTTGTAGAAGTCCGTGTCCAGCAGCGAGCGCACGATGGGGTCGAGCTTCCAGTTGTGGTTGTGCGCGCGTTCGGCGAAGTTGACGTTCATGGCACGACACCAAGGATAAAGTGGGTACCCCCTCCCCCCCCACAAAAGTCTATGTTCTAGAAACCAAATGACTTATCAAGTATAATATTGAAACTAAAGGGTTTATCGCTCTCACGGAAAACAAAGGAGTTAAACCGCGCAGGCCCGGGGCGGGCGCCGGACCTGATTGAGAAAAATCCGGCTGTTCGATCTCCTACTTCCTATTGTAACGAACGGACACAAACTGTTATGCCACATTTTGGAAACTATTATCCCGCACGGGTTGAGAGAGTTAGCGGTGA
>DATNAU010000221.1:0-4859 GCA_035572415.1 Acidobacteriaceae bacterium
CTCGGCCAATTAGGAGAAACCTCCGCCTCTACAATCGATCTGTGAGCACTAATACTCCAGGTTGGAAAGAAAGCCCCGAGGCCATCGCTGCCGTTGACAGCCTCTTCGCCTCCGTCGGCCTCGAGCACGGACGCCGCGCCACCCGCGCCGGAACCTGGGCTGCCGGCGAGCGCATCCGTCAGCGTCGTACCTCAAAATCCATAAACCCCGCCGTATCAACGAAGAAGCCCCGCATTGCCCCCGGTCTCATCCGCCCCGCCGGATGGGACGCCTACCCCTGGCTCCGTGCCGGATTCAGCACCCGCGAGGGCGGAGCGACCACTGCCTTCGGCTACCCCGGCGACCTCAACCTTGGCTGGAACGTCAACGACCCTTCGGAGACCGTAGCCGCCAACCGTAAGCGCTTCCTCGAAGCCCTCGTCGGTCCCAATCCCGGTCAGCTGGTCGCCGTCCGCCAGTTTCACAGCCCGCTGATCCGCATTGTCGGACCCGAAGGCGGAATACCGGCAACCGCGCCGCTCTCCACCCCGGAAGGCCGTCCCGTCCTTCGCGGCGACGCCCTCATCACCTCCCGGACCGACATCCTCCTCGCCATCCTCACCGCAGACTGCGTCCCTGTTCTCATCGCCGACACCCGCCGCCGCGTCGTCGCCGCCTTCCACGCCGGCTGGCGCGGCACCCTCGCCCGCATCGTCGAGCGCGGCATCGGTACGATGCGCCTTCAATTCGGCTCGCGCCCCAAAGACCTCATCGCCGCCATCGGCCCCGGAATCGGTGCCTGCTGCTACTCCGTCGGCGAGGAGGTTCGCTTCGACTTCGAGAGCCAGTTTGCTTACGCGCCTTCGCTCTTCTCCGAGGTCTACGACTCCGACCCCGTCAAGGACAAATATCCGCTGCTCTTTCTCACCGCGCGCGCACCCGGCCACTCCAACATCGGTCCGCAGATTCACGTCGATCTCATCGAGGCCAACCGCCGTCAGCTCCTCGACGCCGGCCTCAGCGCCTCGAAGATCTCCATCGTCGGCGAGTGCACCGCCTGCACGCGCCTTCCCAACGGCCAGCGCCGCTACTTCAGTCATCGCGACGAGCACGGCTACACCGGCCGCATGCTCTCCGTCATCGGCATCGCAGAGGGCTAGAGTCTTTCTCGTAACTCCAGAACTCGAAACTCAAAACTGAACCGAACCATCTCTTCGACGCCTGCTACGCCTTCCGCTGCAGTTCCTCGAAAAGCTCATCGCGGTGCAGCCACGCGTACGCATCCAGCTTGTTCAGGTTCTGCAGGTAGATCCACACAGCGGCCACAGCCGTGCCCGCGAATAAGATCGGCACAATCCAGTCCACGCCTTCCATCCCCGCCAGGAACGTCACCAGCCCGCCAACCAGTCCTGACGCCAGGACGATTCCCATGCTCAGGAACGCGCTCGCCGGCCTTGCCTGCTTCTGCGCCGTTCGGCCCGGGTCAATCCGTTTGGGCGACCGGATTGACATGTAATTCCCGACGGTCAACTCCACCAGCAGTGTCGTCACCATCCACAACACGCCGCCCAGGATCACCACCAGCGACGGCGTCTTTCCCGTGTACGACAGAACCACAAGAATCGCGATCGTCTCTGCCAGCGCCAGTCCTGCGCAGAGCACATTCTTGCCCATCAGCACGTCACGCAGCCGAACCGGTGTGAAAAAGTACGTCTGCGCTCCCGTGCCGTCCAGCCCGAAGGTGTTGAACGCCATCGGAAAAACGCCAATCAGCCCATACGCCAGCGCCGCCATCACCACCGTCGACCCATGCGGGCTCCATTTCGCCGACCACCTCCCGGCAAAGATCAGCACCATCAGCAGCGGCATGATCAGCCCATAAAAAAGCCCCGTGTTGCGCCGCAGGTACAGCAGTTCCTTTGCCGCGACCACGCGTGTCACATCCGCCGGCCGCGCAGACGCCGCAACAAACACCCCCGCCGGGGTCGTATGCGCCACGTCATGCTTCACTACCTTCGCCGCGCGCACCACATTCGCCGGATCGCTCAGGTTTTCTCCGCGATACTCCGTCCGCATTCGCAGCGAGAACACAAACAAAAACATGCAACCCCATGCAGCCGAAGCCACGTTCCTTACCGCGAACTCTGTCACATGGCCCTTCGCCGCTGCCGCAATCGATCGCCCCGCAAGCTCCGGCGGCAGCGCACTCACATAGTGCTCGACCCTTGTCATCGTGCTCTTCACCGCGCGAATCTTTCTGAGGTCCATCCGGCGGTTGTGATACGCCGGGTTGTACGCGAAGTTCAATCCCTGCGCGGCGATTGAGATAAGAAAGATCAGCGCCGTAAACGCCTCGCGCGCGCGCCGCGTTGAAAGCCAGCGGTCCACCCACGCGAAGATCATCCGCGTGAACACCACATTGACCACCGCAAAGATCGTCATCGCAACGAACGCCCATCCTGCAAGCGATGACTTTGCAATGGTGATACCCGCCGCGGCTGCCCACGACATCAGCATCACGATGATGTTCCCCGGCGCCAGAATCCCGAAGAACAGCCGCACCGCCGTGTAACTCCACACGCCCATCGGAAAGCGGATCAACTGCTTCGGATCAAACGTCGTCCCCGGCTGTCCAAGGTTCAGGTTCGCCATCTGGCTCAGCAGAAAGATCGCCCACAGCACCCAGCTCACGCGCTCAATGTGCCCGGACGCCACTGCCCATAACGCAGTCGCACCCGCACCAAAGCACAACCCCCCAACAATCATCAGCGCAAACGGAGCCACGCTCAGCGTCGCGGCCAGGTCGCTCTTTCCGCCTTTGCGACGGAAGCCGTTCACGTACATCTGCAGGCGCAACCGCGTGATCGCGCCAAACTGCGCACGCGTCTGCGCTGCCGTCCAGGCTGTCGCTAGCTCAGCCACGCGAGCTCACCTTCGCGCACGGCTGTCTCACTCGAATCCTTGCCCACCACGCTCAGAAAGATCTGTTCCAGCGTCAGTCTTGCATTCGAGTCAGCGCCCGCCCCATGCGACTCTGCGGAGAGCAACTTCGCCTGCACGCCCGCGCGCAATTCTTCCAGCGACCCATGCGCCACAATCCTTCCGTGGTCGATGATCGCAATGTGCGAGCACAGCCGCTCCACAATCTCCAGCACATGCGATGTCAAAAAGATCGTTGCGCCGCGCGCAATCATGCCCTGCAGCATCGACTTCAGTGTGCCCGCAGCCACCGCATCCACGCCTTCAAACGGCTCATCCAGAAACAGCACCTTCGGCCCGTGAATCACCGCCGCTGCCAGCGCCAGCTTCTTTCCCATGCCATGCGAGAAGTCCGCGATCAGCTTCTTCGGCTCGTTCGCAAGATTCATAAACTCCAGCAACTCTGCCGTTCGTTCCTGCGATGTTCGTTTGTCGAGCCCGTACATGCGGCCCACAAACTCCAGGTATTCGCGCGCCGTCAGCTTGCCGAACAGCGCCATCCCCTCCGGCACGACGCCGATATTCCGCTTCACCTCCAGCGGATTGCGAAACAGGTCTTCGCCGAGGATCTGAATCGTCCCCGACGTAGGCGCAAGCAGGCCCGTCATCATCTTGATGGTTGTGGACTTTCCAGCTCCATTCGGTCCAAGGAACCCGAAGAACTGGCCCGGCTCAACAGACAAATCAATATGATCGACAGCCGTGAAGCCATTGAAGCTCCGGCTGAGGTCGTGTACCGCAATCGCTGACATGTTGAGCCGAGTGTAATTTATCGACGATTACATCGGTGGCGGATGATGCGGATCGACGTTCCCCTCGTTTCCGGGTTCGCCTCCCGGCTCCGAGTCGCGGCCGCCCTTCTGTGTCCGGGATGAAGTCTCACCCGGATTCACAAGGTCTCGCAACTCTTTGCTCGGCTTGAAGAAGGGAACTCGCTTGGCTGGAACGGCGACCGCCGCTCCAGTCTTCGGATTGCGTCCGGTGCGCGAATTACGTTGTCGTGTGCGGAAGCTCCCAAAGCCGCGGACCTCCACCTTATCGTTGGCTTTCAATGCACTGATGATGGACTCGAACAGTGTATCGACAATGACTTCACCATCTCGGCGTGTGAGATCGCCGAGTGCGGTGACCTGGTCGACTAGATCAGCTTTCGTCATGAGGGTTCTCCCGGGCCAGAGATCTCGCGCTGGCGAATTGTCCCTTTAGTCTAAGCCACTTAGACGTTTTCACCCACCAGCACGGCTCACCTTGTGCATTTTTTTCTCAGTGCCGTGTCTGGTTCTCGAAGGTGAGATGCAGCCTGGCGCTCTCGCGCACCGGTTCGCAATAGAAAAGACCTCTGGAAAGCCCAATAGAAAAGCCCGTGCCGAAGCACGGGCTTTAGTCGTCCTTCGAGACTATTTGGTCGGTTCCGTACCCACCAGGTTGCCGCTCGTAATCTGCGCGGAAACCGGTGTAATCGTCGGGAAGCCTGCCCCTACAATCTCCGTCAGGGTGAAGGTGCCCGGCACGCAATCGTTCACGCTGCAGCCTGCATTCGTCACCCACACGTTGCCGGTTGCGTCGATGCCGACTCCGTACGGTGCCGTCAAGGTACTGCCGTTGTTTGTGCCATGCAGGAACTCGTTGTTCGGTACGTTCAGGGTGCCATTGGGGTTCAGGTAGACCGCACCGTCCGAGGCTCCTGGGCTGTTGACGGGTATCTGGATCACGGCTCCATCGCTGCTCTCGGCCAGCCACAGGTTCTTGCCGCCGTCGATTGCGATGCCTTGTCCCGTGTTCTTCGTCACGCCCTGCAGGTTGAAGCAGCGCGACTGCGAATAGATGCAGAGCGCATCGTTGTTATTTCCTGTACCCGAGAATGACCGCACTGAGATGTGGTCGTTGCCGGTATAGATCAC
>DATNAU010000222.1:0-33750 GCA_035572415.1 Acidobacteriaceae bacterium
CCACTTCAATGGACAATTCCGCGCCCGGCTTCTTGCCACGCAACGCATCGGTAAACGCGGCAACCGTATTCTTCCCGCCAATCTCAATCAGCACATCGGTTCCGCTGATCTCCTCGCCTTTGGCTGCGTCTTCACCCACCGTCTGCGCCAGAGGTTTGATCTCGCCTTTGTACTGAATCTCCGCCCAGTCGCCATCCTTCAGCGGGCGGTCCTCTTCCACCGTTTCCACCGTGGCTTGGCTCTCCAGCATCCGTTGCAGCTCCGCTTCAAACTCCTCCTCGGTCAGCGCCACGTTCGGCTTCTCCACCTTCACCGTGTCATAGCCGGCCACGTCGAATTCCGGAAGCACCTCAAAGGCCGCCTTGAAGCGCAGCGGCTCGCCATCATTCAATTGCAGGTCCAGCAGTTGCGGCTCGCTGATGGGCCGCAGCTTGCGCTCCTCAATCTCTTTGCGGAAACGCTCGCTGACCAGCGCCTCCAGCACCTCCTGCCGCAGTTCCTTCGCAAACTTCGACCGGATGAGCGACTCAGGCACCTTGCCCGACCGGAAGCCCGGCAGCCGCGCCAGCTTCTGATAGCGCTTCGTCACCTTCGCGTACGTCTTCGACACCTCGTCCGCCGGAACCTCGACCGCCACTTCACGTGTCAGCGCTGGATTCAGCGCCGGTCCGTGCTGATGTTCGTGCGCATGCGCGTGCTCGTGGTCATGTCCGGCGTGCTCGTGTGCCGCCTCTGCCTGTTGTTCCGCTGTCGTTTCGTTTTCTGCCATCTCAGCCTGACTCAAAATCCGATGCCTTCCTATGTGCCTGGCGCGTGGCTTCCATCCGCCGCAAGGCCGCCCGCACTCCTTGAAAATTCGCGCCTCTGCGCTCTTTCCACTCTACGAGTCAGGCTCACAGGCGGTCAAACCTCTGAGCGCTCTTGCCTTCGCACCCGCGCCGGCGAATATGCGAAACCTTCTTGTCCTCAAAAGATGGCCCGCTATGGTCGGCCGTCATTTCCATTCAGCGGCAGAATCTCAAGTCGCACCTTCCATTGCACCGACTGCCCTGGCGCCAGTGTCACCATTCCATTCCCGCCACTCTTCGTCCACTCATGCCCAAACGGGTCCGGGTAGTTGAATTGCGGTCCGATCATCACAAAGTTTGCGTTCGCTGGAGCTACCACACGAATGGCCTTGATCTCAGGACTAAGCGACGTCAAGCGCAGGCGGTAGCCGTCCGCCGCGTCGTCCAACTCCGCGACAGGTCCATTCTCCAGCACGTCCTGCTCGAGGTCGGCGAAGCACTCATCCATATCTCGATCGGACAGTTTTCCCCCATCGCGTGCCGTGAAGTCGAATGCCGTGCCGGACACCGGAAGCAGCTTCCCCGTCGGCGCCCCGTTTCGCTCTCCTCGTTCCACTCGCGACTCCCCGGGAATTCGCATACGGATCTGCCGCCTGGCGGCAGTCCGCACGGCAAATCGCGGCATCCACCCGATTCCGATCGGCTCTGCCGCATCGCCCGTGTTGTGTGCCGTCACTGTCAGGTCCAGGGTGTGGCTGCTCAGCAGCGCGGTCACCTGGACATCCGTTTTCGAAAACCAGCCCTTCCCCGAGCCGCGAAAGGAAGCCTCCGCCTGTCCGCCATCGGGCAGCGTCGACGTATTCGACCCACTCGATGGCATAGCCAGAATCAACCCACCCTGCGCTGGAATCGTCTCGCCCGTAGGCAATGCAACTGTTCGCCCTTGCCAGGTGACTGCGGCATGGCCTGTCTCGGGGTTCGCAGTCCACACGCGGTCCGCCCACGGCACACTGAATGCGCCACCCATCGCCAGACTCGCCTGACCATCCACGTCCGCTTTCTTGCCCGTCATTTGCGCGCTGGCTGCGGCCAGGGAAGGGGAATCCATCAGGTCCCTCTCACCCTTGCCGGGAACGTAGGCCCGAATCTGCAGTACGTTCATGCCCCGGCCCGGCAGCATCGTCACCGACAGGAACTCCGGTACAGCATCTTCCATCAGACGCGTGCGGGTTAGAACTACCGGTTCTTGCCCGCCGGGCCGCGGATCAGCAACCTGCGGCCGCTCCACCGCCATCCGCTCCTTCAGCTTGTGGAAGTTGCCCTGGACATGCTGACGGTACGCAAGAATGAATGCCACCGCGCCCAACGCTAGTACGAGCCCGGTCCCGAGGCCTGAACGCATCACGCCTCTGCGCCAGATGCGGTGAAACCAACCCGCGATCCGATCGCCTGCTGTGCCGTCATCCATTCTGCCGGGACTCCTGGTGAATTTCGTTCGCGTGAGCGCGACACGGGAATGCGTCGCTCTTCGCCCAAGGTATTCTATCGGTATCAGGCCCTCTGCATCGCTGCCGAGCCTGCTTGTTACCCTTCAGCTTGCATCAGGTGCATTTGCCCGCTTCCCTCGTCGATCTCCAGCCCACCAATCCCACGCTTGACCGCGCGCGCAACGCCATCATCAAGTGTGAGCTTTGTCCCCGTCTGCGCGTTTACTGCACCGGTATTGGCGAGACCCGCCGCCGCGCCTACATCGATCACGAATACTGGTCCCGTCCCGTTCCCGGCTTTGGCGACCCCCGCGCGCGCATCCTGATCCTTGGCCTTGCCCCCGGCGCCCATGGAGCCAATCGCACCGGCCGCCCCTTCACCGGCGACGGCTCCGGTGACTTCATGTATCCCGTCCTCCACTCGCTTGGCCTCGCCACCAAGCCCCGCGGCGTCTCCCGCGACGACGGCCTTCGCCTCCGTCATGCCTGGATTGCCTCGGTCGTCCGCTGCGCCCCGCCCGGCGACAAGCCCACTCCGCAGGAGATACGCAACTGCTCCGCCCACCTCTCCGCCGAAATCGCCGCGCTCCCGCGCCTCCGCGTCGTTGTATGCCTCGGCAAGATCGCCTGGGACGGCTTTCTCGCGCACCTCGTCAACACGGGCGCCATCACCCGCCGCTCCGAATACCGCTTCGCCCACGGCGCCGAATATGAGCTTCCCAACGGCCTCACCCTCCTCGGCAGCTACCACCCCTCGCTGCGGAACACCAACACCGGCCGCCTGAACGCCGCCATGTTTACCCGCGTATTTGTCCGAGCCCGAGAACTGGCAGGATTCGACTAATGGGGCCCGCCATTCTGGAGACGCTCGCGTGGGTTCAGAATCTCCGCGCAGAGGTCTCCAGAAACCGGCATCGCTTACAAAATGCTGCACCTCGCCCCTTGAACCTGAAAAGAACGCGCAACCTCTCGCCTCTCCCGCGTGTCTCATAGAGAACACCAATTCGCCTGGGGGAGGACTGTATGAGTGCAAAGGGTATCTGGATCGCGTTCGGGTTGGGTGTCGCGGCTGGCTCCGCGGTGGCCCTGCTCTATGCCCCTCAAACCGGCGAAAAGACGCGCAGACAGCTCAAGCGCAATATCAACGATGGCGTCGATTATCTTGAAGACGCAGCCGCTTACCTGAAGCAGCAGGCCGAGAACCTCTCGAAAGAAGCCCAAAAAACCATCAAGCGGACCCGGGGCCAGGTCAACGATGTCGTCGACAAAGTTACCGACGTTGCAACAGGCGCAGTCAAGTCGGTCCAGTCCCTCATGTGAGTGGGCGCCGCTCCGCATCGATGGATGAGCCGTCATCCCGAGCGGCGCCGCGTAGCGGCGTCGAGGCCCCCCCCGCAGTTGTTTTGTCATTCCGGAGCGTTCGATCCCGCGATGCGGGTCGAGCGTGAAGGAATCTGCTTCTCGAACAACTGACAACTACTCCGGCGGTCCCACCGTCACCACAAAATAAGCCAGTTCCGTGTCGCCCTTGTTGGCGATCCAGTGCTCATCGCCTGCGCAGCATAGCCCAACATCGCCCGCCTCCATCGTATGCTCCACCCCGTTCAGGTAGAGCGTGCCCGTCCCACGCTGCACCAGCCATATCTCCGAATGCTTGTGCGTGCCCACAGCCTCATGCGGCGCGCCCGGCGCCTGCACCGATTCGTGCATCTCCAGCCGGATGTTCCCCGCCTTCAGCATGCCCGCCAGAAACTGGTGCGACTCATGCCCGCCCACCATCCCGCGCCCGGGCTGCGGCTTGAACACGCCGGAAGTCAGCTCCTTCATCGTCCGCGGCGCTGCGCCGCCCGCACCTGAAGTCACCGCCCCCTGAGCTCCGCCTTGGCCCGCAGCCGCCCCTGGCGCTGACGCAGCCTGCCCCTCCGCGCTCCCCGCCACCATCGCCGCGCCGATCACCCCTGCCAGCAACTCCGCAAATCCTCTCCGGCTCACATCTTCCATCGCTCGCACCCCGCGCCCCTCTCGAACCTCGAACCGTGGACCTCGAACCTATAAACAAAACGCCCCAGCATTTCGCCGAGGCGTTGAGTCTATCGATTTCGCTTTTCAACTAGCAACTAACAACCATCAACTAACAACTACACCGCCGTCAGCGCCAGCCCAGCCGCCTTCTCATCGTCTCCATCCGCCGACACGGGCCGGTAGAACAGCTGGTTGTTCTCCATATAGACCTCGAGGAACGCCGGCCGCTGCGTAATCCCGCCCGCAATCAGCGCCTCGCTCAGCGGATCCTCGACATACTTCTGCAGCGCCCTCCGCAGAGGTCGCGCACCGTACGTGCGGTCCGATGCCGTCTTTTCCAGAATCCACTGCTTCGCAGCGTCGGTCACGGAGATGGTGATCTCCTTGTGCACCAGGTTCGTGTTCAGCTGTTGCACCAGCAGTTCCAGAATCTGCATCAGGTCCGCGTTCGTCAGCGACGTAAAGATGATGATCTCGTCCAGGCGGTTCAGGAACTCCGGATTGAAGGTGCGCTTCACCTCGCCCTTCACCAGCTCCTCCATCTTTTCCAGCACCACATCTTCCTTGCCGCTCTGGAAGCCCAGCCCCTCGCGCTTCTGCAAATGCTTCGCGCCGATGTTCGATGTCATCACGACGATCGTGTTCTTGAAGTCCACCGTGTTGCCCAGCCCGTCGGTCAACTGCCCGTCTTCAAACACCTGCAGCAGCAGGTTGAAGACATCCGGATGCGCCTTCTCGATCTCATCCAGCAGCACCACCGAATAGGGCGACCGCTTCACGCGTTCCGTAAGCTGTCCGCCTTCCTCGTAGCCCACATATCCCGGAGGCGAGCCGATCAGTTTCGACACCGAGTGCTTCTCCATGAATTCGGACATATCGAACCGGATCAGGCTCTTCTCTGACCCGAAAAGGAACTGTGCCAGCGTGCGCGCCATCTCCGTCTTGCCCACGCCCGTCGGCCCGAGGAACAGGAAGCTGCCGATCGGCCGCGCCGGGCTCTTCAGCCCCGCACGCGAACGCCGAATCGCACGCGCCAGCGCGCTGATCGCCTTGTCCTGCGAGATCACGCGCTTGTGCAGCTCTTCCTCCACGCGCAACAGCTTGGCGGTTTCTTCTTCCTTAATGGAGGTGATCGGCACACCCGTCCAGCGGCTCACCACGTCCTCAATGTCCTCGCGCGTCACAATGCCCGCGCTCGAATCATCCAGGTGGTACTTGTCGCGCAGCGCGCGCAGGTTCTCACGCTCCTTGCGCTCCTCGTCCGAATAGAACCGCGCCTTCTCGAACTCGTGGTTCGCAATCGCGTTCTCCATGCGGTGCACGATGAACTTGATCCGCTTCTGCACCTCGGTCAGCTCTTCGGGCAGGGAAGTCTGCCGCAGCTTCACGCGCGCGCCCGCTTCATCGATCAGGTCGATCGCCTTGTCGGGCAGGAAGCGGTCCGGAATGTACCGGCTCGAGTGCGACACCGAAAACGTGATTGCGTCATCGGTGTATGAGACCGCATGGAACTTCTCATACTTGTCCTTGATGCCCATGATCACTTTGACTGCGTCATCTTCGTTGGGCGGCGGAACCTTCACTGCCTGGAAGCGCCGCTCCAGCGACCGGTCCTTCTCAATCGACTTGCGGTATTCCGCCGGCGTCGTCGCGCCAATGCACTGTATCTCGCCGCGGCTCAACGCAGGCTTCAGGATATTCGCCGCATCCAGCGAGCCCTCGGCCGAACCCGCCCCCACCAGCGTGTGCAGCTCGTCGATAAAGACGATGGAGTTCTGGTTCTCCATCAGCTCCTTCATGATCGTCTTCAGCCGTTCCTCAAACTGTCCGCGGTATTTCGTACCCGCGACGATCAACGACAGGTCCAGCGCTAGCACGCGCTTGTCCGCCAAAAAGCTTGGCACCTCGCCGTCGGCGATCTTCTGCGCCAGCCCTTCCACGATCGCAGTCTTGCCCACGCCCGGCTCGCCGATCAGCACCGGATTGTTCTTCGTCCTCCGGCACAGGATCTGGATCACGCGCTCCACTTCGTTCTCGCGCCCCACCAGCGGATCAAGCTGCTGATCCGTCGCGGACTGCGTCAGGTCGCGCGAAAACTCCGCCAGCATCGACTGCTCGCCGCGCTGTCCTTTGCCGCTCTGCTGCTGTTGCGGCGCCTTCTCCTGCGTGGTCCGCTGCAACTCCTCGCGAATCGCCGGCAAACGCAGCCCGCGCTCCGTCAGAATCTCCGCCGCAAAGCACTTCTCCTCGCGCAGCAGTCCCAGCAGCAAATGCTCCGTCCCAATGTGTTTGTGCGAGAGCCGCTCCGCTTCTTCCGCCGCATACGCCAGAACCCGCTTGCACTCATTCGAGAGCGGCAGGTCCACCGACGTCGAAACCTTCTCCCGGATCGTCGTGTGTCCTTCAATCTGCTTGCGAATCGACTCGACCGACGCATGGCTCCGCAGGAACCTGTTCGTCAGCGCTTTGTCCTCGCGCAGCAGCCCCAGCAGCAGGTGTTCCGTCTCAATGTACGGCGACCCGAACTGGCTGGCCTCATAGCGAGCGAAAAAGATCACCCGCCGCGCTTTCTCTGTATAGCGTTCGAACATGTTCCCCCTTCACGCCCGGCGCTGCTCTAAAGCCTCACCGCACTATCCTGAGGCCCTTTGCACCGCCATCTTCCAGCCGCCCTTCGCGTCCGCGCCTTCGTCGAAGGACCACCCAGGCGGCCCGGAAAATCTTGCCCCGGGTACAAACCGCCCATTCCACTACTTCTAGTGTAGTCGCCGCGTCAAGATACCCTGTATTCCGCTTAAGTTTCGACTACCCTACCACCAATTTCGCCACCGATACCAGTGCAAATCCTGCACCAAATTGGATGCAGCCGTTACCGTCGCCCTTCCGCTATGACCGCCCGCCGCAAGCCACGATCTTTCAAACCCTGTCATTCTGAGCCGTAGGCGAAGAATCCCCCCATTTGGTCCCTGCTCGATTCCTCGGGCTTAACCTCAGATGCCGTCATGCCGAGCGTAGCCCTGTAGCGGCGGAGTCGAGGGCCCCCGCATTTATCGCCGAAGGCGCGCTCTATACCAGCCTGGGCGAAACCCCAATAGGCGAAGAGAACCGGAGGGCTGAAAGCCCCATCTATCATGCTTCTCACTGACAACCGAGAACTAAGAACTGCCAACTTCTTCCAGCCGCCCATCCCTTAGCCGCATCACCCTGCCGCAGCGCATCGCAAACTCCATATTGTGTGTCACCAGCACACTGGTTAATAGATGTTCGCCATGCAGCTTTCGGATCAGCTCCCACACCGCCTCACCCGTCTTCCCATCCAGATCGCCCGTCGGCTCGTCAGCCAGCAATAACTTCGGCTCCGTCACCAGCGCCCGCGCCAGGCTTACCCGCTGCTGCTCGCCTCCACTCAGCTCGCCCGAGCGATGCTCCGCGCGTCCGGCCAGCCCCACCTCACTCAGCCACTGCCGCGCTTTCTGTAACGCGGACGCCTTGCTCTCGCCCCGCGCCAGCAGCGGCATCGCGACATTCTCCTCAGCCGTAAACTCCGGCAGCAGATAGTGGAACTGCCACACGTATCCCACATCGCGATTCCGGAACTCGGCCGCCTGCCGCGCACTCAGCCCGCCCAGCCGAATTTCCGCGCCACCGTCGCCTACCCAAACCTCGCCCTCAGTCGGCTTGTCGAGCGCCGCCAGGAGATGCAGCAGCGAACTCTTGCCCGACCCGCTCTCCCCCACAATCGCCACCATCTCGCCGGCCTTTACCTCAAAGCTCAACCCGCGAAACAGCACCACCTCACCCCGCGCACCGGTCGGGTGCCCCATCCAAGCTTTGCTTGGGTGGGATGGAGCCATCATGCGATCCGGCTGGCGGGCCCCACCCACCGCCGGATAAATCTTCGCAAGGTTCTCCGCCCGCAGCACCGAACCCATCGGTTAACCACCTCACCAATCAACAGCCGTCATCCTGACCCTGAGCATAGCCGAAGGGGAAGGACCCCTGTATTTGTCTTTCTGGAATCCACCACGATCTTACGAACCTGTCATTCTGAGGCGTAGCCGAAGAATCCCCGCATTTCGGAGTAGTAGCGGGCTTTAGAGGCTGCTGAAAAACTCGGTTTTGCTTAAGGGCACGGCTTCAGCCGTGCCGTAAATGGCTGCACAATCAATGCGGCTTTAGCCGCTGAGGTCATTTTGTTTGGCGTTGCAGCGGACTTTTTCAGCAGCCTCTTTAGCCCGCGGTAATGGACCATGAAGGAAAGGGGCTTCAGCCCCGGCCCCAACTATCAACTAACAACTATCAACTCCCGAACGCCCCACTCCCAATCTCCATCCGGTTCCAAACCCCGATCGCCGCAATCGCCAGCGTCAGGTTCGCGATCTCCGCATCCGTGAAGTGCTCGCGCACCGCCGTCTTCGCCGCTTCGCGCAGCGCCGCATCCTGAATGTCCGTCACCGCCTCCGCCCACGCCAGCGCCGCCCGCTCCCGCTGCGTATAGGCATTCGAACCTCGCCACTCCACCACGCCCTCAATCCGCTCTGCCGGTTCATGCAGCTTTCTCAACTCCGTCTCATGCACATGGGTACACTTCGCGCAGCCATTCCTGCGCGACACCAACACCCGCACCAGCTCCAGCAGTACCGGCTCCAGGCTCGAACCCGCCACCGCCTGCCCCATCTCACGCAGCCGCTCAATCCCCTCTGGCGCCAGCTTCCAATACTCCAATCGTTCCGCCATGAATCTCCTGTCCTGCTACCCGGCCTTGGGACAGTTTCTTATCTGTCACAAAACTCTATGCTCGCGGTCAAAGCCAGTCTATGCTGCTCCGTATGAAAGCCATCAATGAGCAGCAGCTCCGTAACGCCATCGAGCGCGCAGGGCTCCCGTTCGGCACCTTTGACCGCATTCACGCCGAGCTCGCAGCCGAACCCGAAACCTCCGCCCGCTTTGAGGCCGCCCACGTGGCGTACTACCTCGGCGCCCTGCTCATCATCGGCGCGATGGGTTGGTTTATCACCAACGCATGGGATAGCCTGCCCGGCGTCGCGCTCAGCGCAACCGCGATCGCCTACGGAGCGATTTTCGGGCGCGTCGGCTACTGGCTCTCGCAGAAGCCCGCGACCAAAGTTCCCGGCGGGGTTCTCGCAGCCGTCGCAGTGTGCATGACTCCCTTGGCTGTTTATGGAATCGAACGGCAGATCGGCTGGTGGCCATCCACCGATCCGGGCGGGTACTCCCGCTTTCATCCATACATCGACGCCAGCTGGGTGCTCATGGAACTCGGGACCGTCTTTGTCGCCGGCCTCATGCTCCGCCTCGTTCGCTTTCCTTTCATCACCGCTCCCGCCGCCTACGCGCTGTGGTACCTCTCCATGGACGCCACCGCCTTTCTCTTTGGCAAGACCTGGACCTTCAGACAGGAGTGCTATATCTCCATCGCCTTCGGCGTTGCGATGATGCTGACGGCGTTCCTTGCCGACCGCCGTTTCGTGCTCGACTACTCCTTCTGGTTTTATCTCTTCGGCCTGCTCACCTTCACCGGCGGCCTCTCGTCGCTCGGAGATGGCAATCAACTGGGCAAGGCTGTCTACTGCCTGCTGCATCTCGGTCTCATGGTGCTTGCGATCATCCTGCAACGTCGCGCATTTCTGATCTTCGGCGGCCTGGGAGTATTTCTCTACCTCATGGATGAAGCCCAGGGCTACTTCCGCAACTCTTTCGGGTTCACGTTCGCGCTCACGATCATCGGAATGCTCTTCATCTTCGCTGGAATCGCTTTCAAACGGAACGAGCAGCAGCTCACCCAGGCATTCGCCCCCTGGATTCCGGAACGGCTACGCCAGCGTCCGGCCTGAGCGCTGTCAAGCCCCCTAAACACCTAACTCATTCACCCGTCACGAAATAGAGTTCAAAATAAGTGGCATTTTAGTTTCGCTGCATTCGCTAAAATAGAAACAGAAGAAAATTCATCCACGCCGCCGCGAGGCGGCCTTCCTTTTTAAAGGGGCCTAAACGATTGAAAAGTCAGTATCCTCTCAGTATGTCGTTTTGAATCAAGATCATAGCAAGCAAGCCTCCTGTTTTCAAGATGATAGCGAAAAGTATAGGGGGGAGGAGGTCACTCATACCGCAGCGACTCGGCCGGCAGCACCTTCGCCGCGCTGGAACTGGGGTACAGCGTCGCCAGCAGGCTCACTCCGATCGACACTGCCCCAACGATCAGCGCATAGATCGCCCGCGGCGCGAACGGCAGGTAGTCGATCGAATACACGCTCGCGTCCAGGTGAATGAAACGGTAGTGGCCGCCCACCCAGCTCAGCGCATAGCCCAGCACCAGCCCTAGCGCCGTGCCGATCACCGAGATCAGCAGCCCCTGCATCAGAAAGATGCGCCGCACCTGGTCTACGCGCACGCCGAAGCTCATCAGCACCGCGATGTCCCTGGTCTTCTCCATCACCATCATCGTCAAGGCGATCAGGATGTTCAGCGCCGCCACGCACACGATCAGCGCCAGGATGATGAACGTGACGATCTGCTCCAGCTTGAGCGCGCGGAACAGCTCGCGGTTCTCCTCCATCCAATTCGTCGTCTGGAAGCCCGGCCCGGCCGCCTGCTCGATCTCGCGCCCGATCGCGTCTGCGCGGTTCATGTCATCCACCTTGAACCAGATCACCGAGATCAGATCCGGCTCCGAGAACAGCCGCTGCGCATCCGTCAGCCGCACAAACCCATAGCTCGAGTCGTACTGATAGAAACCTGACGAGAAGATGCCTACCACCTGGAACGCACGATACCGCGGCACCAGTCCCAGCGGCGAGATCTCACCCTGCGGACTGATCACCTCCACCGTATCGCCCACCTCCGCCCCGATCGACTCCGCCAGGTCCTTCCCGATCACAATCGGCGGCACGGTATTCGATGCAGCCGCAGAATCGGGTGCCCCAGGTCTCGATTCTGAGACCTGGGATTGTGAGCCAGTGCAAACTCTGCCCGTGTCAAGAACACCTGAACAGGGAAGCGAAGCCTCCGGCTCAAGATCCGCCGCACTCCCTTGCTTCACATCGTTCAGCAGATCGCTCACCGTCCGCTGGTCGCTCGGAATGATGCCCGCAATCTCCGCGCCGCCGGCGCGAGCGCCACGCGCAATCAGCACCTGCTCATACAGCCCGGGAGCGGCGGCGGTCACATGCGGCAGCCTGCGCAGTCGCTCCAGCAGCGGGCGCCAGTCGCGGATGCCATCCGCCGCCACGCGCATGAGCTCCACATGCGCGGTCGAGCCGACGAGCCTGTCCTGCAGGTCGCGCCGCATGCCATTGGTGATCGATAGCGCGATGATCAGCGAAGCCACGCCCGCTGCCACGCCGATCACCGAGATCAGCGTGATGACGCCGACGACGGCCTGCCGCCGCTTGGCCCGCAGATATCGCGCCGCAATGAAGAGTTCGAACCGCACTTAGCGCACCACTGCCTTCGCGGTCACGACGTTCTCGTAGCGGTCGTAGACGCGCACCGCGATCACATGCTCGCCGGGCGCAGTCACACCCGCGGCAGCCTCGCCAGTGACTGCCGGAATCGCCGTGGTGAAGTCGTAGCGTTCTTCCTTCGAGTCCGAAACGCTCCCGACCGGCTCGAGATACTGCCACGGTCCCGCATCGACCGAGTATTCCGCGTGCGCGATCGGCGAGGTCGCATCCTTTGCCTCGAACGTCGCATGAATCCTGCCTGCAACGAGCGATGCGACCAGCACGCCCGGAACCGGCGGCGTCGTGTCAACCACAAACGCATCGCTCACTCGCTCGCCCGTCAAGGTGTCAGCGTCCGCGTGGTCCGGCGCGTCGCTGGCGACGACCTTCAGCTCATAGCTGCCGTCCGGCAGCAGGGAAGAGTCGAAGCTCAGATATTTGTCGCTGATCTTGTCCTTCAGCAGCCGCCAGTTTCGCTCGCCGACGCCGCGATACCAGACCGAATACATCAGGTCGTCGCCGTTATCATCGTGCGCGGCCCACCGCGCGGTGATCGCGTCGCGGTCTTTCTGCGCCGTCAGCGGCTGCGAGTTCGCCTCCGGCTGGTAGGAAGAGCCGCTGCTTACGGAAGAAGGAAAGGTGATCTGGACGGTGGAATTGCTGGACGATGCATTGCTCGCCGCCACCCGCGCGCCTTCTTCCACCATAATCTGGTCAACAACCGGCGCGAGGTTCTTCTCCAGATAGTTCAGCCCGACCGACTGCACGTCGCCGCCCGCGCGGAGCACGGCCTTCCACTGCGCGTAGCGCCCGCCCGGGACAGTCACGGAGCCATCCTTCGCTACGGGTGCCCAGTCACTCCACCCGCTAAGCGGGTTCTGGACATTGCCCGTGCGGACGAACAGGTCGAAACCAGAAGCTGCATTCGTCCCACCCGCTGGACTGGCCGCCTCGGGCAGCGCCTCGACGCGTCCCCACTTTGAGAAGACGCCCGCGTCTTCGACTTCGCTGGTGTACGTCGCATTCGCCGCAGGCTTGTCGTCGAGCCGGAAGACCTTGCCGCTGTTGCTGGTCGCAACGATCAGGCCGCCCGGAGCTGATGCGAACGCGGTGCCCTGTGCACCATTCAAATGCGCGAGATCGGTGAAGTTGCCGATCGCACCGGTGTCCACACGGTAGACGTGCCCGCGATTGCCCGTCGCAGCCAGCAGTTCTCCTTTGTGCCACGCAAGCGCGTAGACGACGTCATCCTTGAGCGAGAGCAGTTTAGCGGGGCTGCCGTCCGGCGCAATGCGATCGATCTCTGAACCTTCCGGAATCAGCGTGTTCTGCGTGGCAGCATTGGCCGAACGCGGCTCAGAGAATGTGATGGTCACGCCGACATTGCCGGTCACCGGTAACGGCGGCAGGCCGGGACGCGACGCTCCGGCTGCAGGCCTTGTACCAACGCCGGCGGCATAGATATTGCCCTTGTCGTCTCGTGCCAGCGATGTGATCTCGACCTTTGCCGAGTCGTAAGCTGCGATCGGCCGCGCGCCCGGCGCGTTTGTGTCGAAGCGATAGATCACCCCGCTGCCGTCCGTGCCCGCCCACAGCGTTCCGTCCGGCGCCAGCAGCAGGCAGCGGATGTGTTGATCTGCAGTTTTGAACGCAGCCTCCGGCTTACCGCCGTCCGCCGGAACCCGATAGACGACTGCGGGCGCCCCTGCGGCGACATAGAGATCGCCGGACTTGCCGCTGGTGGACGGAGCCTGCACCAGGTCCCACAGATACTTTGGCTTTTCGACGGTCGTCGAAGGATCAAAGACGACAACGGCGTCCGCGGGCGTCGCGCCAAGACGGTAGACTTTCCCGTCGGGCGAGGTGGCGGCGTAGATGTGTTCATCGGTGCCGAGCCGAACGGCCTGTACGCTCAGCTCTTTGCCCTCGAACACTTTCGTGGCTTTGCCGCTGGGCGAGACTTTGATCACCGCCGCGCTGTCCGCTGTTGTGCCCCCAACCGCGACGTACGCGTTGCCCGCTGCGTCCGCCGCAACCGACCACACATAGTTGCCGCTGGTTTCGTACAGCAGGGAAGTGGCAGGCCCAGCCTCAAGACGGCCGTCGCTGCGTATCGCTACGCCGTCCGTCGTTCCGCGCTCCATCTCGTCGTAACTGGACGTCGTCCACAGCTTCGTGCCCTGCGCCGCCGCGCTGGCGCAAAGCGCCACCGCACCCACGAAGACCATCGCGCTCGAACGTCTCATCGTCTCCGAGTTTATCAACCACGGTGGCGGCCGGCTGAACCGGCTGTCCTTAGGCCGATCGCTGGCGAAGAATTCTCAGCGAATGTTGAGCGTCAGAACCTGCGAACCGGAGACAGCATAGTTGGTTTCAAGCGAACCTGCCTCGATCACACTTTCGCCGGTCAGCTGCACCTTCTGCGCCGCTTTCATCGGTTCCAGCACGTTGGCCATGGAGATCGGGATCCCAGGAAGCGCCTGCGAGTCCAACTGGGCTTGCGGATCATGGTCCAGCAGTGCAACGAAGACACGATCGTTTGCGTGGGAGTGGTTCAACTGGGCCACGGCGTCGGCAAGCGTGAGCGAGCTGGCTGCGTGACCTGCACCGCCCGGAGGATTCGTGAGCCGGTCGAGAGTTGTCCCGTCGCCAACGACGACGCGCAGCGGTCCGGAGGTGAGAGTTTCCGGCAGCTTGATCCGGGTCCGTATAACCTTCGCGTCGCCGCCATAAGGATGCAGCGTGGCTTCCACGTCGATCGTGTCGCCCGGGCTTGCCTCGTTGACGCTCAGCCGCGCGGCCTCCAGCACTGCGGTATGGCGTTCCGGAATCTCCTCCATCTTCAGATGGAGGCCGGTAACTTCGGGCTGATCCACGGTGTCGCTGTACAAGCGGTTGAAGCGGTCGCCCACATAAAGCGCGGCGTTTGCAGCTCCGGAGTTCGTCTCAGTTGGAGACATGATGCCTTCCAGTTTCACCGGTGGCAGGCCCTTCAAGGTCAGTTCGCCTTCCATGCGGTAGCTCATCTGATTCGCGGACTCATTGGTTCCTGAAAGGCTCTGATAGACCGACACCAGCATTGCGGAGGGAGTGAGTTCGCGGTTATTGAGTACCTCGAAATGCATGGCGCCATGATGCGCCGTTGGTCCTTCGCCGGGGAGCGGAGTCATCCTGTTCTCAGGTGCTTTCAGCTCATTGACCGGTTCGGAGACGCGCCGCAACTCGCCGCCGCCGGTCTCCGAAGGACGCCGCGCGGGCACAACATCGACAGAGACGGGGATCATCTTGGCCTGCACGCCAAACCGGCCCAAAATCGCGGAGGCCCGGTCTTCGGTAAACGAACCGACGGTCTCCGTGGTGTTGATGATCTTGAAGGAGTCCATGGGCGAGGCCAGAGTAGTAACGACCTCAGCCTTGGTCATGGGCATCGAGACCTGCCCGAACTGCGTGATCGGATGTCCGCATGCCAGCAGGCGCGTGGGATCGACGTAGGTGACGGTGCAGGTGCCGGAGATGGATAGATCGCCGCGGACCAGGATCGCGCTAACTGCCGAGCCTGGGACCAGCGGTTCGGGCTGCTTCGTGCCGGCTGCCGCTGCGCCGCCAAGACCGGCCACAGGATCGAGGCCCAAGGTACGGAATTTGTCTCCGAAACGAGTTACCGCATCGCGGGAGAAGCCTCCGAAGACAAGAGGAGTGGCGATCGGTTGTATCTCACCGCCGGCGGCCATCGCGCTCGATGTTTGTTCGCGGTCAGCGGCCGAACCGGTGCCCGGCGCCGGCGCCTCATCCCGTGCGACTTCCATACCGGGAGTAACGGGGCGGTCGCGAACCTGCAGCATCTGGCCGATCGGCGTGATTCCGGCGATGGGGTCTTTGGAGAACTGTCCGATGCGGTAGGAGATTGCGCCCACCAGCCGGCCGTCGATATAGACAGGGCTGCCGCTCATACCGGCAACGACGCCGGTATATTCGGCCTTCTTGCCCTCCAGGCGCGCGAGGATCATATCCTGGCCGGGTCCGATGGCGTCGTTTAACACACCCAGGATTTCGACATCCATTGGTTCGGGCTTGACACCCTCAAAGACTGTATAGGCGACGCCATGAAGGCCGCGATGGATCTCCGCGAGGGGGAAGAACCTCGCCGGTCCGCTGGGCGGCGAAGGCAGCAGTGCTGCTTGCGGCTGCCCGGGAGCTTTGACGATGTCAGCGGCTGCGATAACAGATTGCGCCGAAGCCTCGAAAGCGGCTGTGAGCAGCCACACGGCAAGGGACGCCGCTATAAAGGCGTGGACGAGTTTGACAGCGCGCGATGAAGTCTTTACCGGATGAAAACCAAAGCAATCAAAAAACATGACAAGGACAACCTAAGACGAAGTTTGCGCCTCCGCAGGCTGCTTGTCCATACCCCTTTTGCATCTGCGTGACACTGGGCCGGCCCCTGTCTCGTCTAACCGGAGTAGAGTGACAGATGTAACCCGATGAAGAATTTCGATCGAAGCTCAAAATTGTTTTCCACCATTCAGGCGGTGACGGTCGCTGCCTGCGGATTGCTACTTCTCTTTGGCTCCGCCGCGATAGCCCGCGCGCAGGGCTCACCCGCGGATCCCACTCAGGCTCAGCAGGCCGGAGCGGCGGGGCAGCAATCCGCGACCCCACCCGACCAGACCGACACTGGAGGCCCGGCAATCCAGAACGGTCCAATCGTGATTCCCAGGAAGAAGGAATCGGAGGAGCCGCCTCCGCCTCCGGCGCCAGCAGAGCCGAAGATCAAGAATCCCGATGGCCAGACGTACTCCCTCACCGTCAACGTGCCAGAGGTCCATTTGGATGTTTCTGTGATCCTCGACAAAAACCATCAGTTTGTTCCGGGTCTGAAGCCCGCGAATTTTCTGGTGCTTGAGGATGGCGTCGAACAGAAAGTTGAGACGGTGCGCATTCAGCAGACGCCCATTACGGCGGTGATGCTGCTGGAATTCGCCGCGAACAACTGGTATGTGATCAACGATATGCAGAATGCCGCGATCAGCTTTTTCCGCTCACTGCGGCCGGACGATTACATCGCACTGATGACGTATGATCTGCAGACCCACATACTGGCCGACTTCACCAACAACAAACAAGTGATCGCGGAGGCTTTGCAGTCCCTTGTCATCCCGACCTTTTCCGATACGAACACTTTCGACGCGCTCTATCAGACGCTTGACCGGCTGAGCCGGGTGGACGGCCGGAAATATGTGATTCTCATTGGAACCGGCCGCGACACCTTCTCTAAGATCACCCTGGACAAGATACTGGCCAAGATTAAAGCGACGCCCAACGTCACCATCTTCACGATCGGCACGGGCGCACTGTTGAACGAGTTGGGTGTCGGCGGGGGAATGCGCGAGATGAATTACCTGCAGGCGCAGAACCAGCTGAAAACGTTCGCGGCTATGACCGGCGGCATGAGTTTTTCGCCACTCTTCCAGGGCGAACTGGCGGATGATTTTGCGGCAATCAACAACTCCATTCGCAACCAGTACGTGCTTACCTATCGGCCGACAAATATGGCCGCGGACGGCTCGTATCGTCGCATCAAAGTAGTGCTGGTGGACAATGAGGGCCACCCATTGCAGATGGCCGACGAAAAGGGAAAGCCATTGAAGTATTCGGTGATCTCCCGCGACGGATACAACGCGCGTAGAGCCGTGGAGTAGGCCGCCTGAGGCAATCTGCCCCCAGATGCGGTTCAATGGGAGGCGATGCGTATCGCCTCTTTGCAGCCATCTGTCAGCCTTGTACTCGCCGCGCTTGACCGCCTCGGCTGTCTTTGCGCCGTCACGAAATATTGTTGCGATGCTGTGCCCGAACTCGCCGGGCGCGCCCTGCCGGTTCTTTCCGATTCATGGTCCTTCGACCGTTCCGATCCAGCAGGCGCCGGCAATATCGCACTGCTTCTTGCGTCCAGGCCTGACCTCGTGATCGCCAGCGTGCCATATCGTATGGAATCCCTCGCTGCGATTCTGAAATGCGGGGTACCTGTTCTGGCCCTCGCGCCGCATTCCCTGGCGGATGTCTATAGCGATATTCGATTGATCGCCGCTCATGCTGCGGCCGATCCCGAGCCGGTTATCACTCACATGGAACGAACGATTGCTGTAACCCGTGCCCTTACCGCGCATCTGAGAGCTGAAGATCGCCCGAGAGTTTATTGCGAAGAATGGGGGAAACCGATGATCCATTCGCAGCGATGGGTGGCGGAACTGGTCGACGCTGCCGGGGGCAACTTCTTAGGGACACCTGGTGCGCATACGACCACAGAGGTCGTAACGGCTGCCGATCCTGATGTCTTGCTGTTCGCCTGGTGTGGGACGGGTGATCGGGTCCCGCTGGCGCGCGTGATCGAGCAACGTGGCTGGCAAACCCTCCGCGCGGTTCGCGAAGGACGCGCGCACGTCATACCGGATGAATTCCTGAACACGCCAGCCCCTACATTGCTGGAGGGCCTCGCCTGCATTGCAGCAGCCCTGCATCCGGCAATTTATACGCCGCACCCGCGCCTCCTCAGGTAGCGGGCACTGTGGCTTCGTTTACGCTATAAGGCCCACACAGTTTCTCTTCCTGTGTGGGCCTGTACGTCTAAACACTCGGATTTTCATCAGAGGGCGCTCAGCCCAATACTGCGCAAGCTACCGGTTGGAGCCCCCCTGATGCGAATGCTCGCCACCTTTCACCGAAGCTTCGTGGCTCGGCGGATGGCGGTTCCCGCTATTGCTGCTGCTCGGCGATCCAGAACTGCCAGATTGCGACGAACTTCCCTGATGCGAATGCTGTCCGCCCTTTACCTGCGCCTCGTGGCTGGGCTGGTTGTGGCTGCTTGTATTTGCCATGATGCAATTCTCCTCAGTGTGCCGCGCTGCATTTCGAACACCTTCGCAACGCTGACGATCTTAAGATTGGACCCTGCTGGATGCGGTTGCCCTTTGGGAGATGCATTGGCGCCGGTTAGTCGAACGATGTGACGGCTTCCGGACTTATTTGCGCAATCTATTCCATCCACTGCTGATCGGGATAGCACCACAGCCAGCGTTCATGCGGTTGCGCCGAGGCGATCACGGGGTGCCCTGTTGCGTGATAGTGCCTGGTGGCATGCTTGTTCTTGGAGGAGTCGCAGCAACCGACGTGGCCACAAGCCAGGCAAGTCCGTAGATGCACCCAGGAGTCGCCCATCGCCACGCATTCGGCGCAGACATTCGTCTTGGGGGGAACGTATTTGCTGTGAGCGAGATGCTCGCAGATTGCCATGGTTTCCTCGCGGCGGCGGACGGGTTGCCTGCTCAGATGCTAACAAATCCGCTGCTACCCAATCCGGTGCTGGCAAGCTAGGTTCGCGCCGGACTCGCGCCGCCCAAATCGATGGGGTTCCAGCGAAAATCAGTCCATGCAGTCGAGTATGCGGGCCCTCGAAACCCCCTCCGCCGTGCCCCCCGGCAACGCCAGAGTGGTGCGGGAGTACATCGCCTATCTGCGTGTGGAGAAGGGAATGCGGCCGGCCACGTGCGAGGCCTATGCCCGCGACCTGGACCAGCTGGCCGAGCGGCTCGAAGAGTGTTCCGCACTCCTCCTCACTGCTGAAGAGGACGATCTCACTGCCTTCCTCGCCCACTTGCGCACCCATGACCGTGACGCTCGTTCCATTGCGCGGAAGCTAAGCTGCCTGCGCGGTTTTTATCGCTGGCTGCTGCTGGACAAACGCATCGCGCATGACCCAACGGTGAACATCGAAACTCCGGCAACCTGGAAGGTGCTTCCCAAGTCGCTGGCGGAGAGCGAGGTCTCAACGATACTCGATCGTGCGGCTGCCGCGGTGCATAATCCCGAGGCCGCGCGGAGCCCGGATTGTCTTGCCATCGCGCTTCGCGACCACGCCATTCTGGAGTTGCTTTACGGCGGTGGGCTCCGGGTAGGGGAGATTGTTGCGCTTCGTGAAGAGGACCTGCATCTGGACCTGGCGCGCGCACAGGTCCGGGGCAAGGGCGATAAAGAGCGTGTGGTGCCGCTTGGCCGGCGCGCCGTGGAGGCATTGGAGAAATATCTCCGCGAAGGACGAAACACGCTGGCAGCAGCCCGTGTTCAGCGGGCCCTGTTCCTAAGCATTCGCGGGAAGCCGCTCACGCGCCAGTGGGTTTGGGAAATGGTTCGCAAGGCTGCTCGCGCGGGAGAGGACACGAGCCGCAAGGCCAGCCCCCATATGCTGCGGCACTCCTGCGCCACACACATGGTCGAACGCGGCGCGGATCTGCGCACGGTGCAGCGGCTGCTGGGCCATGCCGATATTGCGACTACGCAGGTCTATACGCATGTAGCCATGGAGCACCTCAAACGCGTCCACCGCGAACATCATCCGCGCGGGAGACGACGGCTGGAAGCGGAGGGCCGCAAACAGGGTATCGAGGCCACAGAATCGCATGAGCAAGCTTCGGCGGTGCCCCGATGAAGGTCGCAGCTACTGAATTTGAGTCGCTCGCCGCGCAGTTCCTCTTCACGCTGGAGAACGAGAGGAACGCATCGCCGCATACGATCCGCGCATATCGCCGCGAACTGCACGGCTTTGCAGGTTATCTCGGCGAAGCCCTCGGCCCTTCTGCTGCAATCTCGGCGGTCGATCATCTCCACATTCGTGCTTACCTTGGACAACTCTATGACCGCGGTCTCACGAAAGCCTCGGCCGCGCGGGCGCTCGCGGCGATTCGGTCGTGGTTTCGCTGGCTGGCCAAGGAGCATCGTATTGCGCAGAACCCCGCAATGCTTGTCTCGACGCCGAAGCTTCCGCAGCATCTGCCGCGCGTGCCGAGCATGGAAGAGGTCAACGGGTTGCTCAACTCGCTTGAGCCTGGCGCCCGGAGCGGCGATGCCGTCGCATGGCCGGAGCGCGATCGCATGATCTTCGAGTTGCTGTACGGCTGCGGTATCCGCAACTCGGAGCTCGTCGGCATCGACATGCCCGATATTCAGTGGAAGAACGACGCAATTCTCGTCCGCGGCAAGGGTCGCAAGCAGCGCTACGTCCCGCTGGGCGACGAGGCGGCGCTCGCCATCCGCAGCTACCTGCCCGGGCGCGAGGACCGTTTGCGCGCGGCGGGCAAAGCCGCGCAGATCGATGCCGGTCCGCTGGTGATGAACCTGCGCGCACGCGGGGCTGCGCGCCTGACGACCCGCAGCGTCGGGCGAATTGTGAAGCGGATCGCGCTCGCACGAGGTCTCGCTGCCGACCTTCATCCCCATACGCTTCGGCACGCCTTCGGCACACATATGCTGGAGGAGGGAGCCGATCTGCGCGCGATTCAGGAGATGCTGGGCCACGAGCGACTTTCCACCACGCAACGCTATACGCAGCTCACCACGGGACAGGTGCAACGGGTGTATGACGAGACCCACCCGCGGGCTCGATGACGCGTTGCCCGAGGCTCAATATCAATATCGGGGCATTTGTGGGTCGATTGCCCGCGCCCACTCTTCGATCCCGCCGGCCAGCGATTGCGCGCGCTCGAATCCCTCGCGGCGCAGCCACATTGCCACCGAAAGAGACCTCTGCCCGTGATGACACACCACGATGATGTGCGCGTCCGGATCGAGTTCCGTGTAAGCCCGGGAGCTTACCTCGCCCATCGGCATCAACAGCGATCCCGGAATCTGTGCAATCGCAGGCTCCCACGGCTCACGCACGTCGAGCAGAATTGGCGCGTCATTCCCGGCCTGACCGCGCAACTCCGCGAAGCGCTGCACTGTGATCTCGGGATTCAGAGGCTCGTCGTGGCTCATAGCATCCAGCCTAAACGCATCTAATCCAGATGGTCACCTCGCGTTGGCGAGCTTGCCCATAGCTCCCGTCAGACTTGATACTCAAGGCTGAGCCTTGTGGCCACCCGGGCCCGCACATCGCAGCGTCAATTGAAGAAGGTGGAAGTGTCAGAAAAGGTTTTGATCGTCGAGGATGAAGCCCATGCCCGCACCGGACTGACGGAACTCGTGGCCTCCTGGGGCTTTCGTGCGGAGTGCGCGGCGGATGGCGTCGAGGGCATCGAACGAGTGCGGCAGTGGTCGCCGGGGATCGTGGTTACAGACCTGAAAATGCCGCGCATGGACGGCATGGAGCTGCTGACGCGCATCAAGGAATCGCAACCGCAAACTATTGTGATCATGCTCACGGCGCAAGGCTCCATTGAGTCCGCGGTAGAAGCCATGCGTACCGGCGCGTACGACTACATCCCCAAGCCGGTTGATCCCGTGCGTTTGCGTACGATACTGCAGAGCGCGAATCGCCAGCGTGAAGACAACGTCACCGTCGAAACGCAGGTCGCCGCGCGCCGCCCAGCCGCGGAGACGGGACGGCTTGGCTCGCTCGTCGGTTCCTCACGCCCGATGCAGGCCATCTATCGCATCATCGAGAGCGTTGCCCCGTCCAATGTCTCTGTACTTGTCACCGGAGAGAGCGGAACCGGCAAAGAACTGGTTGCGCGATCTCTCCATGAGCTCAGCTCGCGACGCAACAAACCATTTATCGCGGTCAATTGTGCGGCAATTCCTGAAACCCTTATCGAAAGCGAGATTTTCGGGCACGAAAAGGGGGCATTCACCGGAGCCATCGAGCGTCGTGCAGGTTGCTTTGAGCTCGCGGAGGAGGGGACGCTTCTGCTTGACGAGATTGGCGAGATGCCTGCCCCCACACAGGCTAAGCTGCTGCGGGTTCTTGAGGATCGCAAGCTTCGCCGCCTGGGCAGCAAGGTGGAGACGCCCGTCGACGTGCGCGTGGTCGCAGCGACCAACAAAGACCCGCAGCAGGCGGTCGCGTCCGGCCAGCTTCGCGGCGACCTGTATTACAGGTTGAACGTGTTCAACATTCAGATGCCGCCGCTGCGTGAGCATGCAGAGGACATACCTGCCATGGCCTCCAAGATGATCGAGGACATGAATCAGCGCCACGGGTGCTCGGTCATAGGCATCGCTCCCGACCTGCTGGACCGCTTGCTTGCCTGGCGCTGGCCGGGGAACGCGCGGGAGTTGCGCAACACGATCGAGCGCGCCACCGTGCTTGCACACTCCGGCCTGCTGAAGGTGGAGCATCTGCCTCCCAATTTCGGGGACGCTGGGTACGCCACGGGCCCGTCACCTGCGCCGCCTGCGGCGGTTGCGGCTACGCGGGCCGAGCCGCCTGACGACGAGCGTACCGTCCATGTTCCGGTTGGAACGACAGTGGATGAAGCAGAGCGTCAACTCATCCTGAAGACGCTCGAATCGACGCACAACAACAAAACCCGCGCAGCGGAAATCCTGGGCATCACCACCAAGACACTGCAGAACAAGCTGAAAGAGTACGCCAGCATTTCGTCCGAAGCGACGGCGGAATAGCGAGAACCTTCGATGGGTCTGCGAACAAAGCTCGTGCTTACCGCCGGTGGCCTCACGTTCGCTATCGTGCTGGTGCTCTCTACGGTTTTTCTTGGTCAGTTGCTCCATCAGCGCATTGACAATACCTATGCCTCGAATGACATTTTGGCCCGAACGGTCCAGAGCGCCGCAATCGAGGCTGTCCGGTCAGGTCTGCAGACGCATCCGCCGGATCCAAACGCGCCAGATCCTATAGCGGCTTTCCATGCTGCTGTAGCCGGCGCATTGCGCAGCAACAGCGAGCTGCTCAACACGATGCACACCATCAACCGTTCCTCGCTCGACGTGCAGGACGTGAGTGTAACGGATGCCAATGGCCTCACTCTGGTTTCAACGGATCCCGATGCCGTCAACCAGTACGCGCCCCGGCGAGCCAGTTTCGCATCGATGCTTCAGGGCAGCATTATCGGCCAGGTCCGGGAACTGTTCGGACGCCCGCACGTGTTGGACATCTCCGAAGATATCCAGCGCAACAAGCTGCCTTTTCTCGTGGTGCATATCGGGGTCAGCACACACTTTCTGAACTATGCGTACAAGCCGTGGCTCTCCGCCGCGCTGGAATTTGCACTGCTGGCCACGATCGCATCCGCTGTGGTCGCCGCGCTGCTCTCGGCCGTCGCGCTGCGTCCGTTACAAGCCATCAACCAGCAGCTCGAACGCCTGACGCTGACGCGTGGTGAGCCATCCGGCAGCGTCGTGCTCGAACAACCATTGATGCTCGATGCTCCGGCCGGCGGAGGCGATCCGCTCGGTCGGGTTACCCGTTCCATAGATCGGCTGGGGCGAGAGCTGCGAAGCCGGGAAGAGGGCTACACGGCTCTGCAGACGAATCTCAATCAGATGCTCGACACCCTACGCGACGGTGTGGTGCTCTTCGCCCCGGAGGGCCGCGCCGTGATGGTCTCAGACGCAGTAGCCTATTTCCTCAACCGTCCGGGCGGGCCGCCTCCCGACGAAATGGTGGGTATGGCGATCGAGCAGATATTCCTGCCCGGCACGGCGCTGGGCGATGCTGTTCTGGCTGCATTCCACGGCGGAATCCATATCTCCGCCGAGACGGTTGTACTGGAGGATGGACGTCAGGTGCAGATTTCGCTCGATCGCATCGGGGATAGTTCCAGCGAAGGCACAGTGACCGGCGCTTCGGAGCGGGGCCTGGGCACTCTGCTGACGTTGCGTGACACCGGCTCCGCGCGAGAGCTGGAGCAGGAACTCGAAGTTTCGCGCCGGCTGGCGGCCATTGGCCGGCTGACCGCGAATGTTGGACATGAAGTTAAGAATCCCATCAACGCCATGGTCGTCCATCTGGAACTGCTGCGCGGCAAGCTCGCGGCCGGGAGCTTCGATGCGCCGAGCGCCCAAAAGCATGTCGAGATTCTTTCCGACGAGATGCGCCGGCTGGACCGCGTTGTGGAGACGCTCGCTGATTTTTCGCGGCCGATGGATCTCGACCTTCGAGACCACGATCTCCGCCGCGTCGTCGAACAGACGATTGAACTCGCAGGCGAGGAGTTGAAAGAGCATGGCGTCGCGGTGGAGTCCAACGCACCCCCCGCGCCTGTGCCGGTAAGGGTCGATGCCGAACTGGTGCGCCAGGCGCTGCTGAATCTAATCCTGAACGCAATGCAGGCAATGCCGGAAGGCGGCCTGGTGCGAACGACGGTGCGCCGCGATCAGCGCCTCGCCCTCGTCGAGATTGCAGACAATGGCGTCGGTATTCCGGAATCGCTGCTGCCTCGTATCTTCGATCTCTACTTCACAACCAAAGCGCGCGGCTCCGGCATCGGCCTGGCAATGACCTATCGCATTTTGCAGCTGCACGGCGGCTCGCTGGAGGTGCGGTCGAATGCCGATCCTGGTTCCCCAGCGCGGGGCACTACGTTCACACTCCTGATCCCGCTTTCAGTAAGCTCTGTGGACCCTCGCAAGCCGGCGCAACTCGGTCAGGATTTGGGAGGCAACGGGGCAACCGCAGCGGTCGCGGCAGCTTCCGACCCATCAGGCCCCTCAGTCACAACTAAGATGAACGGTAAGGAGATCGCTTGATTCCCCAGCGACATCCAGTACGGCACCTGGCGCGGGTTCGGCCTGGCGCGCGTTTCGCGACGCCATTTGCCCTGATTCTCGCTCTGGGGCTCGCGGGATGCCACCACAAACCGGTGCGTCCACAACTCCCAATCGGGGCGCTTGCGCCCATTGAACTGGAACCCTCCCCTCCAGAGAATCCGCCATCGATAGCGATGGTGCCTGAACCTGAGCTTGGCCCTTTTCCCGCTGAGGAACCTCCAACCGCGCCGCGCCGCCGGGCTACGCCAGTGGTCAAAGAATCTGAACCGCCGGTGCAGGTCGCCGCCAACGACGCCTCCGCGGCCACCCTCGCAATCGGAGCACTGTCAGCTGGCGGAGAGGACACTACGCACACCTCCCAGCAAGCCGTGGACCTGATCAACGCGGTCCTCAAGCGCATCGGTGCGCTCTCATCACAGATCGCTTCGGCACAGAAGAAGGAAGTCCGTCAGGCCCGCAATTATCTCGATCAAGCGCAGAAGGCGCTGAGGACCGGCGACGCGGAGGGCGCGCATACGCTTGCTACCAAGGCCAATCTGCTGATGGACGAGGTCGAGAAGAAGTAGCGCTACCCGTTCGCTCCGTGGCATTTTTTGTACTTCTTCCCTGAGCCGCACGGGCATGGATCATTGCGGCCGACCTTCTCTCCAGTGACGCGCGGCGAATTGCCATTGGTGCTTGATGAGGCGCTCGCGGCTCGCGCCATCTCCAACTCGCGCTTCTTCTTGCGCTCAAACTCGCGCTCCAGCGCGTCGATCGTTGTGGCCGGAGCCTTTGTCTGGATCGGCACTGGCGCGTGGCTATTCGCCAACCCATCCCCATCCAGCGGCAAGCTGGCTTGCGACGGCATCAGCCGCTCCGGTCTTGGAGGGCCGCCTTGCAAAACTGGACGGTCGGCTGTCGGGCCGCCCACGGCAGGCCGGGGCGGCAGTTGATCCAGGCTCTCGATGGGGTTGCCGTCCGGCCCGATGATCTGCATACGGAAGAGGTGACGCACCGTGTTCTGCTGAAACTCCAGCATCATCGCCTCGAACATCTCAAAGGACTCTTTCTTGTACGCGACCAGCGGGTCCTGCTGCGCATAGCCGCGCAGGCCGATGCCTTCCTTCAGGTGGTCCATCGCCAGCAGGTGGTCTTTCCAAAGACCGTCCAGTACGCTCAGCATTACGATGCGCTCGTGGTAGCGCATGTTCGGCGCACCGATGATCTGCTCCTTCACCTCGTAGCGAGCCCGCACTTTTTCGTAAATTGTTTCGCCTAGTTCATGGCGGTTGAGCGTCGAAGGGTCGACCGCATCCGGTCCTTCTTTCAGCTTTGCGCCGAAGATGTCAAAGATCTTTTCGAAAATCGCATCGGTATTCCACTGGTCGGGGTGTATCTTCTCCGGCGCATGCTCGTCGAGAATGTTTGACAGAATGTTGGCGACGTAATCCTCCGTGATGAGCTGCCGCTGGTCCGTTCCCTCCATCAGCTGGCGGCGAAGGCCGTACACGGCCTCGCGCTGCTTGTTCATCACGTCGTCGTACTCAAGGACGTGTTTGCGGCTCTCGAAGTTCTGAGCTTCGACGGCCTCCTGGGCCTTCTCGATGCGCCGCGAGATCATCTTGCTTTCGATCGGCACTCCCTCTTCCATGCCCAGCCGCTGCAGCAGAGTGCTCACCCACTCACGCGCGAAGATACGCATCAAGTCGTCTTCGAGCGAGAGAAAGAATCGCGATGCGCCGGGATCTCCCTGGCGCCCTGCGCGTCCGCGCAACTGATTGTCCACGCGTCGCGACTCATGGCGCTCCGTGCCGAGGATGTGCAATCCCCCCACCTGGACGACCTGATCGTGTTCAGCCTCCGCCGTTGCCTGATGTGCGCTGAGTGCCGCCTTCCAGGCTTCTTCGGTGGTTTCGAATTCCTGCCCGGAGTAGTAGAAGCGCACCATCCCGGGTCCTGCATTGGGCGAGATCGCGCCTTCCGCCGCCGAGACCGCGCGCGCCTGCTGCTTCTTGACCAGCTCCTGCCGTGCCATGAACTCCGCGTTGCCGCCAAGCAGGATGTCGGTGCCGCGGCCTGCCATGTTCGTTGCGATGGTCACCATGCCCAGCCGGCCTGCCTGCGCAACGATCTCCGCCTCTTTCTCGTGGAACTTTGCGTTGAGTACAGAGTGGCGTACGCCTTTGCGCTTCAAATGCTCGCTCAGCAATTCCGATTTTTCGACCGAGGTGGTGCCCACCAGGACCGGTTGCCGCAATTCGTGGAGCCGCGCGATTTCGTCGGCGACAGCGAAGTACTTCTCTTTCGCTGTGCGATAAACCACGTCATGGTTTTCAATCCGCAGCATCTTCCGATTGGTCGGAATCACCACGATGTCCAGTTTGTAGATGCTGTCGAACTCGCTCGCCTCCGTCTCCGCCGTACCCGTCATGCCGGCGAGCTTCTTGTACATGCGGAAGTAGTTCTGGAAAGTGATCGTCGCCAGCGTCTGGTCTTCCTTGCGGATAGACACTCCCTCTTTCGCTTCGATCGCCTGATGCAGCCCATCGGACCATCGCCGGCCCGGCATCAGGCGCCCGGTGAACTCATCGACGATGATCACTTCGCCGTCCTTCACGACGTATTCCACGTCGCGCTTGTACAGCGCGTGCGCCTTCACGGCAACCTCGACGTGGTGCTTCAGGTCCCAGTTCTCCGGATCGGCGATGTTGCCGATTCCCAGCAGCTTTTCAACCTTTTCCCACCCCTCGTCCGTGATGGTGATGGCGCGCGCTTTTTCATCGATTACGTAGTCGCCGGACCATGTCTTGGTCTCCAGCGTCTCGACCAACTCGCCTTCTTCCAGCTGAGGAATGATCACATTCACGCGAGCGTACTTGTCCGTTGTCTGATCGGTTGGGCCGGAGATGATGAGGGGGGTCCTGGCCTCGTCGATCAGGATCGAGTCCACCTCGTCCACGATGCAGTAGTAATGCCCGCGCTGGACTGTGTCCTTGATCTCGAACTTCATGTTGTCGCGCAGATAGTCGAAGCCGAACTCGTTATTCGTGCCATAAGTGATATCGGCTCCGTAGGCCGCACGCCTCTGGTCGTCGCTCAGGTCATGCACGATCACGCCAACCGAAAGCCCGAGGAAGCCGTAGATCTTGCCCATCCACTCGGCATCCCGCTTGGCGAGATAGTCATTGACGGTGACTACATGCACGCCATGTCCGGCCAGGGCATTCAAATAGCAGGGAAGCGTCGCCACCAGCGTCTTGCCTTCGCCCGTCTTCATCTCGGCGATCTTGCCGGAGTGCAGGACCATCCCTCCGATCAATTGCACATCGAAATGCCGCATTCCCACGGCGCGGACGCCGGCCTCTCGCACCACCGCGAACGCTTCGGGCAGAATCTCATCCAGAGCACGCTGTTCCGCCGCGCGAATCCGGTCGGCAGCATCCTCGTCCTTGGGATCGATGGCTTCTGCCGCAACTGCATCCGTGATCCGCTGCCGGAACTCAGCCGTTTTCGCGCGCAGCTGCTCGTCGGAGAGTGCCTTCATGTCCTCCTCGAGCGCGTTGATCCGCGCCACGCTGGGCAGCATGCGCTTCACCGCGCGCTCATTGCTGGTGCCAAATACCTTCGCCAGTGTCTGATTGAACAAAACTCTTCGTCCTTTAACGATCCGCCGGAGCTTACAAACGCACCTAAACACCAGTTTACGCGATGTGCAGCCAATCAGTTCGTTTGCCTGCACCCGGGCAGCGCCCCTGATCCAAACTGTCTCCGAACCCGGGCAACCCTGCCTCGTCGATTCGCATTCCCAACAGAATCTTCTTGCGCCTTGCACTCGTCTGCAGTGGCAAAGGAATTCGAAGCGGCCCCGTCTGGGAAGAGGGCAGCGCGGTTCTCAGAACAATTTGGAGGAAGACTTTATGAAAGCTCTTATACGTATTTGGGCGGCTGTGTTGTTCACGGCTGCAATGGTCGCTCCGGTTTTTGCTCAGGCCGTCAATATCGACTATGACCACACTGTCAACTTTCTGAAGTTCAAGACGTATTCATGGGGCAAGGTTCATGCGACGGACCCGTCGGTCGAAAACCGGATCACAATCGCTCTCAATCGCGACATGAAGGGCCGCTACATGACGCAAGTCGGATCAGGCGGTGACGTTACCATCACTGCCGTTGAGGCCACGAAAGACAAACAGGAGTTTGCTGACTTTTACTCCGGCTTGAATGGTACCTATAGCTGGCAGCGCCCATGGGCTTCCGGCTTCCTCGATTCGGAAGCCATCCCTGCCGATGTTCCCGTCGACACGTTGGTCATCGATATTTATGACACCAAAACTCACAACCTGCTCTGGCGCGGCACCGTCACAACGCAGGCGGCCAACTCAGGAGATAAGAATGATCAGCGTATCGACAAGGCAGTCACGGAACTGATCTCGAAATATCCGCCGAAGTTTAAGAAGCCTTGAGCCGGCTGGTTTGCGTCTGGGATACGGCGCAGCTAGGCTAAAGAGACGATGAGCGCGCTGCCGCATAAATCTGAGCTGCCGAGGCTGGATGCGCTGCAGCCGCCGGCGGCAATGCCGGGCGGTGAGGTGGAAGTAACCGGTGCGGGTCTGTCGGCAGCCTGCGGCATTTCACCGCGCGTGATGGTGGGAGATACTCCCGGTTACCTGGCCCTGAGCAGGCCGAAGCGTGCAGTCATTCGCGTACCGGATGGCGCGATCTCCGGGAACATTGTGGTGACCGCGGTGGACGCAATGAAGCGCGAGCACACGAGCAATCCGCTGGAGTTGCGCGTCGCAGTCCCGATGGCGGAAAACCTGCATCCGGTCGCGAATCCCGCGGTCGACGGGGACGGCAGTGTTTTTGCTACTGTTTCAGGCCCGCGTGGACAGAGTGTTCCGGTTTCCATCTACTCGATCGCCCGCGATTTTCAGATGCGGCCTTTCGTGCGCGACTTGCTCAATGCGACTGGTCTCGCCTTTGGGCCCGATGGCTATCTCTACGTCAGCTCGCGCGCGGAGGGAACGGTCTACCGAATCTCGCCCGAAGGCGCAATGTCCACCTATGCCGAAGGCATGGGCATTGCGACAGGGATTGCGTTCGACGCCGAAGGCAATCTTTATGTCGGGGACCGTTCGGGAACCATTTTCAGAGTGGGTCCGGATCGAGGAAAGACTTCAGCTGCAGGCGATCCGGTGACGGACCGCGAAATCTTTGTCTACGCTACCCTCGAGCCGAGCGTAGCCGCCTACCACCTCGCCTTCAATGATGCCGGCGTCCTCTTTGTCACCGGACCGACCACCTCCAGCAATCAGGCGATCTGGGCGATCGATCGCGACGGCAAGACGTCGGTTTTCTATCAGGGCCTCGGCCGCGCGCAGGGCATGGCGCTGGACGTTGAGGGAAACCTCTACGTCGCTGCATCCCTGCACGGACAGCGTGGGATCGTCAGGATTACCCCGCAACGCGAGGCGTCGCTGGCTGTGTCGGGCAACAATCTCGTTGGTCTCGCTTTTCTGGAGGACGGCTGCGCCGCGCTTGCCACCAAAGACGCCCTGTACCATGTTTCGCTGGGCATTGAGGGAAGAAAGCTGGTGTAGCCTCTCTCGCGATAGCATCGAAACAGCACGATGATTGCTGAAATTATTGCCGCCGGTTCGGAGATGTTGACGCCCTTCCGGCAGGACACCAACTCGCTCTATCTCACCGCACGGCTCAATGAACTGGGCGTGCAGGTCGCATTCAAGACCATCGTCGGTGACGACCTGGCCCATCTGACCGACGCAGCGAAGGTGGCCATCGGCCGCGCCGATGTCGTCATCTTCTCGGGCGGCCTTGGCCCCACGGAAGACGACTTGACGCGTGAAGGCGTCGCCGCGGCGCTGGGACTACGCCTGCGCCGCAACAACGACGTGCTTGCTGCGATGTACAAACGGTTCGCCGCGCGCCGTGTGACCATGCCGGAGAACAATGCCAAGCAGGCAGATGTCCTTGACGGTGCGGAGCTTCTGGAAAACGCGACCGGCAGCGCGCCCGGCCAGTACATCGATACAGTCGTCGGCCGCCATCGCAAAATCATTGTCCTGCTGCCCGGACCGCCAAAAGAGCTGAAGGCGATGTACGAATCTGAGTGCGCGCCGCGGCTTAAGGCCACTCTGCCGGAACGCAGCCTGGCGACCAGAATGGTTCGCATGGCGCTCGTCCCGGAATCCCAGGTCGACAAGCGCACGGCGCCGATCTACAAGACGTATCGCGATGTGCAGACGACGATCCTCGCCGGTTCCGGCGAGATTCAACTCCACTTCGTCTGCGCCAAGCCCAGCAGGGAAGAAGCGCAGGCGCGCGTGGACGAACTCGTGGAGCGCATTGAAGCCGAGATGGCTGAGGCGATCTTCTCTTCGCATGGCGAAACGCTGGAGGAGATGGTGCTGCTGATGCTGGGGCTCAGGCACTTGTCGCTCGCTGTCGCGGAGAGTTGCACCGGCGGGTTGGTCGCGCAGCGGCTCACCTCCATTCCAGGTGCATCACGCTATTTTCTCGGCGGCGCAGTAGTCTACGCTGATGCCCTCAAGATGGAGTTCACCGATGTGCCGGCGGAGATGATCGCAAACGATGGTCCGGTATCGAAGGCGGTCGCGAAAGCCATGGCCGAAGGCATTCGCAGACGCACGGGCGCCGACGTCGGTCTCGCTGTGACGGGCATCGCCGGTCCGGGACCGGGTGAGCCCGGTCCGGATGCCGACAAGCCGATCGGGCTGGTCTATGTGGCAATCTCCTTCTCGGATGAGAAGAAGACGCGGGTCACCGAGCTGAACATCTCCGGCGATCGCGACCGCATTCGGCTGTGGGCGAGCCAGCACGCATTGGAACTGTTGCGCAGGGGATTGCTCGAACGCGGATGAAGGGACCTAGCATGTCGATACCAATAGAGATCGCCGTCACGAAAACAGACGACCCATATTTCGTAATGATGCTCAGTTCGTTGGTAAATGGGCTAGTCGGCCGCAACGAGCCGGCCGAGCTTTGGATTGTTCAAATCGATAACTGGTTTGACCACAAATGGCTTCGATTCTCGGGTATCGGAACTGTGGACTTTCGCTTCCCGGCCTTCATGAACCGATTTGACGCTGCGCTCCAAGAGTTCTATCAGGACAAAGTCACATTCCCACCATTTGCCCCAAGCAGGGTCGTGAGCCAATGGTCATTTCTGCGGGCTGGCCATCGCTACATAGAAGATCCTCTACCAAAGGCTCCTCATAGTTCCGAAAAGCGTCCGAGCGATTCGAACCTTCAACGACGCGTCGGGAGCTTTGGCCAGTCGGCATGTTTCGTCTGGTATAGCGGAAACACTGCCGCGAACGGTAGAGCGAGCGTGATGGTCTATGAACTATCGAGAGGCCGAGTTACCTGCTGGTTTGCTTCGTTCCATCGGCAAAATGAGTGGAAACTGCAAGCCACCAAGGGGGCGAGCCGGAGCGATGTCGAGTCGTTGCTAGTCGCCGCGTCATAGTGGATGCGCGAGCTTGGTAGACTTGCTTTGGACTTCGACGGAAGAGAGTTGCGGATTTGCTAGTTCATCCCTGGATCCTGCCGACTGCGATTGCTTACCTACTTGGGTCGATCCCCTTCGGCTATCTGCTGGTGCGCATTTTCCGCAAGCAGGACATTCGCGCAACCGGCAGCGGCAACATCGGCGCGACCAACGTGGCGCGCTCCGGCGCAAAGGGACTGGGTGTTGCGACTCTGCTGCTTGATCTCGGCAAAGCGTACGCCGGGGTCATGATTGCACACGCGCTGGCGATCCACGCACTCGGCGCCGGCAATGCAGTCGGCGTCTACGACATCGAGGTTGCGGCAGCTGTCGCGGCCATATGCGGGCATGTCTTTCCCGTATGGCTGAGGTTTAGGGGCGGCAAGGGTGTGGCGAGCGCGCTGGGAGTCTTTCTGGCGCTCAGTTGGCAATCGGCAGTAGCTGCACTCCTGGTGTTTGTTGTGATCTTCGCGATCTCGCGATATGTTTCGTTGGCGTCCGTCGTAGGTTCGGCGACATTTCCGTTGATCGGGTTCCACTTTGTCACACAGCGCACGCCGGTCGTGTGGTTCGGTTTCCTTTTTATTCCCGCGCTGGTCCTCATCAAGCATTACCCCAACATAGGGCGCCTCCTGAAGGGTACCGAAAACCGGTTCGGCTCGAAGGACAAGCGGGATCCGGCGGCTGCGTCGGCGCGGAAGGCGGGCACGTGAGCCGGATTGCAGTGCTCGGCGCAGGAGCCTGGGGAACAGCGCTGGCGATTTCTCTGGCGCGGCGAGGCGGGCACGCGATCGCACTCTGGTCGCATTCCGAACTGCTTGCGGAACGGCTGACTGAGACAGGCGAAAATCTGCAGTACCTGCCCGGCTATACCGTTCCGTTCGATGTTCGAGTAACGGCGGATGCGGCGGCTGCGGTGTTCGACGCGGAGTTCGTGGTGTTCGTCACCCCTTCGGAGCACCTGCGCAGCGTTATGGCCG
>DATNAU010000223.1:0-9120 GCA_035572415.1 Acidobacteriaceae bacterium
ATCGCCCGTGCCGAACTGATCAATCGCCGTCCGCTCATCCGGGTTCGACATGAAGTTCACATAGCGCTTCAGAATGTCCGGATCGAACTCAATCGTCTTCTTCAAATAGCTGCGGTACTTCGCGTTCTCCTCATCGCGCAGCATGTTCATAAACGCCGAGTTGTACACACGATGCATGCCCAGCGTTCGCACAAAGTACCCCTCGAGCAGCCAGAACGCCTCCGCCAGCAGCAGCGTTCCCGGCACCTCTGTCGCCACGCGGTCCACCACTTCGCGCCAGAACTCATGCGGCATCAGCCTGTCGAACTCCTCCTGGCTCATCGCATTCTCTGCGCGCGAAGGAATCGACCCGCCCGCCCCTGGCAGCGGGAACCACAACCGCTGCACGTGCCTCTTCGCCAGCACCATCGCCGCATCAAAGCGAATGATCGGAAACAGCCGCGCGACATGCAGAATCGCCTGGATCACCTGCTCGCGCACATACGCCTGCGAGTAGTCGATCTGCGCCGTGTCATTCCACGCAAACGTCGTCCCATCGTTGCCGTGATACACAAAGCGCGTCGCGCCGTTCGAGTGATGCCTCAGCCGAAACACAACGGCCGCATCCGTTTGATCGTAGTAGTGATCCTCGATCTTGATCTCTACACGCGAGTCCGTCGACAGATCCGGTCCATTGAAGCTGTAGCTCGGAAACGGGCTCTCCCACCGGTACAGAAACCACTCCGGATGTTCGATCACCCAATCCGAATCGATGCCCATGTGATTCGGCACCATATCGCTCGCGAGCCGAACCCCAAAGTGCGCCGCGCGATTGCGCAGATACTCATACGCCTGGTTTCCGCCCAGGTCCTCTGCAATGTCATATCGCTTCAGCGAATACGCGCTCGCCACGGCATCATGGTGCCCGCGCAGTCGCTTGATCGTCCGCGACGCCACGCTGCGCTCCCACAATCCAATCAGCCACAGCGCCGTCATCCCGCGTTCGGCCATGATCCGAAGCTCCTCATCCGGAATCTGGTCCAGCCGATGAATGTGCCGCCCGTATCTCTTCGATAGCTGCTCGAGCCACACGTACGTGCTCTTCGCGAGCATCACCACATTCGGCATCCAGGCCTGGTCCGCAGAGAACGCCTCGTACTCATTCAGCGGAGCCTGGTAGTCCGCTGCATACCGCCGTCTGCGCTTGCCCTCCGCGTCGATGTACCACTGGTCCTCGAACCCGATGTACTCGTCGCCGACAAACCCCTCGCCGCCGCCCGGAGGCCCATGCCGGTGAAAGTCCGGCCCCGGCGGATGAAACATCATCCAGATCGCCAGGTCCTCTTCGCGCAGCGTATCGATCGCCAGCAGCACCCGCTTCAAATCCGCACCGAGATACGGCGTCCAGTGCTCGCGAATGAAATCAAGTTGTCCCGTCAACGATTCCGGCGACGCCTTCATCGGCGCCTCGAGCGCATCCAGCAGGCTGCCTACCTCGGGCGCCAGCTTCGGCCGCGTCTTGAAGTACTCCGGCAGCGTCTCCGTCGCCTTCCCGTAAACCGTCTGCTCCCGCAACGTCGCATCCGAGTACAGCTCACGAAACGGCTTGAACGCCGGGTTGATATTCGCCAGCCACAGCAGAAGCAGTTCCTCAACCGCGGCCTCGCGATTCGGCATCCCTTCGGTCGATAGCGCGAGCCACTCCGCAGGCGACATCTTCCCGCGATATACCGGCGTGTTCGGAAAACGCTCGGTGAACGTGCGCAGCAGCTTCTCCACCTGCACCGAGTCGGCATGCTCCGTCATCCAGCGGACCGCCGCCCTCAGCACCTCCGGGTCTTTCTCCTTCCGGAAGCGCGCGACGAGCGCATGGTTCAGCTCGTCGATCATCCCCATCGCGTACAGCGCACCGGCGTGAATTACCCGGTCCGGATCGTTCTCTGTCCCCCGAGCCTTGTTGAGCGCCTGCGCCATCTTCCGCGCGGCCGCCACATTCGCAAAGACAACATTCCCCGTATAGCTGAACAGCAGGTCATCCAGCTCGAGCCGATCGCGGATCTCGCGGCTGATGTGAAATTCCATGCAGGAGTCTCTTCTCGCGGCAAAGAAAAAAGTGCACTGGTGCGAAATATGTCACACCGGGCTCTAATTCGTGTGAAGCGGAACTAGCCCGATTAGATGCCTTTGCGCTTCGCTGCGCTCCCCATCGGAAGAGCGAACTCCAGTCTCAACGCTTCCGGCCTGCAGTCTTTTTCGCGGCAGCCTTTTTCGCGCCAGTCTTTTTGGGGATAGCCTTCTTCACCGGCTTTTTACCAACTGGCCGCTTCGCTCCAGACGTCTTAGCCGGCGCCTTCTTCGCTGCAGCCTTCCCGTCGCTCGCCCGCGGTGCTGCAGCCGACGAAATTTTAGCCAGCTTCTCAGCGTGACTCTCCAACAGCTTCTCCAACTGCCGAATCAGCACGGGTGTCTGCATCGGCTTCACCAGCATGCGATCCGCGCCCATCTCCATCCAGTCGTCCTGCTCCACAGGGAACGCCGTCAGCAGCGCCACTGCCGGGTGGTACGGCGCCGTCCGCGCCGCCTGAATCACCTCGCGACCCGCCGCATCCGACTCCATTCGCATATCGGTGATCACCATCTGGTACTCGCGCGTCCGAATCTTAGACCGGCCTTCGTGTGCCGACGTCGCCGTATCTACATCGAATCCCGATATCTCGAGCACGGCCTTCATCGTCAACAGCACGGCCACTTCATCGTCCACCAGCAGTACACGGCGCTTCGGCAAGTCAAACCTCCAGGGCTCACTGCGTTCCGCAGCGGGCTCATCCGGCACTCAAAATCGGGGTGCCTTTGTCCGCCTCATATTCTCAGCTACCCAGACCAGGGCGCAAGCTTCCGGCAACTTGCACCGTCATCTAGGTGACAATTTGTGTCTCGCTCGACCCTCGCCGAACTCGCATTGCGAACTTTCGAACTCACCACGATTGATTCTCACCAGGTCCACTCGAAAGTTACATTCCCCTTACGTCGAGCTCCTGCTGAGCACACCGCAGCGGATGCTACACTTAAATCCTCCCTGGCCTGACGCGCTCGCGCAAACGGGCGCATCCAACATCCATACATAAGCACGCCCAACCGGCGTGCCGGAGACTGCGCTATCCCACCTCTCGACAAACGTTCGCAAAAGTCCTTTATCCGCACCAATGAGCGCATTCGCGCTCGCGAAATCCGCGTCATCGACGAAAACGGTGAACAGCTGGGTGTTATGGCGCCGTTCGACGCCCTGAAGATTGCACGTGAGCGCTCTTTAGATTTGGTCGAAATCTCACCCAACGCCGTGCCGCCCGTCTGCAAGATCCAGGACTACGGAAAGTTTCTCTACGAGAAGGACAAGAGCGACCGCGCAGCCCGAAAGAAGCAGAAGGTCATCACCATCAAGGAAGTCAAGTTCTCGGTCACCGTGGACGAACACGACTACCAGACCAAGAAGAACCAGGCAGTCCGCTTCCTCACCGACGGCGACAAGGTGAAGGCCAGCCTACGCTTCAAGGGCCGCCAGATGTCGCACCGCGACCTTGGTTACAAGATCATTAACCGCTTGATCCAGGACGTAGGTGAGGCGGGCGTGGTCGAGTTCATGCCCCGCATGGAAGGCACCACACTGCACGCCATCCTCGCGCCTTCCAAGAAGGCCGAAGCCGCACCCAAGCCGAAACCAGCCGCGCAGCCGGCCGCCCCGGCATCCAGCGCGACCGCTTAGCCTCAGTTCTCCTTCACGCCAGAGGCGCCACGCCTCCCCCTTGGCGCCCCAATTTCGCCGGCATACCCTGTGCGTCGCCCGACCCTTTAGAATCAAGATTTTGCCAATTTAGGTCCACCCATAAGTCTTTTGGATAGAAGATTTTGCGCAAAAAGCGGGGGGAGGGGGCATAAGCACACCCCAGCGCCTCAACCCCAATCCTCCAGCGCCGCCAGCCCCGCGTTATATCCGCACATCCCGTGTACCCCGCCACCCGGCGGAGTCGACGAACTGCAAAGATAGATCGCCCGGTTCGAAGTCCTATACCCCCGCAGCGTCGGCCGCGCGATTAACTGCTCCAGCGTCATTGCCCCACCCGAAACATCTCCCGCCTCCAGATTCGGATTCAGCAACTCCAGCGCCGATGCACTCCAGCTATGCCGAGCCAGCACGCAATCCGCGAAGCCTGGCGCGAACCGCTCGATCTGCGCCTCGATCACTGCCGTCCGATCCTCATCGGACCCACTCGGCACATGACAATAAGCCCACGCCGTATGCTGCATACTCCCGTCCTCCGCTAACGGCGCACGGTCCGGATCGAACAAACTCGGCTGCACGACGATCACGAACGGCCTGTCATTCTGCCGTCCCGCAAACGCATCTGCCTCGGACGCGACAATCTCCTCGAGCGTCCCTCCCAGGTGAACCGTTGCCGCACGCCCACACTCAGCCGCAGCCCAAGGAATCGGCCGCTGCAGTGCATAATCCACTTTGAAGATTCCCGGCCCGCGCCGAAAACGCTGGAGCCTCGCCCGAAAGCTATCGGTCAACGCCTCCCCGGCAACGTCCGCCATCATCTTCGGTGATGTATCGAACAGCGTGATATCCGCGGAATTCAACCTGTCTAGCTCATCAAGGCTGCCCACTTCGAACTCCGTCACGATCCTTCCGCCAAGCGAGCGCAACAACCCAGCCAGCGCGTGCGTAATGCTCTGCGCCCCGCCCGCCGCCACCGGCCATCCCGTCGTGTGCGCGGCTGTGGTCAGCAGCAGCCCTGTCGCCGAGCTCGCGAGATGCGTCAGCGGAAGCACAGCATGCGCCGCCACTCCCGCAAACAGCACCCGCACCCGTTCTTCCTGAAACACCGCCCGCGCTAATCCTCGGGCCGGGAACAATGCGACCGATCCAAACCCCGCCATTGTATCCAGCCGGTGCGGCAGCCCCATCCACGGCGCTGTCACCGCATCCACCAGCTCCTCCCAGTCGCGCACCGAAGGCCCCATCAGCGCCCGCCACACCCGCGCGTCGTGCTGCCCGAACTGAGCCGCCGTCGCATCGACATCGTGCTCCAGCATCACAGCCGTTCCATCGTCCAGCGGATGCGCCAGTGGCGCCGGCGGCTCAATCCAGCGCAGCCCAAACTCTTCGAGCGGCAATGAACGGAAGAACGGCGACGCCACACCCAGCGGAAAGCACGACGACCCAACGTCATTCTTGAAGCCCGGAAGCGTCAACTCAGCCGTCGAGCACGCGCCACCGATGTTCTCGTTGCGCTCAAACACCGTCACAGCCACGCCGCACTGCGCCAAGGTCACCGCAGCCGACAACCCGTTCGGTCCCGAACCCACAATATTGGCCGTGCGCAACGCCACTATCGCCTCCGCTAGGTCGCTCCCAGCTTATGACGCGCTTTGCTGAACCTAAAGAGGTGATTGCATCGTCCCACGGAAATAGTTACCGTCGCCTCGAAACAAACATCCACTTTGGCGCGAAGTATGCAGGACCACGAGATCCGCAAACGTTTGATCAGGCCCGGCCTGCGGTGACGTCTGCCGCAATCGGCAAAACCGTGATCGACGCCAGAGCCGCCGCCAGTGGCAGCATGAGCAGAAACCCAAGCCGGTGAAACACTACTGCGCTCAGCGCACCTCCGCCGAGGAACAGCACAACCAGCAACGTCAGCAACGCAAGCTTGCGACGGTCAGCGCGCACTTCCGTCCCTCTCGGAGTGCGATTCCAATAGAACAGCCGGCCCAGTTCGATCCCGATGTCCGTGATCGTGCCCGTCACATGTGTCGTACGAATCTCTGCATCCGAGATCTTCGTAATCACCGCGTTCTGCAACCCCATGCTGAAGCCCATCACGGCCAGCGACGCGAACAGATGTCCCGTGCCACCGAAGACCGCGACTCCGGCAAGCAGCAACGCCTCAATCGCCACCGGCACCGCAAACAGGCTTTCGCGATTGCGTCGCCGCTCCCAGTTCACCACCACCGCGCAGAAAGCTGCGCCAGCAAGGAAGCACCCCAGCACCATCGCCGGTCGAGTCATCACTCGTACGCCCTCTGTGCCCAGTTCTGTCGCAAGTGTCGCGGTTATGCCGGACATATGTGAGGTGAACTGCCGCAGGCCCAAGTACCCGGTCACATCCACCACGCCGGCAGTGAACGCAAGCAGAGCCGCAAGCTGCCAGTTCGCAGCCTCCGAACGCTCACGTCCCGTCATGCGGCGAAGCGGCATCGTCTCAGTCCACCCACCGCACGCGGACGGCCTTTTTGCCGAGTCTCAACGCAGGAGTATCGCCCAGCGCCTCGCGAGACACACTGCGCTCCGTTACCTTCTCGCCGTTCACCGAGACCGCATTCTCGCCGATCTTTCGCTGCGCCTCACCCGCCGAGGCTGCGAGCCCCGCGAGCACCAACAGCTTTGGCAGCTTCACGACGCCATCCGCCACAAGACCATCGGAAGTCGCCGACACTTCAACCTCCGGCAGATCCGCCGCAACGCCCTTCTGCTGAAACTGCGTCGACCATCCCTGCGCCGCCTGTTCAGCAGCCTCCGCTCCGTGGAACCCCGCGGTGATTGTCAGCGCGAGTTCCTTCTTCATATCCATCGGGTGCACCGCGCCGTCCTTCACGCGCTCGCGCATCGCATCAATCTTCGACTGTGGAAGGTCCGTCAGGAACGTCCAGTACCTCCACATCAATTCATCGGAGATCGACATCAGCTTCCCGTACATCTCCGCCGGCGGCTCCTTGATGCCGATCGCATTGCCGAGCGACTTCGACATCTTCTGCACGCCGTCGAGGCCTTCCAGAATCGGCGTCATCAGGATGATCTGTGGCTTCTGGCCGAAGTGCCGCTGCAGATCGCGTCCGCGCATCAGGTTGAACTTCTGATCCGTGCCGCCCAGTTCCACATCGCACTTCAGCGCCACCGAGTCATACCCCTGCGCGATGGGATAGATCATCTCGTGCAGCGAGATCGGCTGTTCTTCCTGAAAGCGCTTATGAAAGTCCTCGCGCTCCAACATCTGCGACACGGTGAACTGCGCCAGCAGCTTCACCATGTCGTAGTAGTTCAAGCCGTCCAGCCACTCCGAGTTGTAACGAACCTCGGTCTTCTCCGGGTCGAGAATCCGAAACACCTGCTCCTTGTAGGTCTCGGCGTTCGCCTCAATCTCCTCGCGCGTCAGCGGCTTGCGCGTTACATTGCGGCCGGTCGGGTCGCCAATCAGCGCCGTCGAGTCGCCGATCAGAAAGATGACCGTGTGGCCAAGCTGCTGAAAGTGGCGCAGCTTCCGCATCAGCACCGTATGTCCCAGGTGCAGATCCGGAGCCGTCGGATCAAAGCCGGCCTTAATGCGCAGCGGCACGCCCGTCTTGCGCGACTCCTCGAGCCGCGCCCGAAGTGCATCCGGCGCGCCGCTTTCGGCCGCCGGCACAAGCTCCGCAGCCCCCTTTGTAATCAGGTCAAGCTGCTCGTCAACGGGGGCAAATGCGGGCATAGATAGGGTCGGACTCTCAATGGACATGCTTCTTCAAAGTATATGGGCCAGAGCCTCCTGACACCGGGGTGTCAGCAGCCCGCGCCTATACTTCTGCGCATGGACGCCGAGCGAGCCCGTGCCTTCCTGCTCACGCTCCCGCACGTCGCCGAAACCCTGCAGTGGGGCGACAACCTCGTCTTCTGGGTCGGCGACAAATCCATCGGCGGGAAGATGTTCGCGTTAGTGAACCTCTCCGCCGATGCGCACGGTGTCATCTCCTTCGCTGCCGGGCCCGAGCGCGCTCTCGAACTCCTCGAACTCGAGAGCTTCTATCCCGCGCCGTACCTCGCTCGCGCCCACTGGGTCGCCACCGCGGATTGGTCCAGCCTTCGCCTCGCCGAATGGCAGGCCGAGCTCCGCAACGCGCACGCGGTCATCTTCGCAAAACTGCCGAAGCGCACGCGCGATGTCCTGGCCCTGCCCGCAAAGCAGCGCGACTCGCTCATCACAACCCGCAAAAAGAGGCTCGCAGCCGCAGGCCGCGCACGTTGAGCTAGACCGTCGGCCTGGCCTTTGTCGTCCAAATTCCGGCGAACGACCCGCGATACGCGTACAGCAGCACGATCTCCAGGATTGTCACCAGGACCGGCGCAATCAACATCTGCGGTGCAGTCGCGTGCAGCAGCAGATGGAAGAGCCAGATGTTCACCGTAATCGGGCAAAGGATGCACAGGCCGAATGGCAGCGTTCCTCCAAACAACACCAGCAGACCGCCAATCGCCTGCAGCGCCGCCACCACCCCCGACCAGCCAACCTCATGAAAGATATTCGCCAGGTCACCCATCGCGGTCCCGCGCGGCGGCAGTTGTGGGTGCATAAACAACCCCGCACAGCCAAAGAACACAAAGCCAAGGCCCAGCAGGATACGGCAGATCAGTACGAGTACTTTCATCCCTTACCACTCCTCTTTGAAGTTCCCCAGGATGTCTGCTCAGATGTCTCGCCACAGCCTAAAGTTTCGGAGTTTTTGCCTCCGGATTCGGATGAAGCAACGGAGCGAAACTGCGCCAGTACACCGCCAGCAGAAACAGCTCAAGGATCAGCACCAGCACCGCGGCTCCGTAGCCGTGCGGCCACAGCAGCGCGTGATACAGCAGAATGTTGACGATCACCGGCGCCAGCAGCGTCAGCCCCAACGGAACAAACCGTCCCACCAGGAGCAACAACCCGCCGACAAGCTGCTCTACGGCGACGAAATTCATCCAGTGATGCGCCGCCATGATGCCGAACCACGTCAACGCATCGCCCGTTGGCGGTGGCGGATTGTAGAAGTGCAACAACCCGTTCAGACCGAAGACTACGAAGATCAATCCCAACAGAACCCGGGCGCCCAGAATGACATAACCCATCTTCAGCTCCTCCCGCACTCCTGCTCCGTTGTTAGCCACTATAGGCGAGATTCGCTCCTCGCTGCACCCATGCAGTGGCAGACCGCCAGGTTGCGCCTGCCGCCTCAAACCGATAGTTTCACCCGTATGGAAGTATCGACCTCGGGCCTCAGCCTTTCACTCACCGGCAAGGTCGCACTCGTCACCGGCGGCTCACGCGGCATCGGAGCGGCGACCGTCCGGCT
>DATNAU010000224.1:0-2138 GCA_035572415.1 Acidobacteriaceae bacterium
AACATGGGAGATTGTCAGCTCGCGCCAGCCTTGGGGATGGACCTCGGAAGGTTACGCCAGCCCGCACTACCCGGACGAACCCGAGCGGTTTTGTTGACGAAGGTGGCGGCATGACCGCCTTCTCGATCCGCATCGTCGCCGGCCACGCCGCAAACGATCCCTTCTTCTCGCCCGATCCGATGGAGGCTGCGGCATGAGTACGCGCATCGTCACATCGCAAGCCGAACTTGACAAAGCCGTTGCTGACAAGGTTGATCTGATAGAGATCAACTCGCCGGCCGGCGTTTGGCTGAAAATTACCAACTTGGGATCGTCCCGCGCCGAGCTGTGGGGATCGTCCCGCGCCGTGCTGTGGGGATCGTCCAGCGCCGTGCTGCGGGGATCGTCCAGCGCCGAGCTGTGGGAATCGTCCCGCGCCGAGCTGCGGGGATCGTCCAGCGCCGTGCTGCGGGGATCGTCCAGCGCTCACGCGTACCACAACGCCAAGATCAATGCAGCTCCACTTTGCGCGGTATTTCTTCACTCATCGACCGCAGATGTATCCGGCGGCGTGATCTTGGATCACAGCAATGTTGATGGCATGGATGGTGCTGCCTGGTGCGAATACCACGGCGTCAAGGTGTCGCGCGGCGTTGCGACGGTCTACAAAGCCGTCAACGATGCATGGACGACAGATCGTGGCACGGATTACTCGCCAGGCAAGAAGCCGAGCTGCGACGATTTCCGCGACAACAACGCATGCGGCGGCGGCTTGCATTTTGGCCCGACGCCGCGTCATGCAAGGGTCTATTTTGAATCGGCCACGAAGTTCGTTGCTGCGGGCGTGCGGGTTTCAGAGCTGCGCCCAATCACTGGCGGCACAGCAAAGTGCAAGGTGCCGCGCGTCGTCCGTGCATGCGTCGAAGTGAATATCGACGGCGAGAAGATCGCATGAGTACGCCCCGCGACTACCTCGCCGACCCGTACTCGCTGACCGACGCGGAGCTGCAAGCCCTGCTGTCACTCGCCATCGCATTTCATCACGCTCCGCGCATCGCGTATGCCGAGCGCATGGAGCAGGAGGACCAGGCATGAACACTCCGCATATCGGTATTACTTACTCGCAGCGCAATGGCCTGCGTCGCTACCGGGAAAATCAGCGCGCGATTCGCTATGTCGCGCCGATGCATCGCCGGGCCGCCGACGTGCCGCCACCCGCCCCGACGTGGCTGGTATGGGCCGCGATGGTCGCGCTGTCGCTGGTGCTGACCCTCGCCGCATGGTCGTTCGCCGAATACCTGCTGCCGCTGCTGTGGAGGCTGAAGTGAACGGGCATACGCCGGGGCCGTGGACGTACTTCGTCGGCAACGCCAATGGGCGCGGTTTGATCCGCATCGAAACCGCGCACGACGCAAAGCCGGTGGCAGGTGTCCATATTGCCTCAATGGCTCGCGGTGGTGTCAGCAAAGCCAACGCTCGCCTGATCGCCGCCGCGCCACTCCTCCTGCAAGAGTTGCGCGGTGCTAGTACGCAGATGGAGAGGGCAGCTGAGTGCATCGAAGCCGGCCGCTATGACGAGGCGCTGCTGTATGTGCGTTCTATGAGCCGTTCACGCCGCGCCGCTATCGCCGAAGCCACCGGAGAGCAGCTATGAGCGCGCAGATCGACGTGCTGGCGGTGCTGGATGCGGAGATTGCGTGCAAGCGGATAGCTGTCGCGAACGGCTATTCATCGGAAGAGGTGTTGAACGAAACCGAGGAAACCCGCGACGCCGTTGCCGAGCTGGTTGAAGCTGATCGAGAGTACGACGCGGCCTACGCGGCGGTTGGGGAATTGCGCGATGGCGTGAGCACGATAGGCGAAGTGGTCCATGCCGAGGTCGCACTTCGCCGGGCACAGTCCCGCCGTGCTACCGCCCTCGCCCGCTGCGGAGTCGCGAAATGAGCGCCCTCCCCCTTCCGCTCGCCCAGGCCCTGCGTGCATTTTCGCCGCCGCAGGAATCCGAAGCCGCCAGCCTGCGCCGTAAGCTGGACGCGCTCCGGTCTGACTGGCAAAGCCTGCTGCGCTTGCCGTTTGAGGTCGAGTTCGAGTCGCCGGCCCGCACGCTTGGCGATCCGGACCTGCGCGAGCCGGCCAGCTACGGCTACGTGACCGCCGAC
>DATNAU010000225.1:0-3007 GCA_035572415.1 Acidobacteriaceae bacterium
GCCCCGAGCCGTCGTAGAAAACAAAGTCCGCCGGATCGAGCCCGGCGCGTACCAGAAATCCCCGCACCATCCGTGCTCCGTCCACGGTGGAACCCGTACCGATCGCCTTGCATGGCGCGGACCAAAAAATCCCCAGCCGGCGCAGCAACATCTCCGCGTGCAGGTTCTGCGAGACCTTCAGCGTGAGCGTCACATCCTCAGCCAACGGCGCCGACTCCTTCGACGCCAGCATGTTCGGCCTGACGTGCACCGGACAAGTCGGCGCACATCGGTTTCCGGCGATCGCGTCTGCTTCGCACTCCGTCAACGGCTCATTCACCGCGCTCATGAATCCGCGGCCATCCTGCACAACCTGGTGCTGTACCGCCGCCCCCCCATCGACCGTAATCCCGCGCTCCACCAGCATCTGCCGCAATGCCATCGCCGCGTACAGCGCCGGGTCGTCGATGCTCACATGTTCCACATCCGGCTTCGCATCTACCGCGATCGTCCCATACACCCGCAGTTCGCGGCTCCCCGGCAGCCGCTCCACATTCACATGGCTGCCCGTACCCGCGGCCGTCCCATCGACCTGCGAGTTCACCGTGTAGTAGGGAACGCCATTCTGTTCAAGCGTCACCGTCACCGGCGTATATCGCTCGTGGTCCTTCGACCCGCTGACCGTACCCGGCGTCACCGTCAGCTTCATCTCGTTATCGGCAATCGTCAGCGCACTTACCGGCGCTCCATACTCCCACACCAGGTCCCCGACATCCCAGCTATCGGCGAACGGCTCATGGGGAAACAACGTGTCATCGCCGACGATCCGCCCGTCCACCTTCTTCACGCCTTTCGCCGCAAGCTGGTCTGCCAGCGCTCGAAGATCGTCCAATCCAACCGGTTGAGGTTGCGGCCCTTTCGGGCGCAGCGCCGGCGCAACATACGGCAAGTCATCGCTCGCCAGGTTCGCGTCCGCCGCCCCAACCAATTCCAGGTCGCCCTTCACCGTCCCGTTTGCATCGAGATCGCCGAAGACCTTGGTCGTCACGGTCGCCTCCGGCCCCAGCAGCGCCATCGCCGCGGCCGTCGTATATAACTTTGCGTTCGATGCCGGCCGAAAAAACTTGCCCTCATCCAGCCCGTAAATTGGAGTCCCATCCAGGGCCGTCACCGCGATGCCCCAGTGCGCCCGGCTCACGCTCGGGTCAGCCAGCAGCGCGCCGATCTGCGCTCCCAGCGGCGTGTCCGCGCCGGCAGGGAAGACCGGATGACTCGGTGGTGCTATGGGAGGGTTTGGTGTTTGGCCCAGCGACGGAAGGCTGCACAAAATGACAGCACCCAGAGACGCAGAGAGCAGTCCGTGCGTCACATACAAGAGCGAAGTTCGCATGCTCCGCAGTCTACGTTAAGGGCCTTGTTGCATCCTCAGTCGCGATATTCAGCATCTGCAAATTTTCTACACATCCCGTTGACAAAGGACCCCCCGAAGGTGTCTACAATTGCGCCCATGTCTTTGGCCGCACGTCCGCTGTACCGCTGGCAACTCCGCACTCATACGCTGGAGTTGGGCAGCCGTACGCACCTGATGGCCATCATCAATATCACTCCTGACAGCTTCTCCGGAGACGGCCTCAGCAAGGCCACCGTGGAGGAAGCCATTGCTGCCGCCGTGCACGCGCATGACAACGGCGCAGACATCCTCGATCTCGGCGCTGAGTCCACTCGCCCCGGCGCCACTCCGATCACTGCGACGGAAGAACAGTCGCGCCTGCTGCCAGTGCTCGAAGGCGTGCTGCGTGAGCGTCCGCAGGCGGTCGTCTCGGTCGACACCTATCACGCCTCCACCGCGCGCTCTGCAATTCGTGCAGGCGTCGAGATCGTCAACGACGTCTCCGGGCTCGAGTGGGACTCCGACATGGCGCGCACCGTCGCCGACTCCGGCTGCGGCCTCGTGCTGATGCATGCGCGCGGCCGCCCCGCGCAGTGGAAGCTCCAAACCCGCCTCCCGGCCGCCAAGGTGCTCCCCACCGTCTTCTCCGGCCTCTGCGAGCGCCTCACCCTCGCCGAAGCCACCGGCCTCTCCAGCGAGCGCATCCTCCTCGACCCCGGCTTCGGCTTCGGCAAGGTGGATAACGAGAACGTCGTGTTGCTGGCGGGGCTTCCTCGCCTGCACGAGCTCGGCCGTCCCCTGCTGGTCGGTCTTTCACGCAAGGGTTTCCTCGCGAAGCTGGTCGAGCCCGTGCAGGGCGCGGATCTTCCGATTCCAGAAGCGCGACGCATCCCCACCATCGCGGCCAGCGTCGCCGCAATCCTTGCCGGCGCGCACGTTCTTCGTGTTCACGAACTGCAACCCGCTCGCGAAGCCGCCGCTGTCGCCGATGCTTTGCTTGAAGCTGAGGAACCAAGCCTGCGCAAGGTCGTCGGCTATGATGCCTGACCTCGAACGCATGCCGCGGGCTGACGGTCGCTAGACCGTCATCACCTCTTTTTCCTTGGTTTTGAACATCTCTTCCACGCGCTTGATCGCCGCGTCCGTCATCTGCTGAATCTCGTCGTTCGCGCGCTTCTCGTCGTCGGCGGAGATCTGCTTATCCTTCGTCGCCTTCTTCACCGTGTCATTGCCATCGCGGCGAATATTGCGGATCGAAGTGCGGTGTTCCTCAAGGACGGTCGCCAGGTGCTTCACCGTCTCCTTGCGGCGCTCTTCATTCATCGGCGGTATCGGCACCCGGATGATCTTCCCATCGTGCATCGGGTTGAAGCCCAGGCCGGCGGTGCGGATTGCCTTTTCGATTGGAGGGACCATCGCCTGCTCCCACGGCTCGACAACAATCAGCTGCGCCTCCGGCGTCTTCAGCTGGGCCACCTGGGACAGCGGTACCTCCGTACCGTAGTAGTCCACGCGTACCTGGTCCAGCATGTGGACAGAGGCACGTCCGGTGCGCACGCTTACAAGGTTGTTACGGAAATCTTCCACAGCCTTCTCCATGCGCGTCTTCAGCCCTGCGGAAAGCCCCTTCAGGGCTTC
>DATNAU010000226.1:0-3840 GCA_035572415.1 Acidobacteriaceae bacterium
ACGACGTTCGCGTGGAAACCGTACCGGTTCCGAAGATCGGCGCCGGCGAAGTGCTCATCCGCGTGCACGCCTGTGGCGTGTGCGGTACGGACCTGAAGAAGATTCACACCGGCTCGCACTCGGCGCCCCGTATCTTCGGGCATGAGACGGCGGGCGAGATTGCGGCCATCGGCGCGGGCATCGAAGACTTTTCCGTTGGCGACCGGGTGATTGTGTACCACCATACGCCCTGCGGGGACTGCTATTACTGCCGCAAGAAGACGTTTGCACAGTGCCCCGAATATAAGCGCGTCGGCTGCACAGCCGGGTTCGAGCCCTCCGGCGGCGGCTTCGCCGAGTACGTCCGCGTGCTCGACTGGATTGTTCGCCGCGGGCTGATCAAGATTCCCGATGGCGTTCCCTTCGAGCAGGCGGCTTTTGTTGAGCCGGTGAATACGGTGTTGAAGGGAGTGCGGCGGCTGGATCTCGCTCCGGATGAGACGGTGCTGGTCATCGGCCAGGGACCGATCGGGATCCTGCACGCCGCGCTCTCTGCGCGCACCGGAGCTAAGGTTCTCACCTCAGATCTTTACCCGGAGCGTCATGCTATTGCATCGCATTACGGATTGCATCACCCCATCAACGCCAGCAAAGAGGACGTCGTCGCGGCCGCGCACGCGGCGAGCGAGAGCCGCGGCGCCGATGCTGTCATCCTCGCTGTCGGCGGCAACGGGCTGATCCGCACGGCCATCAACGCCGCGCGCCCCGGCGGCCGCGTACTCCTCTTTGCGCAAACGCAGCACGGGGACGCCATGTTTGATCCCGCCGATGTTTGCATGGATGAAAAGACGCTGCTCGGCTCCTACAGCTCTTCGTTTGAGATTGAGCCGGACGTCGAAGACCTGGTGTTTGCCGGTTATCGCAACGGATTCGACCTCACGCGGCTCATTTCACACCGGTTCGCGCTGGAAGAGGCGGTTGAAGCCATTCGCGTGGCGTCAAACCCTGCCGCTACTTCCATGAAAGTCTTCATTTATCCGTCCGAGCCGCAGGTTTGAGACAATAATAGTTACGATGGCAGCGCAGATGACAGCCGCCGTGCTGCATGGCCGGGAAGACCTGCGTATCGAGCAGGTTCCCATGCCGAAAGCCGGCCCGGGTGAAATTGTCGTACGCGTCCACGCCGCTTTGACCTGCGGGACCGACCTGAAGGTCTATCGCCGCGGCTATCACGCGCGCATGCTGAAGCCGCCCATTCCCTTCGGCCACGAGCTGGCCGGCACGGTGCATGAAGTGGGCAAGGGCGTCACGGCGTTCCATGTGGGCGATCGCGTGGTGGCTCTGAACTCGGCGCCCTGCGGTGAGTGCTACTACTGCCAGCGTCACCAGGAAAACCTCTGCGATCATCTGCTGTTCAACAACGGCGCCTATGCGGAGTACCTGCTGATCCCGGCTCGCATCGTCGCGAAGAATACTTTAAAGATCCCCCGCGGGATCGCGTTTGAGCATGCGGCGCTGACCGAGGCTCTGGCCTGCGTGGTCCATGGGCTTGAAGAGTGCCAGCCTCAGCTGGGCGATACGATCGCCGTGATCGGCGGCGGTCCCATTGGGCTGATGTTCATGCATGTGGCGGAACTCAGCGGGCTGCATGTGATTGCTGTCGTCAAGCGCGATGAACAAGTCACGGCGGCGAGGACCTTCGGCGCAGAAAAAGTCGTTCAGATTACGCACACGGACGACGCCGTCGCGGCGGTTCGTGCGCTCACACCGGATCATCGCGGCGTGGATATTGCCGTTGAAGCGGTCGCGACGCCGCTGGCGTGGCAGTGGGCCGTTGACATGGTGCGCAAGGGCGGAACGGTGAACTTCTTTGGCGGATGCGCCGCTGGAACCAAAGTCGAGCTGGATACGAATCGGCTGCACTACAACAACATCACACTGCGCGCCAGCTTCCATCACACTCCGGCGACGGCGCGCAAAGCATTCGAGCTGATCACTACCGGTCGTTTTCGCTGCAACGAGACCATCACCAGCCGCGCTCCGCTCACCGAGCTGAATCGGGTGTTTCGCCAGCTGATGAACCGGGCCGGCGACATCAAGACGGCTATCATTCCTTAGGTGCAGCCAGCCTGCCGATGAGCGTACCCGCAGCACAGCATGAATTGATCGAAAAGGGATGGGCCGCGCTTCCGCCGGAATATCGTATTCCGGACGTTGCGCCCACGGTCGAAGAGGCGCGAGCGTGGTGCCGCCGACTCTCGGAGACCCACTACGAAAATTTCCACGTCGTCTCCTGGTTTCTGCCGCAGCGGCTGCGGCCGCACTTCCACAGCATCTACGCGTACTGCCGCGTCTCCGATGATTTGGGGGACGAGGTCGGCAATCGCGAGCAGTCGCTTGCGCTGCTCGATCCTTGGGGCGCTGAGCTGGACGCCTGCTATCGCGGGGAAGCGCGCCACCCCGTTTTTGTTGCGCTCGCCGAGACGATTCGCGCGTGCGAGATCCCGAAAGAGCCATTCGCGGATTTATTGGTCGCTTTCAAACAGGATCAGATCGTCACGCGCTTCGCAACCATGCAGGACGTCCTCGGCTACTGCCGCTACTCGGCCAATCCTGTGGGACATCTGGTGCTGTACACATGCGGTTATCGCGATGCTGAGAGGTTCGCGCTCTCTGACCACACCTGTTCCGCGCTGCAGTTGGCGAACTTCTGGCAGGACGTGCGTGTGGATTACCAGAAGGACCGCATTTACATTCCGCGCGAGGACATGGACCGCTTCGGCGTAACGGAGCAGGACATCGCATCCGGCCGATTCACGCCGCAGTTCCGCGATTTGATGCAGCACGAGGTGGACTACGCCCGCCAGATGTTCCATGCCGGACTGCCGCTGATTCGCATGGTCGATCGTGAGCTGGCTGTCGATCTCGACCTCTTCTCGCGCGGCGGTCTCGAGATCCTGCGCGCCGTCGAGCAGCAGGACTATAACGTGCTGCGCGCGCGGCCCGCGATTTCAAAGGCGCGGAAGGCCGGGCTTCTGCTGCGCGCGCTCGCCAGCAGACTCTTCGCCGGGAGAGCCGCTTGAATCCTCCCCCCGCCGGAGCGGTCGATCCACGGATCGCCGCGGCCTATCAAAGGTGTATAGAAATCGCCCGCCGCGAGGCCAAGAATTTCTATTACGCCTTCCTTGCTTTGCCGCGCCCGAAGCGTGAGGCGATCTGTGCCGTGTATGCGTTCATGCGTCACGCGGACGACATCTCGGACGACGAGAGCCGGAGCCGTGAGCAGCGCCGGAAGGATCTGGAACAGTGGGTTGACGCATGGCATACAGCGGCTGCGGACGGGCCCACAGCCGATCCTGTCTTTATTGCGCTCGGCGATGCGCGCATCCGATTCAATATCCCTCTGGAGTTGCTGGATCAGCTTGTCCAGGGCACTGCGATGGATCTGACTGCGGAGCGGCGAACGAGCAGCGCCTTCGATGAAGCCGGCGCGCCCGTGGCCTGGGACACCTACCCGACCTTTGAGGACCTGCGGCGTTATTGTTACTTCGTCGCCTCTGTCGTGGGACTGGTCTGCATACGCATCTTCGGCTACAGCGATCCGCGCGCCGAACAGCTGGCCGAGGAGACCGGCGTTGCGTTCCAGCTCACCAATATCCTGCGTGACGTCCGCGAGGATGCCGAACGCGGCCGCGTCTACCTGCCGCTCGAGGATCTGGACCGCTATGGCGTTCGCGTCGAGCAGCTTGCCGCGATCCGCGACGGCAAGCAGCTGAGGCTGAATCAGCGCGAACTGCTGGAAGGTCTCGCCCAACGTGCTGAGGACTACTACAAATCGGGCTTCGCACTGCTGCCGCTGAT
>DATNAU010000227.1:0-10338 GCA_035572415.1 Acidobacteriaceae bacterium
GGCCTGCACGGAGTCAGGGACCGATCCCAGGAAGTAGAAGCTGGCGCGCGAGAGGCCCGCACGCGCGGTATTCAGCAGGTTCGGCGTGAAGACATGTTGCGCCTGGATGCTGGCCACCTGCTCGCGCAGGCGTTCGTCGACCAGCGAGAGTGGGTTCTGCGACGGCGTGTGCGCGGTCGAGTCGTCGATGGTGTACACGGCGAACAGCAGATCGTTCGGGGTGAGGTTCGCGTCGAAGCGCGCGGTGCCGAAGTCCTCGCGGATGTGCTGCGGTGCGCTGCCATAAGCGATGCCGATGCCGGTCTGCCCTCCGCTGGAGGTCAGCAGCTCAGGGCCGTTCTGCACAGGCCATAGGTTCAGCAGACCGGCGACCGCGGGGGTAATGTTGATGTGTGCCTGTCCCGGAAGATTTCCCTGGCGAGCATTGTTGTCGGGCACCAGCGTCACATCCGTCACGCCAAGGTTCTGCCGGTACCCTTCGTAGTTGGCGAAGAGGAAGAGCTTGTCTTTCTTGATCGGCCCTCCGAGCGCACCGCCGAAGTCATTGCGCTGGAACTCGGGAATCCGGCCGGGATCGAAGTAGTTGCGCGCATCGAAGAGCGAGTTGCGCAGGAACTCGTACGCGGAGCCGTGGAGCCTGTTGGTGCCGGAAGCAGTCACGATCGAGACCTGCGCGCCGGTGCGTTTGCCGTAGGTGGCGGAATAGGTGTCGGTAATGACGTTGAACTCGCGCACAGCCTCCACGCCGAGCAACTGGCCGCTGGTGCCGCCGGGTGTCACATTGATGAGTGATGCGCCGGTGTACTCGACACCGTTCAGCAGATAGAGATTGTCCTGCGGGCGGCGGCCGGAGACGGCAAACATGTTGCCGACTGAGGAATTCGACGTGCCGACGGAGCCGGAGCGTTGCGCCGTGTAGTTCACGGTCGCGGGATTGAGCGTCACGAGCTGATCATAGCTGCGGCCGTTCAGCGGCAGCTCTTTCACCTGCCGCTCATCGACCAGGCCCGAGGTCTGCTGCGTAGAGGTGTTGACGATGGGCGGCTCATCGCGAACGATCACACTCTCTGATACGCCCGACACGGAAAGCGTGAAGGGAACATCCTGCGACTGGCCGACCGACAGAGGCACGCCCTTGCGCGTCTGCGTCGCGAAGCCTTCGGCGGTGACGCTAATGCTGTAGCTGCCGACCGGAATCGACGGGGCAGAGAAGCGGCCATCGGGACCGGTGATCAGCTTGCGTTCATTGCCGGTTTCGTCGTTGTGTACCAGGACCTGCGCATTGGGGATAGCGGCGCCGGTCGCGTCCGCGACGGTGCCGGAGATGGTGCCGCCGACTACCTGCGCGTGCAGTGAAGGTATGAGAAGCAGGGCTGCGACAGCGCCCAGAATGAGTGCAGCGAAGATCGCGATAGGCGAAAAGAGAATACGGATGCTGCGGATCACGGCAGTTCCTCCGAAAAAAATATGTAGGCGCACGCGAATTCGCGCGGCGCGAAATGGATGAAGAAGTATTGGTTTATGTGCGTGCGATTGGCGGGGGCCAGTGTTCTCGCTATTCGCGACAACGACAGGCGCAACAACGGAGCCGAGCGAAGCGATCGCTCGAAGCGCCGAAAGGCGAATACGGGGATTCTGAGTCCCGCGGACTCAGAATGGCGCGCGCACTCATGGTACGGCCCAAGGTCATCGGGCGACTCCGTGGTTGTAGCTCCAGAAGACCAGCGCCAGTGTCAGCGCGGCGATAAAGATCTCGCCGAGAATGCCGACCGCGAGTGGCCGCCATCCCTGGCCGACCAGGTCGCGCACGTTGGTGCGCAGGCCTACGCCGGCGAACGCGGGCAGGAACGCCCAGTTGGAGAAGCTGGTGAGCGCGGCTGTCTGAGGCCTGGTAAAGCCAAGCCGGATCAGCGGCGCAATATGCGGATGCTGCGCGATGGAGAAGCCGCCGAGCGTGGCGAAGACAGAGATGGCGAGGAATCCAAGGATGAACTTGGGAAACTTCTGCCACAGGAAAAGCGGCTTGTTGGTGACGCGCTCGGCCTGTCCACGCGAGGCCCAGTAGACGGCGTATGCCAGCACGACGAATCCAATGAAGGACGAGCGTGCAGTTTTCGCGAGCACCGTCCAGCGGCCGGCGTCCTGGCCGTACAGCGCGCCGGTGACAACGGACTCGGCGGTGTTGTCGACGGCGAGGCCCGCCCACACGCCGTAGCCCTGCTGGCTCATGTGCAGGGCGTGGCCGATGGCCGGGAACGTGAACAACGCAATGGCGCCGAGGGAGAGAATAGCGGCGATCGCCGTGGCGGTGTCCTCGTCGTCGGAATCGATTGCGCCGCGGGCCGCCATGATCGCAGTGACGCCGCAGATAGAAGAGCCGATGGCGAGCAGGCTGGTGAGTTTAGGGGACAGGCGAAAGATACGGCCCAGCATCGTCATCACGGAAAGCGAAAGGACGAGCTCCACCGCTACGAGAGCCAGCGAAAGGCCGCCGATGTGCAGGACGTCCTGCAGCAAGAAGCGCGCGCCGACGAGAACGATGCCAAGCTTCAGCCATAGCTCGTAGGTGGCCACGCCGGAGCGAAAGATGCGCGCGACGCCGACGGTATTCGATATGAGAAGGCCGAGCAGGATGGCCCAGAGAACGTATTCGATGCGCGGGATGTGGATGCCGTAGTGAGCATCCAGATAGCCGGCGCCATTCTGGAGAAACTTGCCGAGGATGCCGATTCCGAACAGCAGCGCCACGCCCGGCAGCATCGCCAGGAACGACGCCGGCGTGAGCCGCTGGCCGGAGCCAGGATAGCCGGTCGCATAATGCGACGCGGAGTCGGCAACAGGCATTGGAATCGTCTGAGTGGACATCGGCTGAGTCATGCTGTGGAGGCAGGGAAGGGAGAAAGCGCAAGCCGGAAAACTCGAGCCTTGCACTCGCGACTCGACGGCAATCCTTAGAAGCGGATCTGATGCAGCACGCCGAAGCGAACCAGCGCAGCCAGCACGAGGCCGATGGCAATGGCGACATAGTCCACGCTGGCGGGGAGCCGATGCCCGGAAGGCGGTACGGAACGATTGCTGTTGAGAGGTGCCATGATTCTTTTCTGTCCTTCTGGTTCGCTCAATCTTGGTTGGTCTGGAGCGCAAGGAAAAAGCCCACATATCGCGCCTTGCGCTGGATACGTGGGCTTCCTGAAATCTAAGGCTTATTTACTTGATTCGCCTAACAGGAGGATGCACCGACGCAGCAGCGGCTCATGCCCATACAACAAGGGCAACAGCTACACATGCACTGCGCGATGCGTACAACTCCCATGCTCAAGATACTATCTGGCGAAGCGTCGGGAAGTCAAGCTGGGGCGGACTGCTACTTTTTCGCCACACTTGCAAGGAATCTCGGCGTGATCCGCTACCGTCCAACCTGTGGTGAGCACCGCTCGGGTTTACCCGCAAATATCTGCGCACTAAGGTCTTAAAGAAGGAAACCCACGCAGCGCGGTGGGGGCTGTTGCGTGGGTATTCCGGTAAAGCAACGAAGTGGGTGGACTTCGTTGTGGCTGACTCAACCCGAAGGGAGTCCTTCCACGCTGGCTAGATTAGCCGGGAAATCCAGTGGCGTCAAGGAGAAAACTCCAAAAAGCCCATGGAACTCGAGATTTCCGAAACGGGAAGCTTTGGGCGCAAGGTGTGAATTTTTCGTCCCGGAGTGGGAATCCTCTCCCTGCGGAGGGGCCGCATGTTGCTTCAACACAACAGAATCGGCACTCGGGTAATGCTTCCCTGACATCCGGTGTTAACTTTTGTCGCACCTTCGCCTTGAGCCGCCCTTCTTGTGGTGGAACTTGAATCGCGGCTGATTACCGAACGAGCGACAGGGACAAGGCAGCCGCATTTGCCGTAGACTGCCGTCGGGAGAACCGGACGATGTTTACTGGCAATTGGGGATTGAGGTTTGCGGCGTGTGCTTGTGCCGGCCTGATGACGGCAGCAGTGTTTGCTCAGGGCGATCCGCAGCGGGCATTTGACCCTGCCACGGCGGCGACCCGCAAGCCGGGCACGACCGTGCGCATCGACCTGATCGGCGACTCCACACAGACCGACAATGCCGGGTATGGCCGCGGCTTCTGCGCCAACTTCACCGCGCAGGTGGACTGCGTGAACATGGCCCGCGGCGGCGAGAGCACGCACACCTTCCGTGAGGACGGCACCTGGGCGCGCGCCATGGCGACCAAGCCCGACTACATGGTGATCCAGTTCGGCCACAACGACATGGTGGACGCGAAGAATCCCATGCCGCGCCAGACACCGTTGCCGGACTACATTGCGAACCTGAAGCGCTTTGTGACGGAGGCTCGGGCCGCGGGCATCACGCCGGTATTGTGCACTCCGCTCACGCGCCGCTACTTCCAGGCCGACGGCAGGATCCACTCGGACCTGACGGAGTACTCGGAGGCGATGAAGGGCGTGGCGCGTGAGATGAAGGTCCCGCTGATCGACCTGCAGGCGGAGAGCATCGCCTACCTCGACAAGGTTGGCGAGGCCGAAGGAACGAAGCTCGGCATCACCAAGAAAGATGTCGACGGTTCGACCATTCCGGACAAGACACACCTGAACTGGGCGGGCAGCTACGTCTTCGGTCGCATGGTTGCGGTCGGGCTTGGCGCGGCGGTTCCAAAACTGAAGCCATATGTGCTGCCGCAGGCTGCCAGACTGCCGCCTGCGGGCGAGAAGGCGATGCGCATCTTCAATGGCGGGCCGGTGAAGATCGTCCTGGTTGGCGATTCCACTGTTGCCACCGGCGGGGGCTGGGGGCCGGGCTTCTGCGCAGTGATGACGCCCAACGTGACCTGCATTGACGATGCGCTGAACGGACGCACTACCAAGAGCTTCATCGACCAGGGAGCATGGCAGAAGGCGCTGGACCGGCACGGCGACTACTACTTCATCCAGTTCGGCCACAACGACCAGAAGCCGCAGGCGCATCTGCCGGTGCCCCTCTTTGAAGACTACCTGCAGCGCTACATCGACGATGTGAGAGCGATCGGCGCCATTCCGGTACTGGTGACCTCACTTTCCCGGCGGACGTTCCGGGATGGCAAGGTAGTTCAGGACCTGACCGAGTATGCGAATGCGACGAAAGAGGTCGGGGCGAAGAATGACATCACGGTCATCGACCTGAACGCGATCTCCACGCGCATGCTGAACGGCATGACGCAGGAGCAGGCCGACCGCTTCGACCGCGGGACCGATCCGGAGACGGGCAAGCAGGTCCCGCTTCCGCCCAGTACCGTCACCGCTACAGCCACAGGCGTCGACCGCCCAGCGGCAGGGAATACGGATGCAACAAATGCAACGTCGAGCGCTGCTCCTTTGCCTCCCATCGATCGCACGCACCTGAATCCCTACGGGCAGAAGGTCTTCGGCCGCATCGTCGCCGACCAGATGGTGCGCACGCTGGTGGAACTGGGGCCGGACGTGATCGGAGCGCCGGCGGGAGCCGGGCCGGTGCCTGCACGCGCGGCTTCACGCGGTGCGGCACTGCAATCTGCAGCAAAGTAGGAGTTACATCTTTGCGCTGGCTCCGGCGCCCGGCGCGGGCTCCAGCCGCTTATCGATCTTGGGGACAGGAATGCGCTGGGCCAGCGGCGTTGCTCCGCCCGCGCGCGGCGAGTGCGGCATGATGATGAGGTAGATGATGGCGGCGACGCCGAAGCCGACGAACCACGAAAGCTTGAAGAGAATATCGAGGCTGGGCACGAAGCGGCCGATCAGCGCTGCCACCACTCCCGCCAGCAATGCGATCACTGCGCGCGGGTTGATGCCATGGCGATACTCGTACTGGCCCTCGCGGTGGTAGAGGTCTTCCGTATTGAGCCGTGTGTTGCGGAGGAAAAAGTAGTCGGCAATCATGATGCCCGCGACCGGCCCCAGGATGGCCGAATAATTTACGAGCCATCCGATGTAATCGTGCGAGCTGGCCATTAACTTCCAGGGCATGATGAGCAAGCCAATGGCTCCCGTGATGAGGCCGCCGGTGCGAAAGCTGATGAACTTCGGCGCGAGGTTGGCGAAGTCGTTCGAGGGGCCGACGACATTGGCGCCGATGTTGACGTTCAGCGTTGCAACCAGCAATGCGATCAAACCGAGAAAGGCAAGCAGCGGTTGATTGAAGCGGCCCAGCAGTTCAACCGGCGACCAGATTGCGTGGCCGAAGATGACGGTCGAGGCCGAGGTGCAGAGGATGCCGAGCATCGAGAAGAGGGTCATGGCGACCGGCAGGCCGAACGCCTGGCCAACGATCTGCGCACCCTGCGACTTCGCATAGCGGGTAAAGTCCGGAATGTTCAGCGAGAGCGTCGCCCAATAGCCGACCATGCCTGTGAGGGCGGGGAAGAAGAAGAGCGCGAAGTCGCCGGTTGTGTGGAACTGGCTGGGCGCGGCCAGTAGCGGCCCGAATCCGCCCGCGCGATGCAGCACAAAGCCGAGCAGCAGCAGCGACATCACGATCATGAACGGAGCAGAATAGCTTTGCAGGAAGCGGATCGACTCCACGCCGCGCCACACGACATACATGTTCAGGGCCCAGAAGCAGATGAAACAGACGCCGGTGACCCACGGCATATGCACGGTGCCGGGCGCCATCACGTTCACCATCTGTGCAATCGCCGTGCCGCCGATCCACGACTGAATGCCGAACCATCCGCAGGCAACCAACGCGCGCAGGATCGCGGGAATGTTCGCGCCCTTTACGCCGAACGACGCGCGCACAAACACAGGGAAGGGAATGCCGTACTTCGCGCCGGCGTGCGCGTTCAGCACCATCGGGATCAGCACGATGAGGTTGCCGAGCAGGATGGTCCCGATGGCCTGCTTCCAGTTCATGCCGCCGGCGATGAGGCTCGACGCCAGCATGTACGTCGTCACCTCCATCGACATGGAAAACCACAGCGCGATGTAGTTATAGGTGCTCCAGCGGCGCTGCTCGTCCGTGGTCGGCGCGAGGTCAGGGTTGTAGAGCTGCGGGTCGGCGCGCAGGCCGTACGCGTCCGTGAGACTTGCGCGGCCTTCGGGGTACAGGGTCATCCGGCGAGGACCTCACCCAGGCCGCGATGCAGATACTGCCCGCGACCTACGCGCCCGACGAACTTGCCGTCGTCGACCACAAGCTCGCCGCGCGAGAACACCTGCCGCGCGTTGCCCTTCACCTCGAAGCCCTCGAAGATGGAGTAGTCGGTGTGCATGCTCTGGGTCGCTGCCGTAATCGTATACTTCGCGCCCGGATCCCAGATGAGAATATCCGCGTCGGAACCAGCAGCCACTACCCCCTTTTTGGGATACATGCCGAAGATGCGGGCCGGAGCCTCGGCCGTTACATGGACAAACCGCTCCAGCGAAATGCGGCCAGAGTTCACGCCATGGTGATACGTCAGTTGCATGCGGTTCTCGATTCCCGGGCCGCCGTTGGGGATTTTGGTGAAAGCTTCGAGGCCGAGCGTCTTCTGGTCTTTGAAGCGGAACGGACAATGGTCGGTGGAAACCACCTGCAGCCGGTTATCCTTCACTGCATCCCATAGCGGTTTCTGGTTCTTTTTCTCGCGCAGCGGCGGCGTAAAGACATACTTCGCGTCTTCGAATCCCGGCTTGTGCATATCGTCTTCGAGCGAGAGCACAAGATACTGCGTGCAGGTTTCGCCCATCGCATTCAGTCCGCGCCTGCGCGCCGCCTCTACTTCGCGCATCGCCTCCTCGCAACTGACGTGGACGATATAAGTATTCGCCTTGCCGGCAAGCTCGCTGAGCGCGAAGACACGATGGACAGCTTCAGCTTCGGCGACTGGTGGCCGCGTGAGTGCGTGATAGAGCGGCCCGGTGTGTCCCGCGGCCAGCGCCTGCTGGACAATGACGTCGATCACCGTGCCGTTTTCCGCATGGACCATCACCAGCGCGCCTAGCTTCTGCGTGCGCTGCATCGTCTTGAAGATCGTGGCGTCGTTCACCATCAGCACATTGGGATACGCCATGAAGATCTTGAAGCTGGTGATGCCCAGCCGCACCATCTCGTCCACCTCGTCGAGCCAGGAATCGTTCGGACCAAGGTCGGTCACAGCCATATGCAGGCCGTAGTCGATGCACGCCTTTCCTTCGGACTTCGCGCGCCATGTTTTGAAGGCCTCGCTCATGGGCTTGCCCATGGACTGCAGCGCGAAATCGATCACGGTCGTCGTCCCGCCAATGGCCGCAGCGCGTGTGCCCCATTCGTAATCGTCCGCCGAGACCGTGCCCCCAAACGGCATGTCGAGATGCGTGTGTACGTCGATGCCACCGGGCATCACCAGCATTCCCGCCGCGTCCACAACCTTGTGGCCCGCCGCATCGATCCCTGGTGCGACCTGCGCGATCTTTTCGCCTTCGATCAGCACGTCGGCGAGCTTCGTCTCCTTCGCGCTGACGACGTTGCCGCCTTTGATAAGTGTGCCCATAACTGGCTCCTCTTATTTCGCCACCTGCGGCGGCGCACAGTCACCCGTGTTCGCCGTTCGTTCCGCCCACGTCTGCGGTGCGCGTCCAGTCGGCCGCTCCACCATCGTGATGCACTGGTCCACCGGACAAACGAGCGAGCAGAGGTTGCAGCCCACGCATTCCGTCTCGTCCACACGCGGAATGCGCTCAAGCGAAGTCGCATACGGTCCGATGTGCGGCTTCGGTCCGTCCAGTTTCGCAATGGGCGTCACAGCAATCGTCTCGCGGCCGTTCAGGTGCGGCTTGGGATGCACCTCCACATGCCCGTCGACAGGACCTGACACGCGGTCGAGATGGATGCACTGGTGCGCCCCATCCCAGCAGGCAATATGGCAGAGCTGGCAGCCAATGCAGAGCGACTCGTCGATGGCCGCGACAATCTTGTAGTTCAAGTTCAGGTGCTTCCAGTCCGTCACGCGGGGCAGGCTTAGGCCGCGAAAGTCCTCGATGGTGTCGAAGCCTTTCGCGTCCATCCAGTTGCTAAGGCCGTCGATCATGTCCTCGACGATGCGATAGCCGTAGTGCATCGCCGCCGTGCACACCTGCACTGTGCCGCAACCCAGGAGAAAGAACTCCACGGCATCGCGCCAGTTGGACACCCCGCCAATGCCCGACATCGGGATCGGCGGCCCATCCACATGGTCCGCGTTCACCTGCTGAATCATGTTCAGCGCGATCGGCTTCACCGCCGGCCCGCAGTAGCCGCCGTGCGAGCTCTTCCCATCGACGATCGGTCGCGGAGCGAACGTGTCGAGATCGATACCCGTAATCGAATTGATCGTATTGATCGCGGAAAGCCCATCCGCGCCCGCGCGTTTGGCCGCGCGCGCGACCGTGCGGATGTCTGTGATGTTCGGCGTCAGCTTCACCAGCACCGGCGTACGCGCCGCCTCCTTCACCCACTCGGTGATCATCTGCGCGTATTCGGGAACCTGGCCGACAGCCGAGCCCATGCCGCGCTCGCTCATGCCGTGCGGACAGCCGAAGTTCAGCTCCAGCCCATCCGCGCCCGCGGCTTCGGCACGCTTCACGATTTCATGCCACGTCTCGCGCTTCGACTCCACCATCAGCGATGCGATCACCGCCTGCTTCGGATACCGCTTCTTAACCTCTGCGATTTCGCGCAGGTTCACTTCAATCGGCCGATCGCTGATCAGCTCAATGTTGTTTAGTCCCATCATGCGCTGCCCGGCCCAATCGACCGAGGAATAGCGCGAGCTGACGTTGGTGATCGGCTCGCCGATGGTCTTCCACACGGCGCCGCCCCAGCCGGCTTCGAAGGCTCGCATGATCTGTTCGCCACAGTTGGTCGGCGGCGCGCTGGCCAGCCAGAAAGGATTCGGACAGCGAATGCCGGCAAAGTTGGTGGTCAGGTCAGCCATGGTTTGTCTCCGCTTGCGCTTCCAGCCATCGCGCAATACCAACCGCTGCGCGCTTTCCGTCTGCCACCCCATCGACCACTTCGCGGCCGCCGTTCACGCAGTCGCCGCCGGCGAAAAACTTCGGATTGCTGGTCTGGCCTGTCGCCCTATCCACTGCCACCCGGCCCCGATCCATCTTTACGCCGCGTGCCTGCGACAGCAGAGCCAGCAACGGCGATTGGCCGATGGCGGGAATAATGACATCGCACTCCAGTGTGAATTCCGATCCGGCGACGGGGTGAATTTTCCCTTCCACGCCCATCGTCACCTCAGCACACACCAGTGCGACACCCCTCTGTGTCTGCGTGAGCCGCATGGGCAAGGTCTCCCACTCAAAGTGAACGCCTTCGTTCAATGAGTGCTGATACTCAAAGTCAAAGGCGGAGATATTCTCCCGCTG
>DATNAU010000228.1:0-29482 GCA_035572415.1 Acidobacteriaceae bacterium
CGCCGGACTGGGTGATGAGGAGGCCGAGGGCGCGCGGGTCGGCGATGGGATTGCGGTAGCGGTACTCGGAGGCGTAGTCGACCTCGGTGCGGAGGCGGGCGAGGCGCTCGATCATGAACTTGCCGGCGAGGCCTGCGTGCCACGAGGTTCCGCAGGCCGCGATGACGACTTGCGAGGCGGCGCGCAGGGTGGCGTCGGGGATTTGCATCTCGGAGAGGAAGACCTCGCCGGTGTCGGGCGAGATGCGGCCGAGGAGGGTGTCGCGGATGGCGCGCGGCTGCTCGTTGACCTCTTTGAGCATGAAGTGCTTGTAGCCGGCCTTTTCGGCCTGCATGGGGTCCCAGGCAATGCGCTGGGTTTTGAGCGGGAGCGGCGCGCCGTCGAAGCTGGTGAGCGTGATGCCGGAGGGGGTGAGGATGGCGAGTTCGCCGTCGGCGAGGAAGTGGATGTTGCGGGTGTGATGGAGGATTCCGGGGACGTCGGAGGCGAGGAAGTATTCGCCGTCACCGATGCCGAGCACGGCGGGCGGGCCGAGGCGCGCGGCGACGAGCTTGTTGGGTTCGTTGGCGGAGAGGACGCCGATGGCGAATGCTCCGGTGAGGCGTTTGACGGCGCGGCGGACGGCTTCTTCCAGCGGAATGCTGGAGGTGCGGGGGAGGGTTAGGACGGCTTCGTTGGGGTTTGAGTCGGGGGATTCGGAGTTCTTCTTTCCCACCCGTCCGCTTGCGCGTACGGATGGGGCACCCGAAGATTTTTCCTGCTCAGCGGCTTTGTTGAGTTCGTCTTCGATGACGTGGGCGATGATTTCGGTGTCGGTTTCGGAGACGAACTTGTGGCCGCGGGCGGTGAGTTCGTGCTTGAGGGCAAGGTAGTTTTCGACGATGCCGTTGTGAACGACGACGAGCGTGCCGGAGCCGTCGCGGTGGGGATGGGCGTTCTCTTCGGTGGGACGGCCGTGGGTGGCCCAGCGAGTGTGGCCGATGCCGAAGGAGCCGTCGACGGGCTGCTTCGAGAGGATGGATTCGAGGTTGCGCAGCTTGCCCGGGGCGCGGCGAAGTTCGAGGCCGCCCGGGCCGCCGGCGACGGCGATGCCGGCGGAGTCATAGCCACGGTATTCGAGGCGGCGCAGGCCCTCAATGATGATGGGCACGGGAGACTGAGGGCCAATGTATCCGACGATTCCGCACATATATAGATGAGTGTATGTAAGATGCGCGGATTTGTTGAGTTGTAACGGATGGGACTTTTGGGGGAGCGGGTCAGCCGGGGAGGATGGCGGCGCAATGCTGTTTGTGAGCGAGAGACTGAAGGCCGCGATCGAAGGTGACGAGGGTGGCGTGAAGTTCCTTCGCGGTGGCGAGCAGCAGGCAATCTCCGATGGCTTTTGAAGCCGGTTTGGTGGAGAAGGCCGCGGTGGATTGGCGGAAGGCCGAGTCGAGGTTGCGAGGTTCGGGATAGAACTCGACACTGGGGTGTTCGAGCCAGCGGTCGTAGATAGACCACGCTTTGCCGAGCGTCAGAGGCTGCATATTCATGACAGAGCTGCTGGTGAGAAGGCGCAGCAAACCGATCTGCGTGTGCCGCGAAAAAATAAGCTTACGATCGGCGGGCAACGTGCGAAACCAGTTCCAGGCATCGTTGGTGTGCATGTGGGCCGCATCGGAGAGAGCAAGCCACACATTGAGGTCAGGAAAAAATGAAGTCATACGGGTTCTCGTCGGTGGGGTACAGCGGTCCGCGCTTGCCGGCTGGAATCAGGGGACCCGTAACAGGGCGTCCTTTCTTCGCGCTGGGGTAGGTGTTCTCAATGGCGTGGACGATCAGCGAACGCACGGATGTGCCTGACCGTTCAGCGCGATCGCGCAGGCGCTGATGGAGCGGTTCGGGTAGGTCGATGGTGGTGCGGACGGCCATGCCATGATTATGGCATGCGTGACATAAATCAGCAGGAGCTGTTGGGGCGGGTGGCGGAGCCGGACTCCTGTGTGGGGAGGGTTTGCGGGTTGGGGATGGGATAGGGTGTCGCGTCGAGGATGCTGGTGATGCAGCCGGAGATGGTTTGCGCGGTAGCGGCGAGCGGGACGGGGAGTGCGGGGACGGAGGTGTCGGTCCTGGAGAAGTTGAAGGCGGTGGTCATGTCGCCGACGGTGGCGCGGCGCCAGGCGGAGAGGTTGGGGACTTCGGCGCCGAAGCGCGTTTCGAGGAAGCGCAGGACGGAGGTGTGGTCGAAGAGGTCGGAGGAGATAAAGCCGCCGCGGCTGAAGGGCGAGATGATCTGCATGGGCACGCGGAACCCAAGGCCGATGGGGCCGTTGATGGCGGGCGAGCCGATGACGGTGGGATCGGGGACGGCGGGCGCGGTGATGTATTCGCCGGGCGTGCCGGGAGGCGCAGTGACGGGCGGAACGTGATCAAAGAAGCCGCCGTTCTCGTCGTAGGTGGCGAACAGAACGGTCTTGGCCCACTGCGCAGAGTTTGTTGTGAGCGCGCCAACCATGGCGGAGAGGGTGAGTTCGCCGAAGAGCGATGGCGAGGGCGGATGGTCGGAGTCGATGTCGGACGCGATGACCCAGGAGACCTGCGGCAGGTTGCCGGTGGCGGCGTCGGAGAGGAAGTCGGTGGGGAACTGCGGGAGGAAGGCGTTTTTGTAGAGCGGCGAGGTTGGGTCCTGGAAGTTCTTGAAGTAGGAGAGGACGTTGTCGGAGAAGACGCCGTTGAGGATGTTCTGGTCGGGCGAGGTGTAGACCTTCCACGAGATGCCGCGGGCCTGCAACTGCTCGGGCATGGTGGTCATCGTGAGGCGACCGAAGAAGCTGCCGCGGTTGGCGATGAGCGTCTGCAGCAGCGGGCCGCCGTTCTTGCCGTCGGGGTCGATGGAGGCGGCCATGGTGTAGAGGCGGTTGGGGTCGGTGGGACCGATGACGGAGCAGAAGTAGTTGTCGCAGAGCGTGAAGGCGTCGGCGACGGCATAGTAGAGCGGAAGGTCGCCGCGGTTGTAGTAGCCCATGGTGAGGATGGCGTCGTTGGCGTTGATGGACTGGCGGGAGGTAACAAAGCCGTTCATGGCGCCCGAGTTCCAGCTCTGGTGCTGCGGGACCCAGTCGTGCGTGATGTCGTGTGTGCAGGCCGAGTTCATCTTTGTGGTGTCGAGATGAAAGGGCAGCAGGACGCCAGTGGGTGAGGCCGTGGTGTTGGCAGGATCGGGCTGGCGGTACGCGGCGCTGGAGTCGGCGAAGCCGCGGACGCCTTTGTAACTGCCGAAGTAGTGATCGAAGGAGCGGTTCTCCTGGATGAAGATGACGACGTGCTCGATGTCGGTGATCTTCGCGCAGGAAGTGGTGGTGCCAGTGCTGCCGGTGGCAGCGTTTCGGATCGCGCCGCAGCCGGGGAGGAATGTGGCGAGGCTGCCGGCACCCGCCAGGCCGCCCAGCTTTAGAATGTCACGCCGGGAGAGAGCTTTCGAAGGCATCGATACGCACCCTTTGGTTGGATGCAATCAATCGGACCGGGTGATTCGAGGCCTGAGAGCGCACAGGAATGCGCAAGGGAAGATCGAGCCCAGAAAATGGACGGGCCGCGGAGCGGATCCGCGGCCCGTGGCATTGCGATCGGATAAGGTTACTTCGCTGCTTTGACAGGGCGGGAGATGTGGAAGACGATGCCTGTGCCCAGCGTGATCTGGTAATTACTCTGGTTGGGCAGCGCGCCGAAGCCCACGGCGTAGCTATCGAGGAATCCGCCATCGGCCTCGACCACGCGCCAGTCGATGTGGCGCTTGATCTTCTTATCGATGCCGACGCCGAAGATATAGGCCATATTGTTCTGGTAGTGGGCCATGAACGGGATACGGGTATGGCCGATGCCAAATCCACCGAACGCATAAGGCGTTGTTCCACCGATTTCGTGCTTCGGGGAGAAGCGGAGGCTGAGATAGCCATCCTCGCGGTCCAACTGGGAGCCGTACTCGTTCAGGCGAAGTGTCTCACCGCGGCCATCGAGGGCAACATTGAGCGGAAGGCGAAACTTCTTGATGACCGGAACCTGATTCAGGACAGGCACGGTATGGATGGTGTAGTAGGCGCCGTATCCCGCGCCGTAGAGCCAGGGCTTGTCAATATTGCCATGGGTGCCGGGGCGGGCGTAAATGCCTTCCTGGGTGAACTGCTGAGACTCAAAAGTGAAGTAAATGCCTGACTGGGCATGGGCTGCGGGAGCGAGTCCGACGGCAAGGACGAGGGCGAGTGCAGGCACGAGAGACCGCAGTTTCATCGATCTTCCTTTATGGGAGTTATTGGCAGGGAGAAGCATATCGAAGTCAGCGGGCGATGTCAGCAAATTTATTTCTATGGGGAAAGCGTTTCTAACCGGAAGAGGCGAGGCACAGAGGGCCATGCCGTCGAGAGGCGGTTGCGTTGCCTGATTGAAGGTTAGAAACGAACCACGAAGCCGGTGGAGAAACTCAGGAGTTTTACGGGAGGGTAGCTTGCGCCATTGCCTTGTCCGACGGTGGAACCGGAGGCGACGGTGACTGAGCCGTATCCCACCTCGATGGCGCGGAAATCGAAGTGGCGCGCCAGGCCGTAGTCGACTCCGCCGTACACGGCATAGGCGGCCTTGTTGACGCGGACGGTAGCCCGTTCCGGCTTGGTGGAGGCATCGCCGACGGTGACTTCGGCGTAGGGGCGGAGGCGGTTGCCGACCGTACCTGCGATGCGCGCGCCCACCTGGAAGTCGCGGATGGAGGCGTTGGCGGCGTGCTGATCGGACCAGCGCACGGTGAAGCCGGCGGCGAGCGGTCCCGAGTGGATGAAGTCGTAGTAGCCGCCGCCCTGGAGACCCCAGAACATGCGCGACTTGGTGTTCAGGCCCAGGAAGGAGAAGGAGCTTGGGTCAACCTGGGAGTCGCTGATGTGGGTGAAGTAGGGATTGAGGTAGATGCCGAAGTTGCCCTGAGACTGGGCGTGAATTTGCATTGGGGCGGCGGCGGCCGTCAGCAGCAAGGCGACGGCACACGCGAGGTTGCGAAGCTTCATTCAGTGATCCTCAAGCAATTTGGACGCTGGCGCTCGGCCAATGTGGGTGCAGGATCAGTTTATCGGAAGAAGCGAGGGACTAGGGACTGGGTGCCGGGGACTAGTTCCGTCGCCTAATTAGATTGTCGGCGCTCACAATGCAGGCGGCCTGTTGATGACCCGGTCTGAAGGGTTCAAGAGGGCGAAGCTCGAAATTGCCGTAGGTCCAAAAGTGGAGGAGATCAATTTTGAGATTTCCAGGAACCGCAGTGTCCTGATCTTCATTGCAGCTTCCTTCACGCGCACAGTACAAGTCACGCCGATCCCCGAATATGCCGTAGATATGGTGGGTGCCTATATGCCAGATGCGCAGATTTGGATAGCCACCGTTATAGACGCCCAAGCGCCCATGAATCCGGATGTAGGTGGCAGGGTCGCCTCCTGCCGCGCAAGATTGATTGACCCCAGCCAGGAGCGTATTGACGCTGGCAGCAAGCAAAAAGACAGCGATCGAAGCTGTTTTCATCGCCTTGGATCATAAACTGAAAAACGCGAAAGGCAGATTCTTTCGCGTTCGCTGGGGCGCGAACGCTTCGGAATGACAACTCGAAACTTATCTGGCGCGGCCTCGTGCATTCGGGGCCGGCGGCGGGTAGGCGGACTTAAGCTTGGGCGCCTTGTAGATTGCCGGCTGTTTGGCCGGCGCGGATACGTCCATGGGGGGGCGGTGGGTGGCGACCAGTTCGGCGATGGCATATTTCAGCTTGTCGATGCCTTCGCCGGTGACGGCAGAGATGGCATGGAAGGGCATCTTGCGGCGTTTGGCGAACGCGGTCAGCTTCTTGAGCTTGTCCGGATTGGCGACATCGATTTTGGCGGCAATCAATATAGTCGGCTTCGCGGCGAGGGCAGGGTCAAAGGAGGCCAGTTCGGCGGTAATGGTTTTGAAGTCGGCGACAGGATCGGGGCGGTCTGTGCCTTCGGTCGCTGACGCGTCGGAGACATCGACCAGATGCACGATCACCGACGTGCGCTCGATGTGCTTCAGGAACTGGATGCCGAGGCCGTGGCCGAGGTGTGCGCCTTCGATGAGGCCGGGCAGGTCGGCGATGGTGAAGGATTGTGTGTGGGGGAACTCGCCGACCTGGACGACGCCAAGGTTTGGCTGCAGGGTGGTGAAGGCATAGTTGGCGATTTTGGGCCGGGCGGCGGAGAGGCGCGAGATGAGCGTGGATTTGCCCACGTTGGGGTAGCCGACGAGGCCGGCGTCGGCGAGAAGTCTCAGTTCGAGGCGATAGGCGCGCTCTTCGCCGGGACGGCCTAGCTCATGCTCGCGCGGCGCCTGGTGGGTGGGGGTGGCGAAGTGCTGGTTGCCGCGCCCGCCGCGTCCGCCGCGGGCGATGACGATGGTCTCGCCGGGATGGGCGAAGTCGTGAATCTGCTCGCCGGTCGCGTCGTCGTAAAGCAAGGTGCCGACAGGGACTTCGAGAGTGATGGGGTCGCCGGAAGCGCCGGAGCAGTTGGAGCCTTCACCGTGCGTTCCGCGCGGGGCCTTCCACTCGGGATTGAAGCGGAAGTGGACGAGGGTGTTGTGGCTGAGGGAGGACGACATCAGCACGTCGCCGCCGTGGCCGCCGTCGCCGCCGGAGGGTCCGCCGCGCGGGACGAACTTTTCGCGGCGAAAGGCCATGCAGCCATTGCCGCCGTCGCCCGCTTTTACACGGATTTTTGCCTCGTCGATGAACATTTTTCTCTTTCAAGTTTAGCCGAGCCGGGTTAGGCTGATGGCATACGAGGGATATGGATTGGGAGTTTGCGCGGGGCGGTATTCGCGCGCACTTCCTTTTTAATTCCCAGCGTGAGGCGCTGTGCGATTTGCGTCTTCGTAACCTCCCATTGATATGGGAGTGCCAGTATCGGGACATCGAGCCGAGTTAAGGAAGCCTGGGCAGATGATCCTTCCAAACGGAACAGAAGGCATGCAAGAGAAAATGCGCCCGATGAAGAAGGGCGCCGGCCTGAACTTTTTTTGAGGAGAGCACATGTTGACGACACGACGGAACTGGATTGGAGCGGTGGCGGCAGGGATCGCAGCGGCGTGGCTGGCCGTGCCGTGTGCAATGGCGCAATCGACGACGCAGGGAGCGATCGGCGGTACGGTGTTCGATCCCTCCGGCGCGGTGATCAGCCATGCGACCATCACGATCCACAATGACGGGACCAATGCCGAGAAGGTGCTGAGGTCGGACGAAAGCGGCAACTTCGTCGCCCCGCTGGTTGAGCCGGGCAACTATACCGTCAAGGTGGCGGCGCCGGGCTTTGAAGCATATGAGGCGGACAGGGTTGTGGTGCAGGTGGGACAGACGACCACCCTGCTGCCGCACCTGGTCACGGGGGCGGCGACCACTACGGTGCAGGTGACGTCCGAGGCGCCGGTGCTGAATTTTGTGTCGCCGGACTTTTCCGAGGTGATCAACCAGACGACGATCGCGAATGTGCCGATCAATAACCGCCGCTGGTCCGCGCTGGCGTTGTCCACACCGGGCGTCGTGCCGGACACCAGCGGGTTCGGACTGGTGAGTGTGCGCGGCATCAGCACGCTGCTGAATAACGTGCAGATCGACGGCGCGGATGACAACCAGGCGTTCTACTCCGAGGAGCGCGGACGCACCAGGGAGGCGTATTCCACGTCCGGTTCGGCGGTGCAGGAGTTCCAGATGAACACCGGCGTGTATTCCGCCGAATACGGACGCGCCGCAGGCGGGGTGATCAACTCCGTAACCAAGAGCGGCACGAACCAACTGCACGGTCAGGCGTACTTCTACGATCGCGAGAGCAACTGGAATGCGAAGAACCCGTACACGAAGCTGACGACGCTGGTGAACGGTTCGAACGTGAGTTCGGTGGTCAAGCCGGAGGACCTGCGCAAGATTTATGGCTTCACAATGGGCGGCGCGCTGATCAAGGATAAGCTGTTCTGGATGTACACGTATGACCAGCACTCGCGCATTTTCCCGGCGATTGGAACGCCATCGAACCCCCTGAACTTCTATGCGCTTCCGGATGCGACGCTTCCCAGCGGCGCAACCTGCAATACGACGGGCACCACCGCCGGCGAGGTAACAGGTGCGACGGTGAGTGCAACCGACCAGCAGGTATGCACGATGGCGGTGCGCCTGGGCATGAGCTATGGGGCCGGCGCGGCATACTACAACACAGGGCTGACGGGGCTAACGACAGATCTGGGTCTGATCCCGCGCTCGGGCTATCAGGAGATCAACACGCCGAAGCTGGACTGGCAGGTGAATCAGAAGGAGCATGTGAGCTTCCTGTTCCACCGCCTGCGCTGGGATTCGCCGGGCGGCGTGCAGACCGCGAACCCGGTCTTCTATGGGCTGGACACAACGGGAACCGACTTCGTGAAGCTGGACTATGGCGTGACCAAGCTGACGAGCCTGATCTCGTCTTCCATCAGCAACGAGATCCTGTATCAGTATGGGCGCGAGTTGAATGATGAAGGGCAGACTCCGTACACCAGCTATACGAAGAACAATCTGACGGCCCCCAACGGGGCGGTTCCGGAGGTGGTGTTTGCTTCCACGGCAGGTTCGCTGACGTTTGGATCACCGTATTACTCCTACAGGCCGGTGTATCCGGATGAACGCAAGTGGCAGGTGGAGGACACGCTCTATTGGGCGCACGGCAACCACACCATGAAGTTCGGCGCGGACCTGCTGCACAACTCCGACCTGCAGGTGAACACGTTTGAGAGCAACGGCGTGTTCAACTATGCGTACATCAGCAACTACCTCACGGATCTCTATCTGTCGCAGCACGGCGGCGGCGCCGTGTGCGACAGTGCCGCGAATCAGGCTTACTCCAGCAAGGCGGGTTCAGTCGCGGGCCAACCAACGGATACGTTCCGGTGCTATACGAGCTTTGTGCAGGGTTTTGGGCCGCCTGCGTTTGACGTGCAGACGCTGGATTATGGCATCTTCGCGCAGGACAACTGGAAGTTCTCACCGCGCCTGACGCTGGAGCTGGGCATTCGTTACGACCAGGAGATGCTGCCGGCGGAAAAGGCCGCTTATGTGAACTCGCTTCTGCCGCAGACGGCAAACCATCCGAGCGACAAGAACAACATTGGGCCGCGCGTTGGCTTTGCCTGGGATCCTTACGGGACGGGCAAAACGATCCTGCGCGGCGGCTTCGGCCTGTACTACGGCAGAATTCCAAATGCCGTGATTTTGAACGCGCAACTGAATACCGGAACGCCCGGGACTGCGCAGTACACGACAAGCTATAAGCCAGCCCAAAGCGGCTCTATTCCGGAAGGCCCGGCGTTCCCGAACGTGGTAAACCCCGCAACTGCGTCAGGGCCCAGTTCGCCCGCGGTGGAATACCTCGACCCGCATCTGCAAGACCCAATGGTGGAGGAGTACGACTTGATCCTGCAGCAGCAAGTGGGCAAGGGAACAGTGCTTTCCGTCAGCTATCTGGGAGCGCTGGGCAAGGAGTTGACCAACTTCCTGGACTTCAACCTGTCGCCGGCCGTGCCCACGACGATTACCGTCACCGACACGACGGGCAAGAGTCCGCTGGCGCCCGGCAGCTACACCGTGCCGGTGTTCACCAGTTATCAGAACAAGGCGTTTGGCGCAATTACCGATGTGATCAGCAATATCAACTCCAGCTATAACGCACTGGTAGGCGAGATCCAGAACCATACACTGCGCAGCGTGCAGTTCGATGCGAGCTATACCTGGTCGCACGCGCTGGACTATTCGCAGAACGCAACCACAACCACTGCGACGAGCGGCGAAAACTGGCTGGACCCGTATTCCAACGCGCGGGCCAACTACGCCAACAGCAACTACAACACTCCAAACCACCTGGTTGGTTACGTGGTGTACAACCTGCCCACGTTTGTCGGCCGCAGGAACTGGGCCAGCTACCTCGCCAATGACTGGAGCATTGACGACACCTTCAATGCCGGAAGCGGACTGCCATGGTCCATCGGCGTGAGCGGCAACGTCATCACGAGCGCGGTGCTAAGCGGGTGGAACGGCAGCGGTGTAACGACTTATATTCCGCTGATTGGCCGCAACACCATGAAGTATCCGAGGCACGTGGTTGACGACCTCCGGGTGCAAAAGGGCATCCACTTTACCGAGCGCTACCAGCTGGACCTGCTGTGCAACGTCTTCAATGTTGCCAACCACCAGAATATCGATGGCCTCACCACGACGGGCTATACGCTCAGCAGCGGGACGGTGTCGTTCAACAGCGTGGCGAGCCAACCACTGGTCCCAACTCTGGGCACCGTCACCAGTTCCAACAGTTCGGGCTTCCTGTTCACTCCGCGTCAGTTGGAACTGGCGGCAAAGTTCCACTTCTAATCGCAACATGGTTTCTTGGGCGGTGGCCGATGGCTGCCGCCTTTTTTCTTTCGGACGAGAGGCTCATGGGATGCGTGCTGAGAGGCCCCGTGAGATAGCTCTTCCCTAATGCGAGGAAAGCCGGTAGTCTGCGACTGCTTCCGCGCGGCGTGTTTTTCCGTTTCGTAGGGAGCTGCGTTCATTCCACTCGAGCTGTAAAGCGCAGGCAAATACGAAGTGATTTTTCTCTCCCGCAGGCTTCACCGGAGGGCGCACGAGACCGAATCCGCGCGCCGTACCACCGTGCCGCGCGTCTTTTCCTCCGCGCTGCCGTGGGTTGCGTTGGCTGTGCTCTTGGGCTGCGCGTTTTGTATTTCGATCCAGGCACAATCTCCAAGTGACGGCGCGATCGCCGGGCGTTTGCTGACTGCAACGGGCAGACCGATCTCTGGTGCGATGGTTGCAGCGCGCGACGAAGAGACCTCGATCGATGAGAACGCGCGGACGGGCAGAGACGGGGACTTTCTGCTGCCGCGATTGCCGGTCGGCGACTATTCGGTGACGGTCGAAGGCGCGGGCCATGGCGAAGCCCATTCTGTGCGCGTGCGGCTCGGCGATGTGACGCAGATCGAACTGCGGCTGGATGCGTCTGGAATCAGTTCGGACGCGTTGCTTACGCCATCCTTAGCTGAAGCAGCACACAATGTCCGCGGGGATGAACTGGCCGAGCTTCCGATGGACGGTGGTCAATGGCGTGCTGCGGCACTGGCGATCTCGGGTGCAAATGGTGTTGCGGGCGCAGATAGCGATTCCGGCGACGTGAGCTTTCGCGGAGTCGATACGGGGCAGAACAGCACGCGGCTGGACGGCGCAAGCGGAGACGAAGGGTTCAGCGGCGGACGTATCGGCACAGGGGTTGCTGAAGACGGCGACGCCGGCTCGGATGAAGTGCATGATTCTGCGGCGGGCGTCGGCGGCGGAACGCGATCCTTGGCGGGCGGCGGGCAGCGAGCGGGGTCGTCGTATGCGTTCTCCGGCGCGGCGGTGCGCGAGTTCCGTGTCGGGGCGCAGGCCAGTGCCGCGCAATACGGTTCAGCGCTCTACGGGCATGGCGTGGGCGGCGTCGTGAGTACGGTGTCGCGTTCCGGGGGAAGCACTCTGCACGGGATGGCGTTCTACATGGTGCGAGACAGCGCGTGGTCCGCGATGGACCCTTTCGCTTTCGCGCAGACCTACGCGAATGGTGTGACCAGCGGCGGCCTGGTGCGGCCACAGGACCTGCGGCAGCAGTTCGGCGGACGGATCGGCGGGCCGCTGTGGGAGAGCGACGAGACATCTGCACGCGCATCGAAAATCTTCTACTTCTATGCCTTTGACGGGGAGCGCCGGAATTTTCCCGCGATCTCCTCACCGGGGTATGCGGGTTTCTACTCGCTGACGGCAACCCAGACGGCGTTGCTGGCAAACCGCGGAGTAACGTCATCGCAGAGCAACGCAGCCCTGAACTACCTTGCGAGCCTGACGGGGAAGGTTGCTCGCCGCGAGGACCAGAGCGTGAACTTCGCACGCCTGGACTGGCAGCGCGGAAGCAGGGGCCGAGTCGCCATGGAATACAACCGCGTGCGCTGGAGCGGGCCGGGCGCGGCGCGGACGGGCGCGGTCGTGAACCATGGGGTGGCGAGCTTCGGATCGAGCTATGGCGATGTGGATGCGGGTGTGGCGCGATGGGTTCAGTTTGTGCGAGGCGGGCTGAGCAACGAAGTCCGCATGCAGGCGGGCCGGGAGCTGAAGTATGAGACTCCGGAGCAGGCTTTGGCCCAGGAGCCAAATGTCGGACCGGGAGGCATGCCGCCGGAGGTTTCGATCGGGCCGGACGGATTTCTCTTCGGCACGCCGGCGTCGCTTGGCGAGCACGCTTATCCGGACGAGCGGCGCACGGAAGCGGCGGATGTGCTGGCCTGGGTGAAGGGCCGCCATCTCGTGCAGATAGGCGGTGACGCCAGCTGGCTGAGCGACGAGACTGATTCGCTGACGAATGCAGAGGGCACCTTCAACTACGACAGTGGCGCAACCAATGGGCGGGCTGGAGGTCTGGTTGACTGGATCACGGACTATACGTTCGGTGTGAATGCGTATCCGAACGGCGCATGCCCGTCCATCTATGCGCCCGTGCATGATTTTTGTTTCCGCTCCTACTCGCAGAGCTTCGGCGAACAGAGCGTGAGCTGGTCCACCCGCGAGTGGGCGGCCTTTGCGCAGGATGACTGGCGCGTGGCGTCGCGGCTGACGCTGCATCTCGGCGCGCGCTACGAGCTACAGCAACTGCCGGCTCCGCAACATCCCAATGCAGCGCTCGATGCGATCTTCGGCGCGATGGGCGCGACGAGCATCTTTCCCAGGGACCGCAACAACTTCGGACCGCGCATCGGCCTGGAGTGGTCGCCGTTCGGATTTGGCCGCGGCGTGCTGCGCGCCGGCTTTGGGGTTTACTACGGAAAGGTTCCGGGCGCCACCGTCCGCGCGGCACTGCTCGACACGGCACTGCCGCAATCGACGGTGCGCATACGCATTACGCCAACCACGGAAACCTCCTGTCCGCAAATGCCAACCGTCGGTTTCGGCTATCCCTGCTCTTTTCTGGCTCAGCCGCCTGGAGTGGTAACTTCGACCACCTCGGCGATGGTTTTCGATCACCGGTTCCGGTTGCCCATGGTGGAGGAGGGCACGGTGGAACTGGAACACGAGGTGGGCGGCGGCGTGCTGGGCCGAGTCGGCTACGTGGTGAACCTGGACCGGCAGTTGCCGAACTCCGTGGACATCAATATCGCGCCCTCGCAGAGGATGGCGCAGTTCCAACTCCAGGGTGGGACGGGCGGCATCGGGGTGCGGGATGGCGAGGTCTTTTATGTGCCGGTGTATTCCACGCGGGTGACCACGGATTACGGTCCTGTTACGGACATCGTCTCCAACGCGAACGCGACGTACCACGGCCTCACAGTGGAGGCGCGGCGCGGGCTGGGTTCCGCACGGTCCGGTTATGCCGGGGCACGTGGGCTGGATTTTCGGGTGAGCTGGATGTGGTCCAAAGCGATCGACTTTGGCCAGAACGGCGGCGCGACGCCGCGGGCTAACGGGCAGTTCGATCCGTTTGCGGTGCGGTACGACAAAGGCCTTTCGGCGCTGAACTTCCCGCATCGCGTTTCGGCGATGGTCGTCTGGTCGCCGCGGGTGATGGCGGGGGTAGAACATGGCGGCGCGCTGCCGGTTGCGGAAGGCACGGCATGGCGGCTGGCCGACGGATGGTCGCTGGGGGCGATTTTCTACCAAGCAAGCGGCCGCGGGTATAGCTATGACATCTTCGGCGGACGGCGGCTGGCCGGAGGACGGGAAAGCATCAATGGGTCGGGCGGCAGCGTCGTGCTGCCCACAGTGGGGCGCAATACGCTGCGGCTGCCGGACCGGCTGAATCTGGATCTGCGCCTGAGCCGCAGCTTCCGCGTGTGGCGAGACGGAGTATGGCTGCGTGTGGCGGCGGAAGGTTTCAATGTGATGAATCACCTGAATTATTCCGGAATTGAGCAGCGTGCGTTTCTGGCGGGAGCCCCGGCGCAGATTGCAGGAACCGGTCCCGAAGTTACGCCGCTGATCTTCCAGAATGCCGCAACGATCACGAGCGAGGGCCTGAACACGCCGCCGTTCGGCGCTTACACCTCCGCCAGTACCAGCCAGGCGCAGGAGCGGCAGGTCCAGCTGGGATTTCGCGTGGAGTTTTAAGCAAGACACTGCACTATGGAGGCAGGTGTCCTGAACAGGAGCGGACGTTACCTAAATGTGGGATGCGAAGCGAGGAATTCATTTTCGATCTGCAGGTTGCGTGCGCTATGATGACTGGCATGAGGCTCTTCGACAGGCGCGGCATGCGAAAGATGTCGGGCGATGGAGTGGAGAGTTCAAGGGTGGTTGCGGTGGCGAGCGACATGAAGGACGCGGCAGGTGACCAGGCAGGTGGCGAGGAATCCAGCCTGTTGAAGACGGTGGGGTGGATCTCGGCGGCGCTGGGTGCTCTGGCGCTGGGTTTGATCGTGGGAAGCGAACTGAGGGCGCGATACAAGTTCAACCGGCGGACGCCGTATGACATGTACGCACACTCGGGGGATGAGCTGCCCGATGTGGACTTTGGAGTTGGGATTTGATCCGAAGAAAGAGAGCAGTACCCATTGGATCGTGGCTCCATAGAGGACGCGAATGGAATCCGAAGTTGTCGGCACTTTAACGCATCAAAGTCTCAGCTCAACTGAATTGAATTCCCGGCCGGATCCTTCGGGACAAAGCTCGCGCGTGAAGACAACTTCCGCGCCGCGGCCATTTGCAGCAATGAGTACCGTCTATGTTTACCTGGTGCTCGCGCTGATCACTGTGGTTCCGCTGGTATGGCTTACGCCGCCTTTCCAGGTTCCTGACGAGCCACAGCATCTTTTTCGCGCGTATGAATTGTCCGAGGGACATCTGCGCGGAACGGTCGAGAACGGCGCAGCTGGAGACTTTCTGCCGGCCTCGCTGCTGGAGTTAGAGCGCTACTTTCTTCACTCCGTGGAGATACACGTCAAGGTCAGGCCGGTAAGCGCGACGCCGTTGGCGTATACGGATGCCGCCTACAAGATACGGCTCGATCCGGCGCACCGAGAGTTTGCCGATTTTAGTGGCGCTGCTTTCTATTCGCCTTTGCCATACCTTCCGCAAACGATGGCAATCGCCGTAGGGAGGAGCTTCGGCTTTGGACCGCTTGCATTGCTTTACAGCGCCCGGCTGGCCAACGCTCTGGTTGCGATATTTCTGGTTGCGCTATCGTTGCGCCTGCTGCCGGTGGGCAGGCTTCCGCTGTTCGTAATCGCGTTGCTGCCGATGGTGTTGTTTGAATTTGCATCGGCGTCAGCCGATGCGGCCACAATCGGGACGGCATTCCTGTTCACCGCACTTGCGGTGCGCGCCCAGCTTGATGGGCGATGGACGTGGACAGAATTGATCGTTGCCGCGCTTGCTGCCATCACCTTCTGCTCCCTGAAGCCGGTCTATCTGCCCCTGTTACTGATTGGACTGCCAGCGGCCTTTCAGCGGCGTTCCGCCCGCTTATTCGCCATCAACGCCTGCCTGGCAGGGTTCGTGTTCGCTGTCACCGCGGCATGGCTTCGCTTCGCCTCTTCCTCTTTGGTGCTGCCCATTCCGGGAACGAGTATCCATCTTCAATTGCACGGTATGCTGCACAATCCGATTCATGCGCTGGTGGTGCTTGGCCATTCGGCGTACTGGAATTACGGCTACTACTTTCAAAGTCTCATTGGAAGGCTTGGCTGGCTGACAATCCAGTTGCCCACAATTCTTTATTGTGTTCCTGTCGTAGCCATTCTGGTGGCCATCCTGTTTCCGCCGGCGGGCGACCGGCCGAAGTTCGGACGTTTGGCCGTCGTGTGGTATGTCCTGCTGATGGGCGCATCTTTGGCCCTGGTCTTCGTCGCGCTTTATCTCACGTATACGAAGGTCGGCGAGTCTTCGGTGGTGGGTGTACAGGGGCGGTATTTCCTGCCGCTCGGCGCGTTGTTTGCCGCGTTGTGCGCTGCCGAATTACCAACTCTCAAGGCGGGAAAGCGGTTCCCGTCGTGGGTAGTTTTCGCTCTTTGCGGCGCTGAGGCTTTGGCTGCCGTTGGCGTTGTCGTGCATCGCTACAGTGTGTTGTCGGGGTGGAGATGGTAGACGAACTTCGTCCATCCGGCGAGGGCCCCAAGATCGCGGTTGTTATTCCGTCGTACCGGGTGCGGGCGCACGTTCTGGAGGTGCTGGCGGCAATCGGTCCGGAGGTGTCTCAGATCGTCGTGGTAGACGACGCCTGTCCGGAAGCATCGGGAGCGTTTGTCCTGAGCGGCTGTCATGACGATCGCGTGACGGTGCTGGTCCATGAGAAAAACCAGGGCGTGGGCGGCGCTATGGTCACAGGCTACCGTTATGCCGCCGAATGCGGAGCGGACATCATCGTCAAACTCGATGGCGACGGCCAGATGGATCCCGCGCTGGTGCCTCATTTTGTCGCGCCTCTGGTCAGCGGTGCGGCAGACTATGTGAAGGGAAACCGGTTCTACGATCTCGAGACCCTCGTAGCGATGCCAAGGGTACGTCTGATCGGTAACGCGGTGTTGTCATTCATGTCGAAGGCCTCCACCGGCTACTGGAAGATGTTCGACCCGACGAACGGATACACGGCCATCAACACCACTGTGCTTTCCCGGCTGCCTCTACACAGGCTGCATCGGCGGTACTTTTTCGAATCGGATATCTTATTCCGTCTTCGCACTGTGCAGGCTCTGGTCGTCGATCTTCCGATGAAGCCTGTGTACGGCAGCGAGCAAAGCGGGTTGCACATCGGCAAAATCATCTTTCCGTTCTTGAGAGGCAATTTACAGAATTGCGTCAAGCGGATCTTCTATGAATACTTTTTGCGCGGATTCTCCATCGCATCCCTTGAGCTGTTGACGGGCGCGTCGTTCATTCTGTTTGGGACTGTGTTCGGCGCCCAGCACTGGATGAGAAGCATAAGCACGGGTGTACCGGCGACGACCGGCACGGTCATGCTTGCTGCTCTGCCAATTATCCTCGGCGTTCAGTTCCTGCTGTCGTTTCTTGCGTTCGACTTCGCGACTGTCCCGAATCGCGCCGTTTCCTCGTTGTTGGCGCGCAAGACAATCCAAACCGAGAAGCTGCCTGCGATTCGATCTGTGACACGATGCGGTATGCATGCGACGCAACGAGAAGACTTGCGCATCTCTGTATAGAAAAACGTTGCCCGCCATCGCTTCCGGTTCTTGATGTTGTCCTGCAGCGCGCGTCAGCAGGCGAGCGGTCCCAGCTGTGCCGAGCAGGAACGAATGAGGTGAACGCCCCCTCTGCGTTACGATAACCAAGTGATGAGCAAGCTTGCTTTCCTTTTTCCGGGGCAGGGTTCGCAGTCCGTGGGCATGGGCCGCGACCTGTATGAGCGTTTTCCGGCAGCGCGCGCAGTGTTCGACGAGGCCGACGCGGCGCTCGGGTTCACACTTTCCGACCTGATCTTTTCCGGGCCAGAAGAGACGCTGAAGCTTACCGAGCACACACAGCCTGCGATCCTGACTGTCTCTGTAGCAGCCGAACGCGTGCTTGCGGAGCACGGGATCAGGGCCACCATGGCGGCGGGGCATTCGCTGGGAGAGTATTCGGCGCACGTAGCCGCCGGGACGCTGAGCTTCGCCGATGCGGTGCGCGCGGTGCGGCTGCGGGGCAGCTACATGCAACAGGCGGTGCCGGCGGGCGAGGGCGCAATGGCCGCGATCCTCGGGATGGATGCCGGGCTGATCGCAACCATCTGCGAACAGGTCTGCGACCAGATGACACCTCTGCCAAAAGCGCCCGGGGCAGAGGGCTTTGACCCGAGACATGCGTGCGTCGCGGCAGCAAACCTCAATTCACCGGGACAGACCGTGATCTCAGGGGCCACTGGCGCGGTGGAAAAAGCGGTAGAACTTTGCAAGCAGGCAGGGGCCAAGCGCGCGGTGATGCTGCCGGTCAGCGCGCCGTTCCACTGCGCACTGATGCAGCCCGCGCAGGACGCGCTGGCCCGCGATCTTGAAAAGCTGACGTTTCACGACCCGAAGTTTCCCATTGCGGCGAATGTGAGCGCCAGCTTTGCTACGACCGGCGATGCCGCGCGCAAGGCACTGATCGCGCAGGTGACCGGATCGGTTCGCTGGGTGGAGTGCATCGAGCTGCTGGTGCGCGAGGGTGCGACGCACTTCATTGAAGCCGGCCCCGGCCGAGTGCTCAGCGGCCTGATGAAGCAGATCCTCGGCAAGGATTCGACTGCGCCGGTGCTGAATGTCGAGGACACAGCGTCTCTGGAGAAGACGCTGGCCGCGCTTGCCGGAAGCTGAGTCGAAGGGATGCCCGCCGAGCGGTAGACTTTCCAAAGGGGGCGATGCGCATGCAGGTTGGCGACAAGGTTGAGGATTTCGAGCTTCAGAACCAGGATGGCGAGACCGTCCATCTGAGCGACTACAAGAGCGCGCCGGTGGTGTTGTTCTTCTATCCGCGCGCCGACACGCCGGGCTGCACCATTGAATCGTGCGGCTTTCGCGACGCGTTCACGCAGTTCAAGAAGGCAGGAATCACGGTGCTTGGCATCTCGCGCGACACGGTGAAGGCGCAGAAGAAGTTTCAAGAAAAATACGATCTGCCCTATGACCTGCTCGCGGATCCGGAGATGGTGCTGATCAAGCGCTATGGGCTGCTGCAGAACAAGACCATGTACGGCAAGCCGGTAACAGGTGTGGCGCGCACGACGTATGTGATCTCACCGGACACGGGCAAAGGGCAGCGACTGCTGCACGTGTTCGAGCAGGTGACGCCCAAAGGCCACGCCGAAGAGGTATTTGCGCTTCTGAAAGAGAATGGCTGGACCGGTGCGAAGAGCGGAGCGAAAAACTAAGTGCCTGGTGCGATTGCTGTGGAGGGAGTAGCCGGCGCGCTGGCGCTTGCGACCGGCGGAATGATCTACGCGTCGGTGGCGCCCACGTCGCAGATTTTCGGGCGGACGCTGATTGCAGGCGATGACTCGCGGGAGCTCGCGCTGACCTTCGATGACGGGCCGAACGATTGCGCGACGCCGCAACTGCTGGAGGTGCTGGGGCAGCACAATGTGCGGGCGACATTCTTTCTGATCGGCAACTTCGCGAAGCAACAGCGGGAACTGGTGCGCGCCGTCCACGCGGCCGGGCACCTCATCGGCAACCACACCATGACGCATCCCAAGCTTTCGCTCACGCCGGCGGCACGGGTGAGGGAAGAGTTGAAGGACTGTACTGCCGTGCTGGAAGAGATCACGGGCGAAGCAGTGAAGTTCTTTCGGCCGCCCTTCGGCGCACGACGCCCCATCGTGCTGCGCACCGCGCGTGAACTTGGCCTGACGCCCGTGACGTGGAATGTGACGGCATTCGACTGGAATGCGATCGGCGAAGATGCGATCCTGGCCAACCTGAATGCCGGCATCACGCGCAATCGCGAACGCAGGCGCGGATCGAACCTGCTGCTCCACGACGGTGGACATCTAGCGATGGGTGCGCCGCGTATGGACAGCGTGCATGCTGTTGAACGACTGCTGGAAGCGCACGCGGGTACCGCGACGCGTTTTGTGACGGTGGACGCGTGGGCATAGCGCCTGCGGCGCCTACTTCAGAGCGCCTTCGCAGGTAAGGAGCTTTTGCTTGCGTTCAATGCCCCAACGGTATCCGGTCATGCTGCCATCGCTGCCGATGACGCGGTGGCATGGCACCACGACCGCGATGGGATTGGACGCAATGGCGCGTCCCACCGCGCGCACCGCCTTGGGGCGCCCGAGCTTGCGGGCCACCTCCGCGTAGCTGCAGGTCTTTCCGCGCGGAATCTGCTGCAGGGCCTTCCAGACGCGATGCTGGAACGCGGTTGCGCGCAGATCGAGGGGAAAAGTCGCGGCGAGAGGATGTTCTGTGGTCTGGCTGGCGATATAGGCGACCGCGTCCCGCAGCCAACGGTCAGCGCCCCGCGCTGCACGCAGATTCGCGCGAGGGAAGCGCGCCCGCAGATCGGAGATCAGTTCGGCGTCGCCTGGACCAAACGCGATGGCACAGATGCCAACCCCGGTCGCGGCGACGAGCACGCGGCCGAACGGACTCGCGGCTGTGGTGTACCGGATCTCCGCGCCTGCGCCGCCGGCGCGAAGCGTGGTGGGAGTCATGCCGAGAACGCGATCGCTCGTTTCATAGACACGGCTGGAGGAACTGAAGCCGGCAGTATAGATGGCGTCGGTGATGCGCTTGCTTTTGGTCGCAGACGGGTGAAGCGATTGCCTGAAGCGGTCCATGCGCTGGGTCCTTTGAAATTCAGTGGGTGTGACGCCAAATACGCGGCGAAAGGCGCGCAGTAATGTGAGACGCCCGATGCGGAGTTCGCGCGCGAGATGGGCGAGGCGAACCGGCTCTACCGGATCCTGCGCAAGACGCCGGGCTGCTTCGGCGACGATGGCTGCGTGGGGATCACTGTTATGCGCGGGCTGGTCGGGGCGGCAGCGTTTGCAGGCACGGTATCCGGCGTGTTCTGCTGCGATCGCTGTGGGAAAGAATGCTACACCGGCGGGCGCAGGCCGGCGGCTGGGACAGGTCGGCCGACAGTAGATTTGAGTGGAGTGGACGGCATAAACGAAGCGGCCATTGGCACGGGGATCGCGCGCGAGCACCTGCTGCCATGCTCGGCGGCGGTTGGGGAGGGCAACAGCGGCAGGGGGCGCGCGGTGGGCTTCGAAATATGTGTGCGAAGGCATGACGGCGATAGGAACGATTGCGTCGGGCTGCATCCCAGTATCTTCCTCCCGGGGCTGGGAAGGAAGCACTCCGCCGAGTTCACTGAAGTGGCGTTGGAGCAGGGCGGCCGCTGGTGACATATATCATTGAGAACATGGCGGGAATCACCTACGAGTACACAGCGGCCAACTCGTCGCCGAGCCATGCCTATCTCTATCCTTCGGTTGCATCATTCCTGCGCGACGTGCCTCCCGGAGCGACAGTTCTGGACCTGGGATGCGGCAACGGCACGTTTGTGGCGCTGTTCGGAGATCGCGGGTGGCGGCTGATGGGCACGGATTTTTCCCCTAGCGGAATTGAATTCGCGCGTGCCAGTTTTCCGGGAATCGATTTTTTTCTCGGCGATGCGTCGGCGCCGATGGGCGACGTTCTGGAACGAGTGGGACAGGTGGATGCGATCCTGAGCACCGAAGTGATCGAGCACCTGTACGATCCGCGCGGGTTTCTGCGCAATGCGTACGCGTTGTTGAAGCCCGGAGGAACTCTGGTGTTGACGACGCCGTATCACGGTTATCTGAAGAACGTGCTGCTGGCTGTGACTGGAAAGCTGGACCAGCATTTCACTGTGCTATGGGACCACGGGCATATCAAATTCTGGTCGCGCAAGACGCTTACTGCGGCACTGAAAGAGGCGGGCTTTCAGGACATTCGCTTTGCGGGCAGCGGGCGGGTGCCGTGGGTGTGGAAGAGCATGGTGCTGCGTGCCAGCAAGCCCTGAGGGCTAAGTCTGGTCGATAACAAGGCCCTGGGCGGTGGATGGAGTTTGACGGAGCCAGGAGACCAGTTTGCGCGGCCAGGCGGGATCCATGCAGGGACGTTCGACGAAGACGAACAGCGGCAGACAGAGGGCCGCGACGGCAGTGAATTTGGCGAGTGCTTCGACAAGATAAAGAGCGAGGTAGTTTCCCGGTAAAAGTGCCGGATGGGCACGCAGCGCGCGGTCCACGACGGTGAGCACGGGGGCGTGCCAAAGGTAGATGGTGTAGCACATGCCGCCGACGATCGCGAGGGCTGGCTTACGCAGAAGGCGTGGTGTCCACTCACCGCGCATTGCGGCCAGACATAACAGCAGCGCGAGGACAGGAAGCCAAACGGCGGAGAGGCTGTCCCCGAGAAGAAAGAATGCGGGCCAGCCGGCGAAGCTGATGATGTCCCAGACAAAGCGGCGAGATTTGCGGCTGCCCGACGTCCCGTCGTAGATAAGAGAGAAGTCGGCGAGCAGAAGCCCGGCAAGGAAGTATTGCAGGTCGCCGGCCAGCGTGAATTGCGAGAGTTTCAGCTCGAACTGGAGCAGCGCAGCAAGAAGCATCGCGGCTGCCAACGCCGCCCGGCGAAGTGCGGTACGCCGCAACGCGAACACCGTCGCGAGCACCGGGGCGACGAGATAGAACTGCACCTCGACCTCAAGGCTCCAGGCGACAGAGTTGATGTTGCTGCCTGAATGAAAGATGGCGTAGTGCAGGTAGGCCATGCTGGCGAGGAGATGTGGAAGCAGGGCAACGCCGGAGGAATGATCGATGACGACCGCGCCGGCTGCGACCAGAATCAGATTCAGCATATAGGGCAGTTCCAGACGGGTAAGGCGACGCAGGTAGTATCGGCGCAGCGGCGGAGCCTGAGCTGCGGAGAGATGGCGCCGTGCGAAAGGCAATGCCAGGATGAACCCGCTGATCACGAAGAAGAGCTGAACTCCGCGATTGCCGAAACCGAACGCGCGTACCGCCAGTGCGAAAGGGGAGTGGATCGCAAGCGAATAACGGTGGTCAAACTGACCTTGAAGATGGAAGAGCAGGACGGCGAGGATGGCGATGAAGCGCAGGCCATCGATCTCGGGCAGCCAGGGGCCGGTGGTGGTCCTACGGCGAAGATGATCGATCCAGGGTACAGCTCTGCGTGCGGACATCGAATGTGACCTGCTCTGAGTGTTGCGTCACTGATCGGTAGCAGTATAGACGCAGCGGCGTTTTTTGCACGACGAGTTTTGCGGAGGAGTTTGATGTCGAACTGCCGGATGATTCGATCCGGGACAAAGAACTCAGGCGATTAAAGCGCCGGGTACGATGCCGGCAAGTTCTGCGGGGAGAACGAGAGCTTCTTCGGCCTGCGAGAGGGTGCATGGGCTCAGGCGGTAGTTGCCGCGGAGGTCTTCTACGCGAAAGAGAAGATGATCGGGATAGAGCAAGTTGCGCATATGGGAATTCTGTCCGGTGGCGGTCCGGCCTTCGGGCTGAATCTCGATGAGAAGAGGCGGGCGATCGCGCTGCAGCGTCTCTTGCAGACCTTCGAGGGCCTGCTCCTCAAACCCTTCAACGTCCATCTTGAGCAGGGAGATGGGCGGAAGGCGGTTGGCAGCGAGGAAGTGGTCGCCGCGTACCACTTGCACGGAGATGTTTTCCGCATCCACATTGTCCGGAAGGATCTCGCCGAGCGTGCCAGTGCCCTGATTTGCGCCGGTGGGCGGATGAAAGACAGCGGTCTCCTCGCGATTCCCGAGCGCAACAGGGAAAGCAGTCACGTTGCTTACCCCAGCGTGGCTGAGCTTGCGCTGCATTTCGCGGAAGACGACGGGAAAGGGCTCGAAGGAGAAGACGCGGTCGGCGTGGCGCGACATGAAGAGGGAATGGTGGCCGATGTTTGCGCCGACATCGAAGAAATTCACCACGCCGCGCCGTGCGCGGAGGGCGGCGGCAAGATCGGCGAGGAGGCGAAGCTCATGGAGTGCGTAACCGCCATAGAAGAAGACGGTCCAATCGATGAAGTTGGCGAGGTTGCCGGAGTAGTTGAGGCCGAAGAAATCAGTCTCAAAAGGGCAGGAGGGATGATAGTCCGGGTGGGCGAACAGCCGCAGAACGCGATCGCGCCCTCGAAGCCAATGCCGGCGGGCCAGGGTTCGGAGCGCGCGCTGCTTAAAGGTAAGCGTCATAAGGCATGTTAAGGCAAGCGGAAGATACGCCGGTTCTCCTGCGACGCATCGCGGTCAACCTTCGTGCGGCAGGTGAGCAGGACATCCGCCGGGATAATCCGCCTTTCGTACCCAGAGCCGGTGGCGGTCTTCGCTGCCAACGTTCGTGAAGGCTACGCTGCCGCACTTGATCCAGTCCGAGAGGTGAAATTGGGGCACCGTCGGTAGGCCGGCAATCTGCCCGTCATTGAGAAAAAGAAAATCCGGATGGGATGCGGCGCATGCCTGCTTGCGCTCGTCGATCGTCATTGCGGCCGCAGCGCGTCCGTTGACGAGGCCGTCGATATCGCAGATAGGCGCCTTTGAGAAATAGCCGATAAAGCCCACATCGGCTGCAACGCCCTCTCCTCGCAGGCGATCGAGGTGGCTGCTTTGCATATCGAGGAGAGTCTGTGAGCGGTCGCGGTCGATGCGCAGGGCGATGGGGAGTTCAAAGCCCCACGCGATCGCTACGATGCCAATGACTGCATATTTCCAGGGAGAGGCGAGGACAGGCCAGGACACGCGAGCGGCGAGCAGATTCCATGTAATTGAGAACAGCAGGGCCCAAATGAGGTACCGAATACCCTGAATCTGCTGTCCTCTTGCGACGGCGAGCAGAATGAGTGCCGGAAACGGAAGATTGGCGATCAGAGTCTGGCGACCGCCGGTACGCCAGGCGGGAATTGCCGAAAGAATCCAGAGCAGGAGGGCGCCGCATCCGAAAGACAAGGCTCCGGCGATTTCCCGAGCCGCCACATAGAACACAACGAGAGGCGGAACTCCCGTTTTAGCGACCGCTGTATCCGGCAGCAGGTGACCCATCAGAACCATCACCAGCGCATATCCCATAGCTGCGCCGAGGCAAAGCGACAGCGCACGGACGCGCTCTCCGAGCGCCAGCATGAGAAGGACGCCGATACCCACGAGAAGTCCCAGTTCGACGCGCAAAACACAGATGCCGGCTGCGATGAGGGCAAGCATCGCCGGGTGGGCTCGCTTATGGAGAAGGATAGGCAACGCCATGGAAAATACGCATACCAGGCTGGTTTCCATGCCGTCGGTAAGCCATCGCACAGCCATAGGACTGACGAGGACAACGGTCAGTGCAACCGCGAGGCGGTTGGCGCGCGCCAACCAGCAGGCGATCGCCAGCAGCCCGATATAAGCCAGGACGGATACGACTTTTGGCAGCAGAGGAGAAGTGGTGAGTGTTCGCAAGAGGGCAAGGAGAGCGACATAGAGAAGGCTGGAGGTTCCGTAGCTCGGATGCACTCCGTCATAGGAGATGAAATGCCTGTCGTGCAGCATGGAGGCGTATCTCAGGTGAATGAGCGCATCGTCCAGCATGGCGTAGCGCGCAAGCACAGTGAGGACGGCGGCCCACGAGAGAAGGATTGCGAGGAGGAGTTTCTTCAACGGCCGCCGCTCTCTTCCGGCACCGTAGCAAGACGTGGCTGGACGGGCATGCCGGCACCGCGACCAGTTTTGCCAGGGCCGATGACCATGTCGCCAAGAGCTGGAGCGACCCAGACAGTAAAGAGAGCGCAGAAGATCAGGGTCTCGCTTCCAAAGGTCATCAGGTGAATGTCTCCAGTGATCCCGCCTTCCGGGGCTATGTGTGCGACCAGGACAAGAGCGATCAGTCCCCATGGTGTAGAGTTCAGCTTTCCAAGCAGGGAATCCCAGACGACAAAGAACGCGAGCCAGACCAGCGGCTCGATGATGAGGACACCGGTCCAGCGGGCCATGTGGTAGGACTCCGAAGTAGGGCTGAAGGAGATGCCGGTGGTAGTGTCGTAGGGGTTTGCCACAGGATCAATCTCATGCACAAACAATATTCCGAAGTTGATTGCAGGCTTGTCCGGCCAGAAGATATGAGGGACCGTATTCAGCACTTGAACCTCCAGAGGCCAAAGGCCGAAGACCTTTCCCTGGTCGGTAATGTTGATGAGGGCATCGTCGACGGATATGAACTGCAGGCGGTCCCAGAATCCCTGTGGTGAATCGTAATACTCTCCCAGTGGCCCCGGAGGCAGTTCCGTTTGCAGTGAAAAGTAGGTTTGACGGGTCTGCTCCGGATGCTCCAACAAGGGCAATGCAATTGCCATTCGCGCGCTGATGCCTGGATCTGTGTCAGAGTCCAGGAAGCTGCGGCCGTACTGGGCGTAGGGCACCAGATAGTGGAAGATGACGAAGGTCCCAAACAGGCAGCCGGCCAGCTGTAGTTTGGAAAGGCGATAGCCCAGCGCCGCGACGGCGATGAGCCAGCACATGATCGGCGTGAGCATGCCCTGCTTGGAGAAGGTAGCGATCCCGAAGAAGACGAAGAAATAGAGGATCGCTCCCACGATGAATGGGTTTACGGAACGCTTCCCGCCGCTCTGGCGCACTTCATGGATAACGCCGATGATGATGCCGAGCGGGATGAGGTAGTTGATCTGGGCGAAGGCAGTCTGCAAAAACTCGCCGGAGGTTCCAAAGAGGGCGATGATGGATGAGGCGAGTGCGCCGAAAACCATGCAGCCGATGGACGCCCGATACATCTGAGAGTCCTTGAGGACATGTTCCAGCAGTCCGGTCTTTCGCGAGAGGCGGCGGCTCGCGAACACTGCGACATACAGGGTGCCGATACTGCCCAAATAGGCTTCGATATCGGTGCGCGGATCGAGGAGGTGGGAATCCGCCGGCTCGCCGAGAAATGCCTTATAGCAAAGGCCGACGATGACCACGAGCATGGAATAGAAGAAAACGTAGGCGCCGGAGATGCGCGTAAGTCCTCCGGCGGTGTTGAAGGCCAGCGTAGCGATCAAAATGAAGAGAAAGCAGCCGGCAGCAAAGTAGGGAGCAGTACCTTCGAGCCGCTGCACGATGTAAAGGGCCACGGCAAAGGCCGCAGCGCCTCGAACAGGAATCCGTTCTGGAAAGGGCAGCCGCACGCTATGAAGATTAAGGGTAACAGTCCGGGCGTTGCAGGATGCGGATCCTAGGTTGGAAAGCAGTCAGCAGGCCTGACATTAAGAGATCAGGGAAGGCCATGGGCCGGGCAACTCAAGTGCCGCACATTGCCCGCGGAGAGCAGTGAGAGCGCTGAGGTGTGGTCGATGGGAATGTCCCAGTGGTAGGAACGGGGGTCACTGAGGGATGCGAGGTCGTCGGCAGGGCGCAAACCGAGGCGGTCGTTCACCGCGTAGGCATCTGAATCCGGGTTGTAGACCAGAATGCGAGGTACGGCGGGAGCGTCGACCAGCACCATGGACGTGTACGGGTCCGGAAATCTGCATCCCTCGATCACAACGATGCCGGGGAGAGGAGGCGATGCAAGGTTCCGTTCAACCCAATCCTCTGTGTGGCGCTCGGCGTGCATGCCAAAAGTCCCCCAGATATAACCGCCGGAGGGAAATAAGCCGGTCTGTTCCAGGCGGACCTCGGCGAAGCCCGAAACGAGCAGAGCGCAAACGATAAAAGCGGCAAGATGCCGGTGGGCGCCGCCGGTTTCGAGAGCATGGGATAAGACGACTGCGATCAGGATGCTGATCCAGAACCCCGCCATGCAACCGTAGTAGGCAGCCGAGCGGGTTCCGAGCAGGGCGAAAAGCAATATTGCGCTAAACGCGGCCAGGACTAGAAAACCCAGGTCTCTGGGACCGGCCGCATATGCGGCGGTTCTGCGAAGGCGCCACAGAACTGCGGCCACGATCGCGATGCCCAGCAGGGGAGGAAGGAGATTTGCCTTGCCAAACCTGTCGGGGAACTCGACGATGGCGAAATACCAGGTGGCGTACGCGAATGGCTGAATCACCGTTCGGACAGAGAGGCCAATCGGATAGGGACTCAGCTGATGAAGGAGGCCTTTTGCATGGAAAAAGATCAGAGCGCTGGATATCGCGTAGACCGCAAGGCCGGATGCGGCCGCTTTGGCTCGCGCCAGGCGCGTCTGTGAAGGGTGCGCTTCACCGGGGCGGAGATAAAGCAAGAGTGCGACGATCAGTGGCATCGCGAATGCGCTCTGCTTGCTAAGGGCCGCGATGATGAAGCAGATCCATGCAACGACATGCAGAAGAGCCGCCAGAACGCCCCTGGCCCGGTTGGCCTTGAGTATGAACAACGCCGAGAGCCCGCAAAAAGCAATGGCGAGGCTATCCCCGAGAGCAGCTGCCCAAGCGACCACTATATAGAGCATGCCCCGCGAAATAAAAAGTGAGGAGGCGACCGCGGCGGTGAGGCGAGAGTAACCCAACTGCCGGACGACGGCGAATGCGACGAGGGCAGCGAAAAACGTGACAACAAACGGGCCAAAGGTGAAGGCGCGCGCGGCAACGCCAAACCAGTGATATATCCAGCTGAAATAGAGCACTGTTCCCAGTGGGCGGAAGTTTCCATCCACGGTATCCAGGGCGTACCAGCTGAGTCCAGGATGCGAAAAGACGATCTTTCGGATGGAAGCGGCGGCCAACAGCCACCAATCGTCCTGCACCAATCCGCCCGCTAGCCATACAGGAAGCCAGAAGACGCAGTAGAGAACCGCAATTGCGGAGACGAGAAAGACGGTGCTCCGACTTCGCAGGCGCATGCGGCTGGCGAACGGCGCCCGAAGCGCGAACGCGAGCGAGAAGACAGCGATTGCCACAAACGCGGCGGGCAGGTGGGAAAAGGCGTAGATAAGCCGGGGATTGTGGGTGTGGAGAGAGCCGCGCCGGACGGTAATCAGGATCGCGGCGAGAAAGGCAATTGCGGAAAAAAACGCGAAGGAGAACGCCTCCAGCCTATGCGATGGCTTTTGCATGGACTCCATAGGAGCGGCTGGAGCGCGGCCGCCCGGCGGCTACAGTGTAGCAGAGGGATTTGGCCTATCTGTTGCCGGCGCTGATGGCGAGGGGATGGTGCGGAGTGGGGCGAGGGATGTCCGAGTAGATTCTTCCAGCACCAGAAAGTGGGATTTTCTTTTGATTGGGGCTATTGCATCCCTTAGTGTAGGGAGCCGGAGCCGCGATGGAGATTGCGGTGGACGGCGTGTGCGAGGTCGATGGGGCGCGAGGGCGGAGTAGCGGCGTTTGGGGAACAGTTGCGGCGGGCGCGCGAGGCGCGGGGCCTGGCGCTGGAATCGATTTGCGAGACCACGAAGGTTCCTGCGCGTCATATTCGCGCGCTGGAGTCGGGTTCCTACGACGAGTTGCCGGGAGGGGTGTTCCGGCGGGGATTTGTGCGCAGCTATCTGGCGGTGGTTGGGCTGGAAGAGGGCGACTGGATGAAGCGGTTCGAGGAGAGCTGCCGGACCAGTGGCGTGCGCGATGCGGCAGGCCGCGAATGGGCGGCGTTTGCCGAGAATGTAAAGAACAACAGGCCTGCGAGCTATCGCAGAGCCGGTGTGCGCGGAGCGCTGGCGATATCTGTTCTGGCCGTGATTGCGCTGGCCGGATGGTGCGGCTGGCGGCTGAAGAGCCACCGGCCATTGCTTCCTGTTCGCCTGGTTTGGGCCCGGACAAATTCTTGGGTTGACAAGGCCGCGTCCAGGTAATTTACTGTTTCCTCGATTGAAATTGTTTGCAGCCGCGCGCTGAGAAGCCTTTTGTGGCTTGCGTGCGTTCGATTTGCGGCCGATGACCGTTCTCCGGCACGTGTGTGCCCGGGGCGGAGATCGATACAGGGGAAGGAAGTTCCTCAGGAGACGATGATGACGCTGTTGAGAGGCTGGGTAGTTGGTGCGGTAGGGATGGCGCTGCTGATGACGGGTTCGCT
>DATNAU010000229.1:0-2604 GCA_035572415.1 Acidobacteriaceae bacterium
CCGAGGCAGTACTTGCCGGTGGACGTCCACACCTCGCCCTTGCGCACGATGAAGAAATGCGTGGAGTTGCAGGTGCTGACGAAACCGTGCGGATCGAGCATCAGCGCCTCGTCATAGCCGGCTTTCTGCGCCTGGATGCAGGCGAGGATGCAGTTCAACTTGGAATGGCTGTTGAGCTTGGGATCCTGCACGTCCGGCGCGCCGCGGCGGACGTGCACGGTGAACAGGCGGATGCCGCGCTCGACGGTTTCCGGCAGCGGCTGCTTGTATTCGGGCACGATCACGATCGTTGCGCCGCCGATCACGAAGCGCGGATCCTGGTGCGGCGTGGCCTTGATGCCGCGCGTCACCATCAGGCGGATGTGCACGTGGTCGCGCATATTGTTCGCGCGCAGCACGTCGAGCAGGCGCTGCGTCAATTCATCGCGTGTCAGGCCGATGTCCAGGTCGATCGCGCGCGCGCCTTCGTACAGGCGATCGATGTGCCGGCCCAGGAACGGCAGGCCGCCGTCGTGCAGGCGCAGGCCTTCCCACACGCCGTCGCCCAGCACGTAGCCGGAATCGAACACCGACACCTTCGCTTCGCTGCGCGGCACCAGCTCGCCGTTGATACCGACCTTGATCGCGTCGTTGCGCGGATCGGGCGTGTAGTCGTGGGTGCCTCTGCTCATGAAGTCTCTTCCACAGGGAACGGACAGAGTTTATAGCGCAACCGAAGCGGTATCCTACGGACGCACACTGCCGCGATCGGGGGACGGCCTTGAGAATTTTCATTGCACTGGTATTGCTGCTATGTGCGACCGCTTCGTTTGGCGCTTCGCCGCAAGCTGCGCTGCTGAAGCGGTTTCTCAAGGAGAGCAGCGTGCAGTACGGCGGGGCGGATGATGCCAGGACGCTGGAGGGACGACTTTATACCTGGGCCAAGGCGGGTGCTTCGGTATCCGAGTTGAAATCCATGGCGGCGAAAGAGTTCCACACATCTCCGGGTTTGAGTGACAAGCTCGTAGACCTGGTTCTGCAGCGCGGCTCGGTGAAATGGCAAACCGTTAGTCCTCGACTGGTGGACAGCTTCATCTCGCTCGCCCACGAGTACCCGCGCAATCGCCTCGTTCTGATCGAGGCAGGGCGGACCATCGATGACAACAACTTCCAGTGTACCGATGCCGCCGTATCTCCTTACGAGCGCTTGCTGGCAGGTCGCCCGGACGCAGATGCCGAACGTGTCGTGCTCTTCGACCAGTTTTTCTGCCTGCCGTTGATAACCGAGCGCACCACGCTGGATGCGGGCGCTTTTGACGCCTATCTGACGCTAGCCAAAGAGGGTGACGAAATAAGCAACGAACTGCTCCGCCTGGCGGTGTATCGGCTGGTGGATCAGAAGGCTGACAGGAATGAAGCCCTTTCGCCCGAAATCCGGCAGAAGATAAAAGCCAAGAGGCTTGCAGAGGAACTTAGGCAGGGTCGTCTTGCACAAGCAGCCGTGTTGCTGGGCACCGCAGAAAATCACGGTCGCTCTCTTTCTCCATTGCTGGACGCTGGAACGCGCCGCGCAGCGGCTGCAGCGCTGTTATTGACCGGCGATCGAAAGCAGTCGAACGCATGGCGCCGGCGAGCTGTCTCCAAGGCGCCTGCCGAACTTCCATGGAATGGCATGAGTACCGGTGGACCTGGGCCGGACGAGGCGGTCGCGCGTTATGAATTGCAGTTGCTGAATCATCTGCTTGGTTCAGCCCGAGGTGAAGACTTCGACTTTCTGGTGCAAAGGCATCGGCTCGGCAATATTTCTGAAACCGACCTCTATTGGGACAGCTTGTGGCCCCGTCTCTACAACAAGCTCGCCGTCAGCGATGGTTATCCGGGGCTGGTCGAGGAGGCCGGACTCAATTCCCTCGCGCCGGAGCAGATCGGGGAAACGGAAGCGGAAGCCGTCAAGCTCTGCTATCGCTGCGCACCCGATCTGATCGCGGTGATACACGAATTGGCGAAGGAGCCGGTCCACCTCGAATCGGCGCCGGACCGAAATGTCGCCCGGCTGCCGGCACCGATTCGCACCCGCATGGACGCGGAGATTGCGGCCTCGCGGCCATATTGGAGCGAGCATCCCCTTCCGCGCTCGGTGCGCCGTCCGCACCCAAAGGCCCCAACGCACACCGGTGATCCGTTGGGACTGGGTCCGGTACGGAGCCCCCCGCACGGAACCACGCCGTCATGGACGAAGCGATTGCCTGCAGGCGAGCTGGTCCGTTACGAGCAAGATGGACAGCGAATCGTGGCGATCACCGTTTCGCAAAGCCTCGATCCAACGGGTGAGATCAGCGCGGGTGGTTACTGGATCAGCATTTCCGAGGATGGCGGACAACATTTCAAGGCACCGCTGTACACCGGCTTGCGCATGTTCGAGCCATACGTAGTGGCGCCACAATCGAAGCTGCCGTTGATTGCAGGAGGCCACCTTCAAATGGAAGTCGGGGTCCGCCAGATCGACGATGCGCAGGTCAGGCTTCCTCCGATTGCCTTGCCGATGAAGACCCGACGCGACGATGTTTATCTAGATATCGCGCTGGCAGATCTGTCGCACGACGCGGATGGAGACGGGCTGAGCGA
>DATNAU010000230.1:0-4922 GCA_035572415.1 Acidobacteriaceae bacterium
CGGCGAATCGCTCACCCTCACGGCGCGCTACGCCGCGCACGGGGCGGCGATGCCGGTGGTCGAAGTCAGCGGATGGAATACGCCGACCCGGCGCGTGCAGGTTGTCGCCCGGCAGGCGGACGAGGCGAAGGAACATCACCATTGACCCAGGCACCATTGAACCCGGCACCATCGAACCCGGCCAGACGCCCATGACGCGCGCGACCATCAGCGACGTGGCCCGCGCGGTGGGCACGTCGACGAAAACCGTCTCGCGGGTGCTCAACAACGATCCCAACGTGAGCAAGTCCATGCGCGAGCGCGTCACCGCCGCCATGACCGAGCTCAACTACCGGCCGCTCACCACGGCGCGCAGCCTGAAGGCCAGCCGCTCCTTCGTGATCGGCCTGCTGTACGACAACCGTTCGCCCAGCTACATCATGGAAGTGCAGGCCGGCGTGCTGGAGGCGTGCGAAGCGCAGCACTACAGCATGATGGTGCAGCCGCTGGAGTCGACGGCGGCGGACTTCGTCGAGCGGGTCGAGGACATCCTGTCGCGGCACCGTCCCGACGGGCTGATCCTCACGCCGCCGCTCACCGACCATCCGCAACTGCTCGACTGCCTGCGCAAAGATGGCGTGCCGTTCGCCTCGATCGCGCCGCGCCACGGCGACGGGCAGATCGGCGTGAGGCTGCGCGAGCGCGAAGCTTCCGCCGCGATGGTGGCGCACCTGGTGTCGCTGGGCCATCGCCGCATCGCGCACATTCTTGGCGATCCCCAGCACGGCGCCGGCATCTGGCGCCTGGCCGGCTATCGCGATGGCATGAAGCAGGCCGGGTTGAAGGAGGATCCGGCATACATGGTGCAGGGCGGCTTTTCCTTCGAGTCCGGCGTGACGGCCATGCGGCAATTGCTGGCGCTGCCAACGCGCCCGACCGCCGTCTTCGCGGGCGACGACGACATGGCGGTGGGCGCCATCTGGGCCGCCGCGGAAGCCGGGCTGTCGATCCCCCGCGACATGTCGATCTGCGGCTTCGACGATACGGCCATCGCGACCCAGGTCTGGCCCCCGCTTACCACCGTCCACCAACCCGTCCGCGAGATGGGCCGCCGGGCCACCGAGGAGCTGTTGCTGCGCGTATTGAACAAGGGCGAAGCCCGGATGGTCGAGGTCGATTACGCCATGCGCATCCGCGCCTCGACGGCGCCTATCTCCTAGCCCGCTCGCGTAACATCGGGCGGGCACGCCAACCCGGAAACCTGGCCATCCATATCACCGGTCCACAGGAGCAATCCGCATGCCCGCCGCACACGATGTTTCGACGCCGGCCCGGAAATTCCACTTCATTTCCGGCCTGCCGCGTTCGGGCAGCACGCTGCTCGCCGCCATCCTCAACCAGAACCCGCGCTTTCGCGCCGGCATGACCAGCCCGCTGGCCGACATCCTGGGCGTGGTGATGGCCGAGGCCAGCAGCAAGAATGATTTCTCGTTCGACGTCTCCGACGAGCAACGCGCCGCGATGCTGCGCGGCCTGGTCGAGAACTTCTACGCGGCCCACGCCGATGGCGTGGTCTTCGACACCAGCCGGCTGTGGTGCAGCCGGATGCAGCTGTTGACCACGCTGTTCCCGGAGTCAAAGGTCATCGCCTGCGTGCGCCCGCTGCCGTGGGTGCTGGACAGCATGGAGCGGCTGGTGCGCAGGCAACCGACCGGCGCCAGCAAGGTCTTCCGCTTCGACACCAACACCACCGTGTACTCCCGCGTCGAAGCACTGACCGACCCGCGCGGCATGGTCGGCTTCGCCTTCCAGGCCACCAAGGACGCGTTCTACGGCCAGTACGCCCCGGGCCACCTGCTGCTGCTGACCTACGAAAGCCTGGTCCGCAACCCGCTGGCCGCCATGCGCGCGGTCTACCAGTTCCTCGGCGAACCCTGGTTCGAGCACGACTTCAACCACATCGGCTTCAGCGCCGACGAATTCGACGCCCGCGTCGGCATGCCCGGACTGCACACCGTGCGCCCCAAGGTCGAACCCATCGAACGCACCACCGTCCTGCCACGCGAAATCTTCGGCCGCTTCGTGAATGAGTCGTTCTGGATGGATCCGAACAACAATGTTAGTCAGGTGCCGATTGTGTAAAAGCGTGCGTTTGGAGATGGACCGGGACTGAAACGACAATCATGGACAGTAAAGATTGCTTATCGCCGGAGGGCGCTCGGCAATTGAGGCATCTGGTTTCGATCCCAAAGCAGTCATAACACTGTTCAACGGATGAGCTGCCTTTGACGTGCGCAACGGCGCGCTAGAAGGCGACCGCGCACCACATGATGCGGAGCCTGCCGCTTGCTTCCACCACATGGCGTATTCACGCCAAGCTGGATCTATCGAGGTCAGGCTGAGTGGCTTCTAGGTCAATTGTCCACCCGAGTACTTCGGCGATGGGTGCCAACATTTACTAATAAAATCATGATCTTACAAAAACTTAGCCATGGTTGCTAAACTTTTGAAGTTCAGCGGACACGTTTTCATCGCAACACGCGTTTATTGTTGCTATAAAGGCTCAATCAAGGGCAGAGGAGTTAGATTGCGCCGCTCGCGCACGCCCGAAGAATGCAGGAGACACATGTGACCTTCAATGGCGGCCACAGATTCAGGCCTTGGAGTAGCTCGTTCCAAGGGTTTCCGCAGTGAGCAATACAAATCCGTTCACGGAAGCTCATGCGATCGCTCGTCTCGATTTCGCTCTCATCTTCCAAAACAATCTGTCTGATGAACAGCGAGCTCAACTTGCGCTAGAACTGCAGAAGCATCTCGATCAGTTCGAGAGACTAGTTGAGAATGATGGCAGTGAAGACGAAGAGCCCGTGATCGCCTTCGAGCGAAAAGGCGAGGTCGATGAAGTCACGGAGGCGGTGCACATCCACGGGAACTACGTGCATGTCGTTTGGTCTGACTACCGTGGTTGGGCTTTTAGCCGAGACGGTGCCATCAATTACCTTCGGCCTGTTCTTCGGTGGATTCGTGATGAGCGGTTAGTGCTTACTATGGTGGGGCTAGCCTATCGTGACGTATTCTTTAACGATAAGCCTGAGACTTACGATACGGGTGAGGTGCTGAAAATTGGGAGTTCTTATGTGGCTCCCAAAGTATTTTCTTCCGGTAAGAAGTGGCGTCATTGGCTCGCGTGGAGCGATTCCAATTTAGGAGGCGCGTCATTTAGGACTCAATCAACTTTGCGCATTGAAGCCGACCTATTGTCAGTCGGCGAGGATGAAGCAACCATACATTGCACCGAGATAGCGCACCGCCAGAGTGTCCGGTGGGGTCACGCCGCCGCTTTGATGAATCCTTCGGATGATGATCTACGTAATGCTTGGGATTGTGCACATCGCGCAAACCATGCACTGATCCAAGAACTGATCACTGATGATATGCTCGAACGTATTGGACTCAAGGAGGGTTCCGATGAATGCTCGTTGCTACAATGAGGTTGTCGACGATCTGGACCGTTGGGACACAAAGTCCTTCCTCTCGCTGAGGGGCGGTGATTTTGCCCAAGGCTGGAAGATACACAAGAGTGCAGACTCGGTACGTCGTTTGTTAAAGCCAGGGCAAACATACTCCAAGCGATCCATGAAGCTCGCGCAGTTACGTAGTGACGCGGCTGCCTTGGGTAAACTCGGCTTTGAAGAAACGACTCCTCCCTCTGCTCTTGCGATGCGTTCCGCGGAGACTCTTATCAACGGTTTGTGGGAGGGATGTCTCGACTTTAATCTAGAGGTCTCCCATGACGGTGAGATCAACTTCCTCTTTGGAGATCATGCCGAGTTGTTCCATATACATATTGATGAAAATGGCATCCTAAGCTTCTATTGTAAGCGAGCTGAAGGAGAGACGTTCGGTGACGATATGTCGGCAGGAGAGTTCCCTAATAAGAGCCTGCTGAGTTTCGTTGATCGTCGGAAATAAGCGGCGCGGAGTTGATGCATGGGGGCAATTCCAGGGGGAGCTGCGCGCGCACTAGTGGACGACGCAGAGGACGTTTGTAGGCTGTGTTATAAGGCCGGCGTTCCGATCACTATTGACGGGAAATATCCGGACGAAATTGACCCCGAAACTAATATGATTCGGGTTGGACAGATCAGTAAGCAAGATTTGACTCGGCGCGGCTTCTCGTTGCAGCGTACATCTCTTTACTCGCGCCGGAAGGCTCTTGCAGAGCCTGCAAGGCGTGAGCAGTTGCGCAGTGAGAAGGGCAAGGGACCTGCTGGGTTTGTGCTCAAGGGCGTGTTGCTTACGCGTGTTGGTAGAGTTCACAACATCGTTGATGGCACAGGTGCCAAGGTGTTTTCGGTCTACGCCACGCCTAACGATGAGAGCGAGGCTCACGCGGAAATTCTCTTCGATATTACGGTGCCGAATAGCGAATTTCTAAAATGGCGACTCGAACTTCGAGATGCACTGGGCATTCTTAGGCCCGCAACGGTTTTGCCCTCGGAGCCAAGAAGTCTCAAGCAGCGGCTGGGTGATCTCTGTGAGCTGATAGGTGCGTTGCTATTTAGATGATTATCAGACAAAACCCGGGTCAAAAACCCGGGTCAGAGTGCATTTCTGGATGACGGCCCCTGGCCACTGCCATCACCGAAAACGATTCGGCAACTGCCTCGCTTGCCATCCATTCCTCTGATGCTCACGGGCACATTCGCAGGCGGAATTCGCTCGTAAGTTTCACTGCACCAGAATCTCGTCAGTAAACAAATAAGCCGGCTTCCCCGCCCCTTCATGCCCCACCGGCAACGCGCCATAGTTCTGCGCGGTCACGCGCAGGTAGCGGGCGGTTACCGGGGTGGCGGCGTCGAAGCGCACGGTGTGCACGATGAAGCGCAGGTCCTGCGGGTCCACCGCGATCGGCGTCGACTGCAGCGTGCGCCAGGTCTTGC
>DATNAU010000231.1:0-35926 GCA_035572415.1 Acidobacteriaceae bacterium
CGCACAGTCAAAAGGATTGCGCCCGGTTGCGGAAATTGGAATCCGACTGATGCATTAGGGCAACAGCGACTCCGGGCAAAAGTTTCAATTTGATGCTGCCATCCTGCTTCTACGCCACCTTCCTCGGCGCCAGATCAACCGCCTGACGCAGCGCCTCGATCAGGCTGCGCTCGTCGGCGACGCCCTTGCCGGCGATGTCGAAGGCCGTGCCGTGATCGACCGATGTCCGGATGATGGGGATACCGAGCGAGATATTCACCGTGCGATGGAAGTCGATCAGCTTCATCGGGATGTGACCCTGGTCGTGATACATCGCGACGATCAGGTCGAACTCGCCGCGCACGCCGCGGATGAAGATGGTGTCCGGCGGATGCGGGCCGGTGCAGTCGTAACCCTGCGCGCGCGCTTCTTCGATAGCAGGCGCGATGATCTCGGAGTCCTGGCGGCCGAAGAGGTTGTGCTCGCCTGCGTGCGGGTTCAGGCCGGCGACGGCGATGCGCGGCGCACGGCCAAGCATCAGCGTCAGTGCCTCCGCGCCGAGCTGGATGGTGCGCACAATGCGCACGCGATCCAATTTGCAGGCCTCTTCCAGCGCGATGTGCGTGGAGACATGCACCGTTGCAAGCTTTTCACTGGCAAGCAGCATGCGGGATTCAGTGGCGTTGCAAAGTTCGGCAATGTATTCGGTGTGGCCGGAAAACTGCCGCCCGGAGAGCGTCACGGCCTCCTTATTGAGTGGCGCGGTCACCATGGCGTCGGCATCGCCGGCCAGGCACATCAGCGTGGCGCGGCGAACGTATTCGACTGCAGCTGCGCCGTATTCCGCGGAGAGCTCGCCGAAGCGGATGGGAGTTTCGGGCGCGAGCGCTCCCGCGCGAATCACATGCACATGCGGGTGCAGATGCTCGCGATAGTTGGGAGATGCGGCTTCGAGTGCGGCGTGGTCGCCGATGACGATCCAATGGGCTAACGCGCGTGTGGCGGGATCGGCAAGAGCCTTCAGCGTGATCTCCGCGCCTACGCCGGCGGGATCGCCGATGGAGATGGCGATGCGGGGCAGCGGAGCGGAGTTTGCGGAAGCAGATTTCATTATTCGAGAGGAGCCTCAGATTCAGATTCGCAGAACTCGAAGGCGCGCACGAGGGCATCGCGCTGGCCGAAGCCGCCGGACTTCGTGACCACAGTGCAGCCGTCGGCGAGGCCGCCTTCGATGATGCCCCAGGGAATGCCGGGTTCCACTTCGCCCGCGAGGCGAATGCTGGTCGCGCGGAGAGCGCGGAGCACGAAGGAGGCAGTGTCGCCTCCGGTCAGGATAAGTGCAGCAGCTTTGGTGGGATTAAAGGCTGCGATGATGGCTTCGGAGGAAGCATTCGGATCGGCGACGGGACGAATCGATCGACGCTGGCCGTGCGAATCCAAAGCGCCAAATTGTTCCAGATGAGCGATCTGCTGCACCGTCACCGGATGCGGTGTACCGGCGAAAAGGAGTGTACGGCCAGCGCGGCGAAGCATAGGTGACGAACTGGTGGTCGGAGGAGAAAGCTGCGCCGCCAGCGCGCGCGCGAGACCCGATGAGCCGGCCCAAAGGATCGGGTGCGGGAGGCGCAGCGCGGCAGTTGCCAGGCGGTCGAGATCTGCCTGGTCAATGGCGTCGCAGATCAAAGTGCGGAAACCCTCTCCGGTGGCGTGAGCGATCGCGCGAACCAGCTCTTCGTCGCTTGCGGTGGGCACGATGGCAACGTTGATGTCCGCTTTGCGGAATATGTCGCGCAGGTCCACCGTTGTGTTTTGCCCGCTCCAGTCGCGTACGGTGAGGATGCCGCCAGCGACGGTGCGGCCTGCGTCAGGGAAGGCCGGTGTCATGAGTGCAAGTGCGGCTCCGGAGGTGCGAAGCGCCGCGTCGATCTCAGCTGCCAGATTTCCGCGGGCGGCGGAATCAATCTTCTGGAAGAGCAGGGTGCCAGGTACGCCATCTGCTGTAGAGGCGATGCAAGCTGCGACTTCTTCCTTTGCGCGATCCGGGGAAAGGCTGCGGGACTCAGTATTCAAGGCGAGCACATCGGCTGAAGAATCGCCAGAATCGCCCCGATTCGCGCTGAGCCGCATGCGGACGGTGCGCCCCGAGCCAGTGAAGGCAACGGCAGCATCGCAGGCGCCTGTCAGGTCATCGGCTACGATGAGGACGCGCTGCGATGGGACAGTTTTCCCCATAGCCGTTGGTCCGCAAAGCGGGATCGTTTCGGGGGCATGGGGCTGCGGCGCAAGCGGGTTGCTGCGGGTTCCTTCTGTCCTGCGCGTATCCTTTACAGCCAGCAATGCAGCCCCCGATGAGGTTGACGAAGCGATCGCCAACGCACAGTATAGGCACTGAATTGAAAGTTAGCGAGTGCTTTTGAAATAAGCGGCCATTGCGGGCTCAGGACGGGAGAAACTCATGCACGGTGTTTGGAGTGGGATTTGGCGATCGCTTGCGGCTGCGGTGCTTGTCTGCGCCGCGGTCCATCTTTCCGCCGCGACGATATGCGATGCGAAGAAGATGGGTGCCAAGGCCGATGGCGTGACGAAAGACACGGCGGCGCTTCAGGCAGCCATCGACAAGTGCGCAAAGGGCGCCGGCGGAACGGTACGGCTGACGGCTGGGACCTATCTCTCCGCGCCGCTGGACCTGAAGAGCCACGTGAAGCTGGAATTGGAGGCCGGCGCCACGCTGCTTGGCTCCCCGGACATGGCCGACTACCCCATCCGGGAGGACGCGAAGTGGCGCCGGGTCTCCCTCATCCACGCGGACCATGCGACGGACATCGCGATCACGGGTGCGGGAACGATCGACGGCAACGGCAAGGTGTGGTGGGAGGCTCAGCTTTCTCGTCAGCGCGGCACGCCGGAGAACCCGCGGCCGCTGCTGATCGACCTGACGAACTCGAAGAACATCCTGATCGAAGGTGTGACCATCAAGAACTCGCCGCAGTACAACATCACCAGCTTCTGGTGCGATGGGCTGACGGTGCGCAACGTGACCATCCTTAATCCGGGGCGTGGCGCGCCCAACACCGACGGCATCGATCCGGTTTCGACCAGCCATGTGCTGATCGAGCACGACACCATCGACACCGGCGACGACAATGTTGCAATCAAGTCCGGCCTGGTGGAGCGCGGCGATCCAGACGTGCCGAGCACGGACATCACCATCCGCGACTGCACCTTCCGCCAGGGACACGGCCTCTCGATCGGCAGCGAGACCGCCGGCGGCGTGCGCAACGTCACAGTCGAGCGCGTTACGTTCGATGGCGCGCGGCAGGGAATCCGCATCAAGAGCGCACGCGGGCGCGGCAACGACAACGGCAACTACACCTATCGCGACATCACCATGAAGAACGTGGAGACGCCGATCCAGATCACGGCGTACTACACCGGCGGAGCGAAAGGAGATCAGGGCCAGCCGGTGACGGAGCATACTCCGAAATTCCACGACATCACCATTGAGAATGTAACCGCGACGGGAGCGAAATTTGCCGGTACCGTGATGGGCCTGCCGGAGGCACCGATCAGAAACCTGGTGATGAAGAACGTGAACATCAGCGCGCAGACCGGGATGACCATCTCGAACGCGCAGGTGACGGAAGAAAACGTGACGATCACTGCCGCAAGCGGCGAGCCGATTGTGCGCGGAGCGAACGTGACGATTAACGGAAAGTGAGTTTCGCCAGTTTCGCCTTGTAGGTCCGCAGAGAGCGTTCCCCATGCGCGGCGAAACGCTGCGGCAGCGGGGCGGATTTGCCGAGTTCTTTGGCCGCGACGTCATGCAGTTGGACCCAGTCATGCCAATGGCCGCCTGCCTGCTGCATTGCCTCGAATCGCGCTGCGAGGCGATGGGCGCGGGTGGATGTTTTGGGTGCGATCTCGGCCATGTAGCGCGCGTGCTTCGCTCGCTTGCGGATGGCGTGGAGGGTTTCGCGCGCGTCGCTGGAGGCGGCCGGTTGCGGATTGCAGCGCATGTACCAGTCGCGGATGAGATCCGAGAGCTGCGCTTCCGTGAGCGCGGTCTCTTTCATCGGCGCGAAGGTGTCGCACAGGTCCTTCAGAGCGAGCGGAAGCTTCTTGCGCTGCTTCTTGAGATGCGACAGCAGAGCATCGGCTTCCTCATCGCGCTGCTTTTTGAGGATTTTGCGTAGTGTGCGCGCCTCCTTGCGGAGAGCGATCGCTGTGCGCGAGGAGCCTTTGAGCCGCGCAAACTCCCCGGCAACTAGATCGCGCTCCACATCGAGATCGCGGACGCGGCCTGCGGCGTGCCGGAGCTTCTTCAGGAGATCGAGGACGTTGGCCTGCTGCTCTGGCGAATTGGGAGCATCAGGCAGCAGTGCGATCAGCTCAAGCTGCGCCTGAATCCGCCGTGTCCAGGTGCGGAGATGGTGCACGGGCTTCTTCTTCGGAGACGCCAGGCAGACCAGCGCCGCGGCCTCAAGCGACTGGATGGCGTAGCGAAGAGCTTCAACAGGGCGCGTGGATTGTGCTGCGCTGGCCATGGGGATTGGATGCAAAAGGCAGGTGCAAAAAGGTAAACCCACCCTTGCACGCTGGAGCTGTGAAAGAGTGGGTCACCGGGCTCATTGGTCGACGCGAATCAGTGTGCGCCGACGGTCTGCTTTTCGCTGATCTCGCTGAGGCGCTTGGCAAGCAGTTGCTCGAGTTCTTCAAGAGCTTTGGAGAAGCCCTGGATGCCTTCGCTGAGTTTGTCGCTCGCCATGCGGTCCGCGGCGTACGCTTTGTCGAAGGCAGCCTTGTCCATCGGAATCTTCTCGATGTTCATGCTCTTCGCCTTGGCAGGATCGAGCTTGCGCGGCAGATCGCCCTGCTTCGCTTCGAGCTCCGCCAGCAGCTTCGGCGCGATGGTCAGCAGGTCGCAACCGGCAAGTTCCTCAATCTCGCCGATGTTGCGGAAGCTGGCGCCCATCACCTGCGTCTTGTAGCCGAAATGCTTGTAGTAGTTGTAGATCTTCGTGACGGACTGGACGCCGGGATCGTCCGCGCCCTGGTAATCCTTGCCGGTGTCCTTCTTGTACCAGTCCAGAATGCGGCCGACGAACGGCGAGATCAGCGTGACCTTCGCCTCCGCGCTCGCCACGGCCTGGTGCATCCCGAACAGCAGCGTCATATTGCAGTGGATGCCTTCCTTCTCCAGTACTTCGGCGGCTTTGATGCCTTCCCATGTGGAGGCGAGCTTGATCAGGATGCGCTCGCGGGAGACGCCGGCCTTCTCATACTGCGCGATGATGTCGCGCGCCGTGGCGATGGACTTCTCCGTGTCGTAGGAGATGCGCGCATCCACCTCGGTCGAGACGCGGCCCGGAATAATCTCCAGAATCTTCAGGCCGAAGGCGACGGCGAGGGACTTGAAGGCCTGCGAGGCGACCTCCTTGTCGCTGGCATTCGGGCCGGCCTCTTCGCGGGCCTTCATCAGGACGCTGTCCACGATGGGAGCGTACGCCGGCATGGTGGCCGCCGTGGCGATCAGCGACGGATTGGTGGTGGAATCGGTAGGCTTGAACTCTTTGATGGAGTTGATATCGCCGGTGTCCGAAACGACAGTAGTCATGCTGCGAAGCTGCTCGAGAAGTGTGGCCATGGTGGCTCCTTTGCGGCGTGCGCGACAATCTCCATTTTACCGGAAGGGCGCGGGTTCGGTAGGTTGGTAGCGACACCTATGTATAAGACGCGAATTGCCGCAGTCGTGATGACCCTCGTGGTGGCCGCGGGAGCAGCGTGTAATGGGCAACGCGCGCACCGGAAGGTCACGAACCACGAAGTGAGAGCGGAGCAGGAGCAAAGCTGGACCGCGAAGTGGATCACCGCTCCATGGAGCACCGAACGCGACGGCGCGGAGCTCGACGGCAGCCGGCCCATGCCGATCTTCCGGCGTGAATTCACTCTGAAGAAGAACCCGGTCAGCGCGACGCTGAGGATTGCGGGCCTGGGGCAGTATGAGCTGCACCTGAATGGCGCGGTCATCAGCAAACCCGGCCTGCACCAGTCCTGGACGGACTATAGAAAGACGATCACCTATGACAGTTACGACGTGACGAAGACGCTCAAGCCCGGCGCGAACGCGATCGGTGTGCTGCTGGGCAATGGGATGTACAACGTCCAGCGCACCGTCGACAAGGAAGTACTGCCGCGCGGCGAGCGCTACACCAAATTCGTGGGCAGCTTTGGCGTGCCGAAGTCAATTGCGGAGCTGCGCGTGAAGTACGCGGACGGAACGAGCGGCGTAATTGCGACAGACGATGCGTGGAAGGTGACACGCGGGCCGATTCTGTTCAGCTCAACCTATGGCGGCGAGGACTTCGATGCGCGCAAGCTCCACGCGGATTGGGATGCCGCTGCATTTGACGACTCGCAGTGGAGCGCGGCAGCGAGTGCTGATTCGCCGGGCGGGGAACTCATTCCCGCGATCGCACCGGACGTGCGCGTGATCAAGACATGGGACACGCCAAAGGTGACGACCCTGCCATCCGGCGATGTTGTCTATGACTTTGGCCAGAACTTCGCTGGCTGGGTGCGCGTGAACGTGAAAGGGCCCCCGGGAGCGGTGCTGAAGCTGGTGCCGGGTGAACTGCTGAACCCGGACGGCTCCGTCTCGCAGAAAAATCTCCATAACGGCATGTGGTGGGCTTACACGCTGCGCGGTGACGCAAACGGTGAGGAATGGGCGCCGCGCTTTATGTACTACGGCTTCCGTTATGTGCAAGTGGAATGGGTTGGCGCGGCAAAGGGAAACATCGCGAGCGTGGCCGGTGAGGAGATCAGCTCGGCGTCACCCGTGGCGGGGAGCTTCGAGAGCTCGGACCCGATGCTGAACGCCATTCACGCGTTGATCGTGAGCGCGATGCACAACAACGAAGTCAGCATCTTCACCGACTGCCCGCATCGCGAGAAGCTGGGCTGGCTGGAAGAAACGCATCTGGTCGCAGCGGCCATGATGTACAACAGCGATCTGCGTGGGCTGTATGCCGCGACGGCGAAGAACATCGCGGACGCTCAGCATGCGGACGGCCTTGTGCCCACGACCGCTCCGCAGTACGTCATCTTCGGGAAAGATGCGAGGTACGGAGTCTTCGACGATTCGCCGGAGTGGGGTTCGGCGGCTGTGCTCGCCCAGTGGGCAGCCTATCGCTTCTATGGCGACAAAGCGCAACTTCAGAAGAACTATGCGGTGATGCAGCGTTACGTGAAGTTCCTCGCGGGCAAGGCGGGAACGAGCGGCGATGATGCAGGGATCGTCGCGTATGGGCTGGGAGACTGGTACGACATCGGCCCGGGCGGCCCGGGCGTGGAGAAGAACACGACGCTTGGTGTCACCGGATCGCTGATGTTGTACGAGGATGCGGCGACGATGCAAAAAGTCGCAATTCTGGTTGGGCAAGCGGATGATGCGAAGGAGTTTGGGTTGCTGGCCGATCGGACCGCCGCGGCCTTCAATCGCCGCTTCTGGAACGGAGACAAGAATTACTACGACACCGGCAGCCAGACGGCCAATGCGATGCCGCTGGCGCTCGGCATTGTCCCGCCGGCAAAACGCGCCGTGGTGCTGCAGCACGTGATCGATGACATTCACGCGCACAATGACCACATCACCACCGGCGAAGTCGGCTATCCATATCTTCTGCGCGAACTGATGGCTACCGGGCATAACGATCTGGTGCTGGCGATGATGGAGCGCAAAGACCCGCCGAGCTACGGCTCGCAGCTTGCCGCAGGTGCGACATCGCTCACCGAGGCATGGGACGCCAATCCGCATAACAGCCAGGACCACCTGATGCTGGGCGGCGGCGACGAATGGTTCTATCGCGCGCTGGCGGGCATCGACTTCGATATGTCACGCGCGAAGGATGAACGCATCACCATCGCGCCGCAGATGCTGGACGGAGTGGAATGGGCGAAGGCGAGCTACAAGTCCGTGCTCGGTGAGATTCGCACGGAGTGGCATCAGCAGCCGGGGATGACTTCGGTTGACGTGACGATACCTCCCGGGCGAACCGCGACCTTGATTCTGCCCATCAGGATGCTGCCCGACGTTCCCTACAAGGGAGCAGTCAACGGCAAGGGCCCGCAGATGACCGAGGTGCGCCGCAATGACAAAGTTGTCGTGTATCGCATCGGGCCGGGCATCTATCATCTGCGCGAAGCGGAGAGTGGTGGGCCGCCGGCTGCGTCCAGCAGTAAGTAACGAGAGATTTCGCCACGCGAACGTGATTGCCAACTTAGTTTGCGATGCGTATAAGGTGAGCTGTTTTTCAAGGAGCGATGCAGGAATGAAGGTTATCGGGCGTTTGGTTTGCGGCAGTGCACTGGTTGCAGCGCTGGGTGTCAGTTTCGCAGGTTTGACGGTCTGCGCGCAGGACCTGCCACTGACGCAGGAACGGACTCCGAGCAAGGTTTCGCCGCTCGATCCGACGCGCTCGATCGCGCAACCGCTGCTGGAGAGCGCGATCCACAAGCCGCTCCCCGAGGAGTACATCTGGACTGCGAGCGGCACGAACACGAACGATAAGGTCCTGTACACGCGCCCGGCTGCCAACGAGGCGATTGAGCCGCACTATTTCCGCCGCGCATTTCGTGTGGATACCGTTCCGGCCGAGGCGACGCTCTACGTTGCCGGACCGCGCAGCCTGAAGGTGTGGATCAACGGCACGCCCGCCGAGCAGGTGGAGAGCGATGTAACGTCGCCCCTGGGCATGCACGTGTTTGCCACCAGCGTCGCAAAGTATCTGCGCGCAGGCGAGAACACCATCGCGCTTGAGGCGGTGCGCGGACGCGGCGTCACGGGTTTCGCCAACAGCGCGCTGGTGCGCCAGCAGACCTTCGGCCAGATTGTGGTCGCGAAGATTCTTGGAGCGCCCAAGTGGGTCGATGGCGCATCGCTGCTGATCAGCGACAAGCAGTGGAAGAGCAGCAGCGAGGCGGCACGCGGATGGGAGCAGGCCGGCTTCAACGACTCGCGCTGGAAGCCCGTGCAGAGCATCGGCAGCATCGAAAGCTCCATCGACATGTTCCAGTGGAACGCCGACGCGGGCCTGTATGACTGGCCTGGTTATGACGGCATTTCGCCGTTCCTCGCGCACACGCCCATTCCAGCCAGCGGAATTCTGGCCCGTTATGCCGGCCGAGGAGAGCTCGAAAATATCGACGCCCTCACCGGCGGCGCGGGCGAATTCAGCGTGAAGATGCCGCCGTCGCACCTCGGCGAAGAAGACGCGCCCAGTGTGGTGCTGGACTTCGGTCGCGAGCTGACCGGCCGCGTGGAGCTGGTCTCCGATTCCGACCAGCCGGTGACCGTCACGGTCCAAATGGGCGAGTCGGACTCCGAAACCATGAAGGTGCCGTACCTGGGCACGAACCTGCTCACCATCGCGCCGCATGGCACGGGTCATGGGCCGAAGACCGCCTTCCGCTACGCGAAGATCCGCTTCGTCGATGGCGCGCCCGAGGTGCGCTTCAAGGCGATCCGCGTGGACGACATCTACTACCCGGTCGAGTACCAAGGGTCATTTGAGTCATCCGATGCGCAACTGAACCGTATCTGGGAGATCGGCGCGTACACCGCGCACCTCTGCATGCAGGACGGCGTCTGGGATGCGAGCAAGCGCGACCGCGGCCGCTGGATGGGCGACACGGATGTCAGCGGACGCGTGATCGAAGACGTCTTCGGCGAGCACCCGCTGATGGAGGACACGCTCGATCGCCTGATCGGCCCCGCGCCGGTCGACCAGCACGTCAACGGCATTCCCGGCTACTCCTCGTTCTGGTTCACCGGAGTGGCGGACTACTACCGACACACCGGCGACAAGGAATTTCTCCAGCGCGAGCACGCCCGCATGCTGCAGTTGCTGGCGTATGTTGACAAAGAATTCGACGACCGCAACGTCTACGCCAACAAGACCAAGGTCTGGCTGTACGTGGACTGGTCGCCGGACCTGAACGGCGACACGCCGGAGACGCGGCGCGCGACGACGCTGGAGTTCTATCGCGGCTATCGCGAGGCTGTATGGATGCTGCGCGAGCTGGGCGACACCGCGAACGCGGACAAGTACCAGGCGCGCGCGGATGCGCTGAAGGCCGGCGCGCAGAAGTACCTGCTTGATCCTCAGACCGGCAGCTTCGGTCCGCGATGGGAGACAAATGCAGCCGCGGTCATTGGCGGCGCGGCGGATGCGAGCCAGTATCCCGCGATCTGGAAGAATGTGCTCTCGCAGGTGGGCGAAGGACCCACGAACGGCAAGATCATCTCGCCGTATTACAACTACTACGTCATCCGCGCGATGGCCGAGATGGGTCACCGCGATCAGGCGCTGAAGTGGATTCGCGAATACTGGGGCGGCATGGTGGATGAAGGCGCGACCAGCTTCTGGGAGGCATACGACCCGAGCTGGTATCACGAGGATTTTCACTCGTCGCTGCAGTCGGACAACCGTAGCGGATATTTTGTGAGCCTTGCGCACGGCTGGTCCGCCGGGCCAACCGCATGGCTGATGGAGCAGGTGCTGGGCATTCAGCCCACCGGCGCAGGCTTCTCAACAGTAGACATCCGGCCAGACCTGATTGGCCTCGACTGGGCGCGCGGCGCGGAGCCGACCCCGCACGGGCTGCTGAAGGTGGATGTGCGCAAGGGCCAGCAGGGACGCGGATCGCACGTTGTGGTGGATGTGCCGGAGGGTGTCGTGGCGCGCGTTGCCATGCCTGTCTCCTCCCCATCGCTCCACGTGATGCTGAACGGCGGCATCGCGCGGACGGACGCCGCGGACAACGGGGCACGCGCCGTGGTGACGCTGAATCGCGCGGGACATTATGACCTGACCGCGCCGTAGGTCTCGCTCGCCGGTTACATCGGTTGTCTCCTCGGCAGCGGGTTCTTTATAGTCGGTTCCAGCGCGGCGGTACTGCTGCGCGATCCTCAGGACCCAAAGGACCTTCATGAGCCGGATGTCGCCCAAAGAGTGCGCGCAGGGAATTGGCGCAGGGCTACTGTCATTTCCCGTTACGCACTTCAGTGCGGATGGGAGCGCGTTCGACGAACCGAAGTACCGCGAGCACATCGAGTGGCTGCTGGGATTCAAGCCGGCAGGTCTTTTCGCCGCAGGCGGTACGGGCGAGTTCTTTTCGCTCACTCTGGACGAATTCTCGCGCGTTGTCGCAGCGGCAGTCGCGCAGACCGGCGGCCGCGTGCCCGTGCTCGCCGGCTGCGGTTACGGCACTCAAATGGCCAAGCAGTTCGCGCAGGCAGCCGAAAAGGAGGGCGCCGACGGCATTCTGCTGCTACCGCCTTATCTGCTGAATGCTGATCCGGCAGGCCTCGTCGCGCACGCAGAGGCCGTCTGTGCGGCAACGAAACTCGGCGTCATCTTCTACAACCGCGACAACGCAATCATCAATGACGTTTGGCTGGAAAAACTTGCGGACCGGTGCCCGAATCTCATCGGCTTCAAAGACGGCCACGGCGACATCGAGCTGATGACGCGCATCTACGCGCGGCTCGGCGACCGGCTCACTTACGTCGGCGGCCTGCCCACGGCGGAGACCTTTGCCCTGCCGTATCTGGAAATGGGCGTCACCACCTATTCCTCCGCGATCTTCAACTTCCTGCCCAACTGGGCGCAGAGCTTTTATGCTGCCGTCCGCAGGCGCGACCACGCCGAGGTCTACAAGCAGTTGCGCGAGTTTGTACTGCCGTACATCGAAATCCGTAACCGCAAAAAGGGTTACGCCGTTTCAATCGTCAAGGCCGGAATGCGCGTGATCGGCCGGCCTGCAGGCCCGGTGCGAACGCCGCTGCTCGATCTCGACGCAAATGAAACGGAGATGTTCAGCAAGCTGATCGCGGGCCGCTCGTGAAACCGGGCAACCCGGCGCTCGCAGCCGAGCGCGAGACGCACATCCGCTACCTCATCGTGGCGATGCTGTTTATCGCCAGTTCGACGAGCTACGGCGACCGCATTGCCCTGTCCGTGGGCGGCGTGGCCATGCAAAAGGCCCTGGGCCTCAGCGCGGCAAAGATGGGAGTCTTGCTGTCGGCGGCCGGATGGTCGTACGTCTGCGGACAACTGCCATCGGGCGGTCTGCTGGATCGCTTTGGATCGAAGCGCGTCTACGGCATCAGCATCGTGGCATGGTCCATCAGCGCGCTCCTGATTGCGTTGGCGGGGTATGCGCCGGCAGCGTGGGCCTTCACGGCGATCTTCGCGCTGCGGCTGGTTTCGGGCTTTGCGACGTCCCCGGTGTTTCCCGGCAACGGGCGCATCGTGGCGGCGTGGTTTCCCACAGCAGAGCGCGGCCGGGCCTCCGCAATCTTCAACGCCTCCCAGTATTTTGCGCTGTTCGCGTTCGGAACGCTGTTTGGCCGGCTAACGGAGAAATATGGTTGGCAGAGCTGTTTCTGGTTCATGGGCATCTTTGGGCTGCTGCTTGCCGTTGTCTGGTCCAGAACCATCTACAGCGTGCCGGAGCACCCGCACATCTCGCGCCGGGAGATCGATTGCATCGAGCAGGGCGGCGGCCTCGTCCATATGGACTCGAGCAAGAACATGCGCCGCAATCCGCTGACCTGGTCGACGTTCACCATGTTGCTCCGCCGGCGCATGCTGGTGGGCATCTATATCGGGCAGTTCTGCATCAACACGCTGACCACATTTTTCCTCACATGGTTCCCTTTTTACCTGGTGCAGGCGCGCCATATGTCGATCCTGCAGGCCGGCGCTGCGGCGGGGCTGCCCGCGCTTGCCGGCTGCATTGGCGGCATTCTTGGCGGAGTCTGCTCGGACTGGCTGCTCCAACGAGGTCATTCGCTCACATTTGCCCGCAAGGCCCCCATTGTGGCGGGCATGCTGATCTCGGTCAGCATCATTGCCTGCAACTGGACCAACACGCAGGCGGTAGTAATGGGGCTAATGACGCTGGCCTTCTTCGGAAAGGGTTTCGGCGCGCTCGGCTGGACCGTCATCGCAGATACTTCGCCCAGAGAGCTGGTGGGCGTGAACGGCGGCGTCTTCAACCTGTTTGGTAACTTGTCCACGATCACGACGCCAATGGTCATCGGCTTCCTGAAACAACGGACAGGATCGTTCAACGCTGGCCTCGTCTTCGTTGGCGCCACTGCGCTGGTTGCCATCTTCAGTTACCTGGTTATCGTGCCCGAGATCAAACGGCTGGAATTGAAGCCCGCCGGAGTTACGGCGTGAGCCACGAAAGACAGCCCGCGTGAGCGCCTTTGCGGTATCAGCACACGAATCCGCGCCGCGCGTATCCGAGATCCGCGTGATCCCCGTCGCGGGCCAGGACTCCATGCTGCTCAACCTGAGCGGGGCGCATGGGCCGTTCTTCACGCGCAACCTGGTGTTGCTGACCGACAACTCCGGCCGCATCGGTGCGGGTGAAGTCCCAGGCGGCGAGAAGATTCGCCATGTGCTGGAAGATGCGCGCGAGCTTGTGGTCGGCCGGTCGATCGCGGAGCATGAGCGGCTGCTGCGTGAGGTAGAGACGCGCTTCGCCGATCAGGACCGCGAAGGCCGTGGCGCGCAGACCTTCGACCTGCGCACGACCATCCACGCGGTCACGGCGATCGAAGCCGCAATGCTCGATCTGCTGGGCCAGTTCGTCGGCAAGCCGGTTGCGGAACTCTTGGGGGAAGGGAAGCAGCGCGATTCGATCGAAGCTCTGGGCTATCTCTTCTTCATCGGAGACCGCATGAAGACCAACCTCGCGTATCGCAGCGAAGCCGATGCAGACGATCCCTGGCTGCGGCTGCGCAACGAAGAAGCCGTTACCACTGACAGCGTTGTCCGCCTTGCTGAAACCGCGGAGGCCCGCTATGGCTTTCGCGATTTCAAGCTGAAGGGCGGCGTGCTTGCCGGCGAGCGCGAGATGGAAGCGGTCATCGCGCTCAAAGAACGCTTCCCCGGCGCGCGCATCACGCTCGACCCCAACGGCGCATGGTCGCTCGACGAAGCGATCCAACTCTGCGCGAACAAGCATCACATCCTCGCCTACGCCGAAGATCCCTGCGGCGCGGAGGGCGTCTTCTCGGGCCGCGAGATCATGGCGGAGTTCCGAGCAGCCACTGGTCTGCCTACCGCCACCAACATGGTCGCAACCGACTGGCGCGAGTTGCGCCACGCGCAAAAACTTGGCGCGATCGACATCCCGCTCGCCGACCCGCACTTCTGGACCATGCGCGGCTCGGTCGCCGTCGCCACTTTCTGCCGCGATCACGCCCTCATATGGGGATCGCACTCCAACAATCACTTCGACATCTCGCTGGCCATGTTTACCCACGTCGCGGCAGCCGCTCCCGGCAAGGTTACGGCCATCGACACCCACTGGATCTGGCAGGATGGCCAGCGGCTGACCCGCGTCCCGCTGCGCATCGTTGATGGCACAATCGCCGTGCCCAACACCCCCGGGCTTGGCGTTGAGATCGATATGGAGCAGGTGAATCGTGCGCACGCGCTCTACAATCAAATGAGTCTGGGCGCACGCGACGATGCCGCGGCGATGCAGTATCTTGTGCCGGGCTGGCGTTTCGATCCCAAGCGGCCCTGCCTGCTGCGTTAGCTGCGGGATTTGCCACCAATGGACGGCCTTATAGGATTGGAGTCAGGAGCGGAAATGATTGCTGAGATGGAATTGACCGGTGAAATGTTGATTGGTTCGCGTGCGGTGCGTGGTGCGCATGGAAGGTCGCGTGCCGTGAATCCGGCGACGGGCGCGGAGATGGAGCCCGCCTTCGGCGAGGGCACTGCTGATGACGTGGATGTTGCGTGTGCACTGGCCGAAGCGGCCTTCAATCCGTTCCGCGCACTCGGCGGCGAAAAGCGCGCGCAGCTTCTTGAAGCCATCGCGCAGGGCATTCTCGATCTTGGCGATGTGCTGATCGAGCGTGTGATGGCGGAATCCGGCCTTCCGCGCGGCCGCGTGGAAGGCGAACGCGGGCGTACCGTCGGGCAGCTGCGGCTGTTCGCATCGCTCGCGCGCGAAGGCCGCTGGCTCAACGCCACCATCGACCGCGCCATGCCGGACCGCAAGCCGGTGCCGCGCGCCGATCTGCGCTCGCAGAAGATTCCCGTCGGTCCCGTCGCGGTCTTCAGCGCAAGCAACTTCCCGCTGGCGTTTTCCGTCGCAGGCGGAGACACCGCATCGGCCCTCGCCGCGGGCTGTCCTGTGGTCGCCAAAGCGCACTCCGCGCACCCGGGCACGTCGGAGCTCGTTGGCCGCGTGATCCAGAAGGCCGTCGCGGACCAGGGCCTGCCAGAGGGCGTATTCTCGCTCCTCGTCGGCGGCGGAGCCACCGTAGGAGAGGCGCTGGTAAAGCATCCCGCGATCCAGGCAGTCGGCTTTACCGGCTCGCGGCGCGTGGGACAGCACATGGTCAAGCTGGCCGCGGCACGCGAAGTTCCGATCCCGGTCTACGCGGAGATGAGCAGCATCAACCCTGTCTTCCTTCTTCCCGCCGCGCTTACCGAGCGTGCGGAGAAGATCGCGCAAGGACTCGCCGACTCGATCACGCTCGGCACCGGACAGTTCTGCACCAAGCCCGGCGTGGTGATTGGTATTGCCGGCCCGGACTTCGATCGCTTCCGCAAGGCCGCGCAGGCCGCGGTGGAAGCGAAGGCCGCGACCACCATGCTCACGCCGGGCATTCATCGTGCCTACTGCCAGGGAGTCACCGCATGGGGCAAGGACAGCGGGGTGCGTACACTTTCCAACGGCAGCACGACCGAAGGCCCGTACCAGGGGCAGCCGGCGCTGTTTGAAACCAAGGCACAGTATTTCCTCGCGACGCCGCATCTGCTGGATGAGGTGTTCGGCCCGGCAACGCTGCTCGTCGAATGTGCCAACGAAGCGGAACTGATCGCGACGGCGCGCCACTTTGACGGGCAGTTGACCGCCACCATGCATCTCGCTACCGCGGACCACAACCTCGCGCGCACGCTGATCCCGATCCTCGAGCGCAAGGCAGGCCGCATCATCGTGAACGGCTTCCCCACCGGCGTTGAGGTCTGCTATGCCATGGTGCACGGCGGTCCATCGCCGGCAACGTCGGACACTCGCGCGACTTCGGTTGGCGCAATGTCCATCGAGCGCTGGCTGCGGCCGGTCTGCTATCAGGACCTCCCTGCCGATCTGTTGCCGGAATCGCTGCAAGACGGCAACCCGCTTGGCCTGTGGCGGCTGGTCGAAGGCAAGCTGGGGCAGTCGTAACCGAGACGCGGACACGCAATGGCGATGGCGACCACAACTCGTCCGCTCTCCATTCGCCCGCTCTCGATTCGCATTGATCCGCGCGACAACGTCGCCATCGTGGTGAACGAGGGCGGTTTGGGCGCGGGCACGCAATTCGATTCCGGCCTCACGCTGGTCGATGATGTGCCCGAGGCGCACAAGGTCGCGCTCGAAGATCTCCCTGCCGGCGCTCCGATTGTGCGTTACGGCTCCGTCATCGGCTATGCCATCGCGGACATTCCGCGCGGAAGCTGGGTGCATGACGACCGCATGAAGATGCCGGCGCCGCCCGCGCTGGACCGCGCGCCGCTTGCAACGGCAACGCCCGCAGCTTTGCCTCCTCTCGACGGGTTCACCTTCGAGGGCTACGTCAACCCGGATGGCTCCGTCGGCACGAAGAACATCCTCGGCATCACCACTACTGTTCAGTGTGTTGCACCCACGGTCGACTACGCCGTCAAGCGCATCAAGGCCGAGCTGCTGCCGCGGTATCCCCATGTCGATGACGTGATCGCGCTGACGCATCAGTACGGCTGTGGCGTCGCGATCGATGCGCCCGGCGCGGAGGTTCCCATCCGCACGCTGCGCAATCTCGCGCTCAATCCGAACCTCGGCGGCGCGCCTATGGTGGTCAGCCTGGGGTGCGAGAAACTGCAGCCGGTGCGCCTGATGCCCGCAAGCGAACTGCCCGTGCTTGCCGCCAATCCCGATGTCGTCCGCATGCAGGATGAATCCCTGCACAGCTTCGAGGAGATCGTCGCCGCCATCATGCAGATGGCGGAACAGCGCCTGCAGCAGCTTAATCAGCGGCGCCGTGTCACGCGGCCCGCATCCGATCTCGTCGTCGGAATGCAGTGCGGCGGCAGCGATGCCTTCTCCGGTGTGACGGCAAACCCCGCCGTTGGCTTTGCCACCGATCTGCTGGTGCGCGCCGGTGCGACCGTGATGTTCAGTGAAGTGACGGAGGTGCGCGATGCGATCCATTTGCTGACCGCGCGCGCAGCCAGCGAACAAGTCGCGCGCGATCTGGCCCGCGAGATGGCCTGGTTCGACGAGTACCTGGCGCAAGGCGGAGTGGACCGCAGCGCCAACCCCACACCGGGCAACAAGCGCGGCGGCCTCGCCAACATTGTCGAGAAGGCGCTTGGCTCGGCGATCAAGTCCGGGACCAGCGCGATTGCCGGTGTCGTTCCACCCGGCGAGCGCGCGAAGACCAAAGGCCTGCTCTTCGCCGCCACGCCCGCCAGCGACTTCGTCTGCGGAACGCTGCAGCTTGCGGCCGGGATGAACATGCATGTCTTCACCACCGGTCGCGGCACGCCCTACGGCCTCGCGATGGCGCCGGTAATCAAGGTGGCATCGCGCTCTCCGCTCGCGGCACGCTGGAAGGACCTGATCGATCTCGACGCTGGCCCCATCGCCACTGGCGAGGCCACCATCGAAGAGATAGGCTGGCAGCTCTTCCGCATGATCCTCGACGTTGCGAGCGGTAAGAAGCAGACCTGGGCCGATCGCTGGGGCCTGCATAACGACATGGCGCTCTTCAATCCCGCACCGATCACTTAGGGGACACGCACCCCGTCCAACAGGGGCCCTGGATTTTCAAAGTTTGTCATTCTGAGCCGTAGGCGAAGAATCCCCGCATTTGTTGCCTTCAAGAAACAAATCCTAGGTGCCGTGCCGGGTGTCCCACATCTCACGAGATGTGGGATCGCGCACGATCGAATTCCGGAAATCTCCAATCCGCAAACTGTTTGACATCCGAAACGCGGCGCGTGTATCACGGTACGCGAAATAGGCGAGGAAACTATGGATATCGACAGGCGCACCGTACTGCAATCCCTGGGCGCAACCGCAGTTGCCGCAGCCATGCCTCGACGCACCTTTGCGGCTGCATTCGCGCGCGAGAAGCCCTTCCGCGGATTGTTTCCCATCGCTGCCACGCCCTTCACGCCGGACGACAAGCTCGATCTCGACTGTCTGGGCGCGGAAGTAAAGTTCTGCGACCGCGCGGGTGTCCCCGGGCTGATCTGGCCGCAGATCGCCAGCGGCTGGACGACCCTTTCCACTCCCGAGCGCTTCGCCGGCGCCGAGGCGATGATCGCCGCCGGCAAGAGCGGCAAAGCCGCGGTCGTCATCGGCGTGCAGACGCAGAAGAATGACCTGCCCGGAGCCATTGCCTTCGCGAGGCACGCGGCGCAACACGGCGCCGACGCCATCTGCTCGCTGCCGCCGGAGGGCGGCGACACTGCAATCCTCGAATACTACAGGGCCATCGGCGCGGCCACCGATCTTCCGCTCTTCGTGCAGACCACCGGCAACGAGTCCATTGACGTCGTGGTCCAGCTCTTCCACTCCGTGCCCACCATGCGGGTGGTCAAAGACGAAGCCGGCGACCCGCTCGCTCGCGTCACCGAGCTGCGCGCCAAGACCGACGGCAAGCTCGCCATCTTCGCCGGCAAAGGCGTGCGCCAGATGATGGACGAGATGCGCCTCGGCTTCACCGGCTTCTGCCCCACGATGGGATTGTCCGATCTCTTCCAGCAGGCGTGGGAGCTGTGGCAGGCCGGCAAGCCGCGCGAGTCCTTCGATATGTTCGGCCGCATTCAGGCCTTCTCCACCATCCTCAACGCCGACCGCTACGTCATGGTCGCGCGTGGCATCTTCAAGGACGACACGCATTCCCGGCCCACGCCGGGCATGGGCGGCGGACGCGCAGAAGGGCCGCTCACTGAGGTCGACAAGAAAGTCGTCCGCGACGCGCTGAACACCTACCTCAAGCCATATCTGCGCGGATGAAGCTGCGACCGGGCATGTTTGATCTGCGGCGGTTCTTTTACATGGGTGCGGTCGCTAGTACCGCTACGCTCGCGGCCTACGCTCAGCCACCGCAACCCTCCGCCTCCGCACAGGCTGCGCCGCCCGTCTTCCAGAGCACCTGCTCGCTCTGTCACGGCAACGACGCCCGCGGCACGGATCGTGCTCCCAACATGGTCGGCTCCGTCCATCTCCAGTCGATCTCGGACGCCGATATCGCAACCATCATCACCAAGGGCAGAAACAAGATGCCTGCCTTCCCCCTGCCACAGGACCAGGTTGCCGCGCTGGTCCGCTACATCCGTTCGCTGAACGCGACTGCGGCAACCACCGGCGCGCAGGTTGCCGGAGACCCGAAGGCCGGCGAGGCCGTCTTCTTCGGCGCGGGCCAGTGCTCCACATGCCACGCGGCGAATGGGCGCGGCGTCGCCCGCGGACCGGACCTCAGCAACATCGCGCAGCGCATGAGGCTCACGCAGATGGAGCAGAAGCTGCTCGATCCCGCGACGCGCATCCCCGCGGGCTTTCAAGCCGCGTCCGCAGCCAGCTATGAACCCGTCACGGTCGCGTTGGCCGATGGCCGCACACTCCGCGGCCTCGCTCGCGCGCAGGGCAGCCACGATCTCGTCCTCCAGACTGACGATGGCAAGCTGCTCCCGCTGCTCGACTCCCAATACAAATCCATCACGCCCGACACGAATCCCGCCATGCCTGCCTTCACCGGCACGCGCGAACAGTTGCGCGATGTGCTGGCGTACCTCGCAACGCTGAGAGGTGTCGGCGTCGGCGCGCTCACCACGCCGCAGTCCGCGCCAACTCCAGCGCAGATCGATGCCGTCGCGCATCCCGCGAAAGGGCAGTGGCCCGGCTACAACGGCTCCCCCAGCGGCAATCGCTTCAGCCCACTCGACCAGATCGACACGAAGAACGCAGCAAAGCTGCAACTCGCGTGGACCTTTCCCACCACCTTCAACGGCCTCGAAACCACGCCCGTCGTTGTTGACGGCATCATGTACGTCACCGCCAACAATCAGGTCTTCGCCCTTAGTGCGCTCACCGGCCGCGAGATCTGGCGGTACGAGCGCCCGAAGAGTCCCGGCGCAACCATCTCCGGCGATGCGGCCATCGGGGTCAATCGCGGTGTCGCCGTCCTCGGCGATCGCATCTTTTATCTCACCGACAACGCGCACCTCATCGCGCTCGACCGCCTCACCGGCGCGCTGCTCTGGGACATCGATACGCCCGAAGGCGCGGCCGGCCACTTCGGCGGGACTTCGGCCCCGCTCGTCGTCGGCGACCTCGTCGTCACCGGCGTCAGCGGCGGAGACAATGGCATCCGCGGCTTCGTCGCCGCATACAAAGCTGCCACCGGAGAGAAGGTCTGGAAGTTCATGACCATCCCCGCGCCCGGCGACACCGGCCCTATCGCCGACACCTGGCACGGCACCGCGCTTACCCTCGGCGGCGGAGCAACATGGACCACCGGCAGCGCGGATCCCGACGCCGGCATCGTCTACTGGTCCGTCGGCAATCCGCACCCGGATACCGACGGCGACGAGCGCGCCGGCTCCAACCTCTACAGCAACTCCGACCTCGCACTCGATGCGAAGACCGGCAAGCCGCTCTGGTACTTCCAGTACACGCCGCACGATCTTCACGACTGGGACGCAAACCAGCCCATCGTGCTCGTCGATGCGCCGTGGCCAGGTCCGCACGGCCAGACGCGCAAGCTGCTGCTGCATGCCAACCGCAACGGCTTTCTCTACGTGCTCGATCGCACCACCGGCAAGCCGCTCCTCGCTACACGCATGGTGGACACGCTCAACTGGGCCAGCGGCATCGATCCGCACACCTGGCTGCCGCAACTTCTTCCCGCGAACGAGACTACAACCGCCGGCGTCGTCGCGTGCCCTGCGGTACGTGGCGCGACGAACTGGTATTCGACCTCCTACAATCCCGCCACCCACCTCTACTACGTCATGACCGTCGAGGACTGCACGACCTATCGCAAGGCGGCTGACGGCGGTTACGGCCGCTACAACGATCCTGCGCATCCGGCCCGCAAGGTGCTGCGCGCATTCTCGCTCGACACCGGCAAAGTCGCGTGGCAGATCGATCTGCCCGGACAGGTGCAGATGAACTACTCCGGTGTGCTTTCCACCGCCGGCGGGATAGTCTTCTTCGGGGAGAGCAGCGGAGGCTTCGCCGCCGTGGACGCCGCAACCGGCAGGTATCTCTGGCACTTTGAGACCAACCACACGTCCAAGGCCTCGCCCATGACGTATGAGGTGAACGGCCGCCAGTACGTGGCCGTCGCATCAGGCGCAAACATCTTTGCGTTCGCACTGCCGGAGCCATAGGAGGGAAGCATGAGGACGAGACATTCACGCCGCGAATTTCTTACCGGCTCGGCCCAGACCGCCGCTGCTGGCCTCGCTGCGGGCTTCGCCGCCATCGCCAACCCCGGAGCCGCCGCCGCGCAGTCCGTCGGGGTGAAGCCTGCCGATCTCCCCAACCTCACGATCAAAGAGGTCAAGGTTTACGTCACGGACATGACCGGCATCCACAAGCTCAACAGCCCGGAGAGCGGCCAGATTCTTTCTGTCGTCACCGAGAGCGGCATCGAAGGCAATTACACCATCGGCGACCGCAACGCGACGACCGGCTGGCTCGAATGGGCCAAGCCTGTGCTCGTCGGCAAGAGCGTCATCGATCTGCTGCCCGTCCTCACTTCCACCAGCGGCATGAAAGGTCCCGGCGGCTTCGATGGCGGCGCAGGGCGTCGCGGCGGATTCTCCGCGCCCGGCTTCGGGCCGCAGTCCGCCAACCCCGGCAGCCACTCCGCGTTTGAAGGCCCGCAACTCCAGGGTTCCGGCCTCTCCACGCGCGGCGGCGGCAACTGGCCCAACTACTACACCGCAGCCGCCGACGTGTGCTTGTGGGACATCCTCGGCAAGGCCGTCAACCGGCCCATCTATAAACTGCTCTCCGGCGGCACGCCCACCAAGGACCGCATGCTAGCGTATGCCAGCTCGCAGCATCTTCCCACCGTCGAGGACTATGTGCCCGACGTGCTGAAGGCCAAGGCCCAGGGCTTCCGTGCCTACAAAATTCATCCCGGCAACGGCCAGCACGCCAAAGGCCCCGCGATCCCCACCTACGTCGGCCACATGGAGGAGATCCGCGAGGTGCGCAAAGCCGTCGGCGATGAGTTCGTCTTGATGCACGATCCCGTGCAGCGTTACAACCGTGCGGAAGCCATGGCGGTGGGGCGCCTGCTGGACGAACTGAACTACGCCTGGTTCGAAGACCCCGTCCGCACCACCGATCAGGAGGGCCTGATCCAGCTCTGCGCCGCCCTCAATCTGCCTATCCACGTAGGCGAGTTCATCTACTCCATCGCGGACTTCGCCGACTACATCAAGCGCGACGCGCTCGACGTCGTTCGCCTGATCGCCGACAACGTCGGCGGCATCTCCGGCGCAATGCGTGTCGGTCTGCTCGCAGACGCGCACGGCCTCGAATGCACGCCGCACAACTGGGGCAACGTACCGGACATGGCGCTGCACTTCCACGTAGAGCTTGCGCTGCCCAACTCCTGGTGGTTTGAAATGCCGTTCCCCGCCGAATATGCCGACCGCCCGGCCTACAAGGACAAGTTCCGCGTCGACGCCGACGGATACGTCACTGCGCCCACCGAACCCGGTCTCGGCTATCCGCTCGACCGCGCCGCGCTCGACAGGATCACCAGGCGGATCGATCGTTGATGCTTCTATTGCGAAAGGGACATTGATGGAGATCGAAGCACAGCGCCCGCGTGGCCTTCCCATCCGCTATCTGCTCGTCGTCTGGTTGATGATTCTGAGCGCGCTGGCGTATGTCGATCGCACCAACATCTCCATCGCAGCCATCGCCATCGAGGCCGAATTCGGCATCAGCAAGGTCACCTTCGGCCACGTCCTCAGCATCTTCCTCATCGGCTACGCCGCCTTTCAGATTCCCGCCGGCCTCTTCGCGCGCCGCCTCGGCCCGCGCCGTTCGCTCGCCCTGCTCGGCGCCTGGTGGGGAGTCTTCCTTGCGCTCATCGGTTGCATTCCCTATCGGGCCGCCAACGCGCTGCTCCTCCTGATGCTGCTGCGCTTTGCCCTCGGCGTCGGCGAAGCCGTCATGTATCCCGCGGCCACCCAGTTTGTCGAACGCTGGTTTCCTGCCGGCGAGCGGGGCCGCGCCAATGGCATCGTCTTCGCCGGTGTTGGCCTCGGCTCCTGCGTTACGCCATTCGTCGTCAGCCGCATTCTGGCGCACCACGGCTGGCGCACCTCCTTCGTAGTCAATGCGGTCGCCGGCGCTATTGCGGGCCTCATTTGGTTCTTCGCCGCGCGAGACACGCCCGAGCAGCATCGTGCCGTCTCCGTGCCCGAGCGCGACCTCATCCTGCGTGAGCGCCGCAACACCATCGCCGCGCGCGCCGCTGTGCCCTGGGCGCGGATCGCCCGCAGCCGGCCCATTTATGCCATGCTCGTCAGTTACTTCGCCTACGGCTACATCGTCTGGATTTTCTTCGGCTGGATGTACACCTACATGGCGGAGGTCCGCGGCGTAAACCTCAAGACCAGCGCGCTCTACACCGCGCTCCCGTTCGTCGCCATGACCATCGGCTGCCTCTCCGGCGGCGCCGTCTGCGACTGGATCGCCGCGCATTTCGGCCTGCGCCTCGGCCGCTGCGGCCTGCCCGCCATCGCCTTCGCCCTTACAGCCGCGCTGCTGCTTGCCGGGTCCGCGGCCCATAGCTCGCTTGCGGCCGCGCTGCTGCTGGCCGCGGGAGTTGGCGCCCTTTATCTTTCCCAGTCCAGCTACTGGGCCGTCTGCGCGGATATCGCAGGAGAAAACACCAGCGTCGTCGCCGGCATCGTCAACATGAGCGGACAGATCGGCGGCGCCGTCACCGCATCGCTCACTCCGTTGCTGGCCGCGCACTTCGGCTGGGAGACCTCGTTCGCCACCGCCGCCGCGCTTGCCGCTGTCGGTGCCCTCGCCTGGCTCGCCGTCGATCCGCGCTGTGCCATCGAAACCGAGTTGCTAGCTTAGGCCTCCGCCTCGCTAACGGGACAGGTGGCGCACGGTGCTTCAGGCTGTCAGCTGAAAGCTCTCAGCTTATAGCTCAGGAATCGTTGTCTTTCAACTCCTGCTGCCGAGCCGCGATCTCCTCAAGCTGCCGCCGCCAGTCCAGCTCTTCCACAAAGCCGCGGCTGGACCGCCACTCCGGTTGCACCTTGACGAACAGTTCCAGAAACACCCGCGTACCCAGCAGCGACTCGATCTCCTTGCGCGCCGCCGTGCCGATCTGCTTCAGCATCGCTCCCTGCTTGCCGATCAAAATCGCTTTCTGCCCCGCTCGCTCGCAATAGATCGTCGCGGCAATCTTCGTCACCGGGGCTTTTCCTGCCGCTGTGCGTCGATTCACGCCATGCGCCGGCTCCTCATACCGTTCGATCACCACCGCCGCCGCATACGGAACCTCTTCGCCGGTCAGCAGCAGAATCTTTTCCCGGATCAGCTCTGCCGCAAGAAACCGCTCCGGCTGGTCCGTCACCTGGTCGCGTGGGAAGTAGCGCTGCCCCTCGGGCAGCAGAGCGATCACGCGGTCCAGCAGCGTATCGAGGCCATCCTTCTTGCGCGCGGAGATCGGCACCACATCCGCAAACGTATGTTGCGCGCTCCAGTGCGCGATCAGCGGCAGCAGCGCCGGCTTCGGCACCGCATCGATCTTGTTCAGCGCCAGAATCACCGGGCAGTCCAGCCGCTTCACCAGCGAGAGCGCATAATCGTCCTCCGCCGCGCTCATTGCCATGCGACCCGTGATCTTTGCGCTCTTCGCGGCTTCTGCGCTGCTCGCGCGCGACGCATCTTCCGCCTTCGGCAGCCGGTGCGTCGCATCCACGATGAACAGCACAACATCGCGCGACTCCAGCGCGTCCGTCACCTCCTGCATCATGCGGCGATCGAGCTGCGTCGTGGGCTTGTGCACGCCGGGCGTATCCACCAGCACCACCTGCGCCGCGGGATGGCCGGCGTCGGCCCTGGGCCCTTTGCCCTTCTTCTTTGCCGGGACCTCCAGCACGCCGAGGATGCGCGTGCGCGTGGTCTGCGGCTTATGCGTCACGATGGCGAGCTTTTGCCCCAGCAAGGCATTCAGCAGCGTGCTTTTTCCGGCGTTGGGCCGGCCGATGATGGAGACGAATCCCGAGCGAAGGGGCATCAGGCTATTATCTCTTGCCGTGCGCGTCTACCTCGCGCGGGTCACATCGGGTAGTGTCTCAGTTTGAATTTCGGAAATGATGCAGCCAAGCAAAGACAGGGGAGAGCCACGGTAAATACCGCACGATGGCCGACTGGATTTCAGGGCTTCCCAGCACCATCAACGAAACGACCATCAAGATGACGAATGCGGCTAGTTTACCGGGGCTTTCGCCGGAATAAGGGGCTGCCATACTCATCTCAGTTTGCCAGAGCCGCGATTTCCTCGTAGCTCCAAAGGTGATCGGACAGTCCATATCCCGTAAATCAAACTGAGACACTACCCACATCGGGGTAGTGTGCGAACAATGCCCCGGCAAGTACAAGAAGCACCGGAAAGAATTCCAGCGTGTAGCGCGGCTCGGAGTTGTCGAGCGTCAGCAGCAGCCCCGCACGCAGCAGCACCGTCGCAAGCATGGCCAGTGCGAATGGGCGAAAGGGCGAGCCATCCCGCGCAAGCCAACGTCGTCTCCTCCACACAACGCACCCCGCAATGCCAAGCAGAAGATAAGTCAGGTTCAGCGCCGCGTACGCTCCGGCGAAAACGGTCTCTCCGCGATATATCCGCCATTGCCACCAGTCGAGCGGCGCCGGCAGCAGTTCGGTTCGCGGACGCAGCAGCATGTCCATCAGCCGTGCGATGGGAAACCCGGCATAATACAAAGCCGGATGCGCTCTTGCGCGCTCGCGCCCAAGCGCACCAAACCGCGCATCGATTTGCGGCGTAATCACCATCGTCCTGTTGTAGTCCGCCAGCAGGGAAGCAGTCTGCGCGCGGAGCTCCGCCGTCGCCTCCGGCGACCCCCCATCAAACGCCCGCGCCGGCAGATCACTGAGCAGCACCGGGAATCCACCGTAATTCCAGTAAACCTGCTCCGTCGACTCGAAGTCGATGCCCCAGCTGCGGAACCACTTATTGAAACCCACCGGATCCAACTCGCCGGGATCGGTCGCATCCTTCGGCGCCAGTGGCTCAAATCGGTGGAAGGTTTGCCAGTTGCGTGCGGTCCACGGGACAAGCGGAAGCACCGCGCACAGCCCCGCGATCGCAACCGGCAGCAGCGTCCGCCGCGCATTGCGATTCAGCCAGTGCTCTCGCCGAGCCGCCAACCATATCGCCGGCAGCACCGCAACGCAGAGCAGACCCTGCTCCGGCCGCAGCAGGATCGACCAACCCAGTCCCGCGCCCATAACCCACAGCCACCCGCCAATTCCGCACCCAGCCCGCTGCCAGCGCACGAACGCGTAGAACACGATCGCCATTGCGTTCAGGGTCAGCGTCTCGGTCAGCGGAGCGGCGGTGTAGTTCGCCGTAAACGGGCACAGCGCCGCAAGCCAGAGCACCGCAATCGCCGCCCGCCGCCCAAACAGGCCCTTCGCAGTCAACGCCGCAAGCCCACATGTCAGCAGATCAACCACTGCCTGCACATACATCACCGCGCCGTAATGCTCCATGCCGAACAACCGAAAGCACGCGGCAAGAAACATCGGATAGCCCGGCACCCGGATCAGCGTCGGCCGCACGATCTCCGTGCCCGCAGCTGTCGTATCCGCGAAGCCGTAGATGCCATGCGTCAGCCAGTTCTTCGCGATATCGCCATAGAGCAGGCTGTCGCCCGTCACCAGCGCATAGTGGCGGATGAACCACACTCGCAGCAGCAGTCCTGCCGCCAGCGCCGCGCCGGCCGCGATCCAGAACCGCGCTCTCTGTGCATTCATCAAGCAGCATCATACTGTGTGCAATGCCGTCACCACGGCGTCGGTCCGCGCGTCTGCCGTTTCGTTGACGCCTCCCGAACACGCTGCATACCATAGAAGCTGGCGCAGGGTGCCAGTGCGGTCGTCTTAGCCACACGTCCGCTGCATGCGGCAATCCGAATTGAAAAGCCAGGAGCTATGAGCAAGCAGGTCTTCTACGATCCTCAACGCAAGCGCTGGAAGCGGCTGCGGCGCGTCTTTGACGTGCTGGCCGTCGCCGGCGTTGTGGTTGGAGCGATCTTTGCCGTAAGCCTGGCGAAGATGACGCCGCTTCCTGAACTGCTGCTCGCACCGCCCAAACACCATGACGTGCCGCTGCCGATCGAAACGACACCTGCCCGCGGCGCGAAGCTGCGGCGCTCCGCTCACCGGCGCACCGGACTTAAGCCCTCCGACGTAATCCTCAACTCCGGCGAAGGCCTGCGCGCCGCCTATTACGTGGACGACGACGAGGCCAGCTACTCCTCCCTGCGGCAGCACATCGGGCAGATCGACCTGCTGTTTCCCTGGTGGCTGCACGTCATCTCCAGCGATGGCGCGCTGACCTCCTACAGTCTTGACAAGCGTCCCTTCGCTGTCGTCGATCAAAGCGGCGTTCATCCGGTCGACCATGAAAACCGCGTCGCCAATGTCATCAAGTCCGTGGCCAACGATCCCACGCCGCCCGAAGTCTTTCCGCTGGTCAGCAACTTCAACGAGGTGACAAACGAGTGGCTGCCCTCCATCGGCGATTTCCTCACCAACCCCGAAGGGCGCGCGAATTTTCTCCGTCAGCTGGACCGCTTCCTTGCCGCCAATCCCAGCTATCGCGGCATTTCGCTGGACTTTGAAGAGATTCCCGGCGAAGCACAGCAGGGCTACATGGCGCTGCTCGGCGAAATCTACGCGGACTTCCATTCTCCAGGCCGCAACCTGAGGCTCTACGTCAATACGCCCGTGGGTGATGATGACTTCGATCTGAAATACATGGCGGATCACTCCGATGGCCTGCTGCTGATGAACTATGACCAGCACCAGACATCGAGCGGCCCCGGCCCCATCGCCGCGCAGGACTGGTTTGTCGACAACCTGAAGAACATCCTCAAGGTGGTTCCCAAAGAGAAGGCCATCTGCGCCCTTGGCAGCTACGGATACGACTGGACGACCACCATTCCGCCGCCGGCGAAGAAGGGACACAAGCCCGAGCAGCCCAAAGTGATCGGCGTCGGGCAGGAGATGTCCACGCAGGAGGCATGGCAGGACGCTGTAGATGCCGATGCCGAGGTCGAACTCGACTCCGACTCACTGAACCCGCACTTTGCCTATGACGATGAGGACGCGCACGTCCGCCATCAGATCTGGTTCCTCGACGCCGTCACCGTGCAGAACGAGATGCGCGCGGCGCGTGCTCTCGGCATTGAGACCTTCGCCCTCTGGCGCCTCGGCCAGGAAGACAACTCGCTGTGGAACATCTGGGACAAGCCGCTGTCCTCCGATCCCACCAAGGCCCTCGCGCAGGTTGAGCCCGGCTACGACGTCGACGATGAAGGCTTCGGCGACATTCTGGACATCACGCGCAAGGCGCAGATGGGCCATCGCACCGTCACCATGGATGATGACGATTCCATCGATGCCCGGTATCGCTCCATCACCGGCGAGACGATGGACACCTACCCGTTGTCCTACACGGTCAACCAGACCGGCTATCACCCCAACGAGATCGCGCTCAGCTTCGACGACGGTCCGGACCCGACCTGGACCCCGAAGATCCTGAAGATCCTCGAACAGAAACATGTTACCGGCGCCTTCTTCATCATCGGCGAAGAAGCCCTCAATGATATCGGCGACCTCAAGCGCGTTTACCGCGACGGCAACGAGATTGGCAACCATACCTGGAGCCATCCCGACATCAGCGAAATCTCCGTTCCTGCCGCCAACCTGGAATTGAACCTCACCGAGCGTCTGTTTGCAGCGGAATTGGGCGTTCAGCCGCTCTATTTCCGGCCGCCCTATTCCATCGATCAGGAGCCCGACACCAACGATCAGGCCGCGCCGGCATCGCGCATTCAGGACCTCGGATACATCATCGTCGGCAACAAGATCGACACCGACGATTGGGACGAGAACCCTCCCAAGAGCCCGCAGGAGATCGTCTCGAGCGTCTTCGACCAGATCGCGATGATGCAGTCCAAGCCATGGATGAAAGGCTCCATCATCCTGCTGCATGACGGTGGAGGGGACCGCAGCGCAACCGTAAAGGCGTTGCCTTTCCTCATCGACCAGCTGCGCGCACACGGCTACAAGATCGTTCCCGTCTATCAGCTGATGGGCAAGACGCGCGCCGACGTGATGCCGCCGCTCAAAAAGAACCAGATATGGCAGGCGCGCATCGACTGGGTCGCCTTCGCCGTCGGCGCATTCTTCCAGCACTTCGTCGTCGCAGTGTTCTTCGTCGGCGACGTCCTGATGAGCGCGCGCCTCATCCTCATCGGCATCTTCGCCATCATCGACCGCTTCCGCAAGCGCAAAAATTACGCTACTCCGGATTACGCCCCGCGCGTCGCCGTGCTCATCCCCGCCTACAACGAGGAGAAGGTCATCATCCGAACCATCCGCTCCGTGATGATGTCCAACTACAAAAACCTGCGCATCGTCGTCATCGACGATGGCTCAAGCGACAACACCTACCGCGCCGCGCGCGACGCCTACCCGGCGGACATCGCCAACGGCCGCCTCATCGTCCTCACCAAGCCCAATGGCGGCAAGGCCGACGCGCTCAACTTCGGCCTCGAACACATCGACGAGGAGATCTACGTCGGCATCGATGCCGACGGTGTGGTCGCGCACGACGCCATCACCAACCTCGTATCCCACTTCGCCAACCCCAGGATCGGCGCCGTCGCCGGCAACGCCAAGGTGGGCAACAAGGTCAATCTCTGGACGCGTTGGCAGGCCCTCGAATACATCACCAGCCAGAACTTTGAACGCCGCGCCCTCGACCTCTTCGACGTCGTCATCGTCGTGCCCGGCGCCATCGGCGCATGGCGCACCGCGGCCGTCAAGGCCGGCGGCGGCTACCACACCAACACCGTCGCCGAAGACGCCGACCTCACCATGAACCTGCTGGAGCAGGGCTGTTCCGTCATCTATGAGGACCGCGCCCTCGCCTTCACCGAGGCGCCCGAGAACGTCAACGGCCTCATGCGCCAGCGCTTCCGCTGGTCCTTCGGCATCCTGCAGGCCGTCTACAAGCACCTCGGCGCCGTGCGCACCCGCCGCGCCATGGGATGGTTCGCGCTGCCCAACACCATCGTCTTCCAGGTCCTGCTGCCGCTCGTCTCCCCGCTCATCGACCTCATGTTCGTCGCCGGCGTGTGCAATTACTTCTACAACCGGCACTTCCATCCGGAGGCCGCCTCGGCCCAGAGCTTCGAGAAGCTGCTTGCCTTCTTCCTCGCCTTCCTCATCATTGACTTCGTCTGCTCCGCGCTCGCCTTCATGCTCGAACGCAAACACCCCGCCAGCCGCGGCGACGGATGGCTGCTCTTCCACATCTGGATCCAGCGCTTCACCTACCGCCAGGTCTTCTCTGTCGTCCTCTTCCGCACGATCAAGCGCGCCATCGACGGCAAACCCTTCGCCTGGGACAAGCTCGAACGCACCGCCACCATGTCCAAAGAAACCGAAAAAATCACCGAAGTGGTGTGAGGCAATGTTGGTGGGGGTGCCCCACGTCTCGATTTTGAGACGTGGGAAGGATTGCCACGCACCGGGTGCCCCATCCAAGCTCCGCTTGGGTGGGATCGCGCCACCGTTCCCACGGGCAACCACCATACGATCAAACCTGTCATTCTGAGGCGTAGCCGAAGAATCCCCGCATTTGTTCTGCCACACGTGCCGGGTGGCCCATCCTTCGCTTCAGCGAAGGGTGGGTTGCACTTTGGCTTTGTCATTCCCGAAGGGAATCCGCGTTTGCCTTTTGCCCTCGGCCGTCATGCCGGGCGAAGGTGCGTAACGCTGAGTCGAGCCACCCCGCACTGCCTTCGTCCGAACCCGCCACAAATCCGTGCCCCATGCATCGCGCGCATTTGCGCGATGCGTGGGATCGCGCCACCACCGCTCAAACTCGTCATTCTGGGCTGCGCGCAGCGCATGTCCAGAATCCCCGCATTCGCTTTTGCCTCTGAGATAGGCCCGGACTCGATAGCCCAGGGCTTTAGCCCTGGGGTTTTACCCGGCGCCACCGGCCGCCGGCACCGCGGCTTTAGCCTCTGGGACGTCGGGTGCCCCAACCGTACGCATAGCGGGACGGGCGGATCGCGCCACCCCTCCAAGCGCCGAAGGCGCGACTCTATACCAGCCCAGGGCGAATCGGGGTCCCCGACGAGCGGTTTTTGCTCGTTGGGGTGAAAAGCCCTGGGTATCCAGCCCAAACCAACACGCGAGGGCTGAAAGCCCGCCCTATACCTTTTGGGTGCCCATTCATGGGCAACCGTGAGGGCGCGCATGAATGTGGTGTTACCCTTACCCCGAATGCCCGCGCCAGAGAAGAACAAGCTCTACTACGGCGACAACCTCGCCGTCCTCCGCGACTACATCCCCTCCGCCTCCGTCGACCTAACCTATCTCGACCCGCCCTTCAACTCCCGCCAGGACTACAACGTCCTATTCGCGGAAAAGGACGGCTCGCGCTCCGCCTCCCAGATCACCGCCTTCAAGGACACCTGGGAGTGGAACATCGAGTCCGAGCGGAGCTACGAAGAGGTCGTCGAGCAGGGCGGCCGCGTCGCCGACGCCATGCGCGCCTTCCGCACCCTCCTCGGCGGCTCGGACATGCTCGCCTACCTCGCCATGATGGCCCCGCGCCTCATCGAGCTCCGCCGCGTCCTCAAGGACACCGGTTCCATCTACTCCACTGCGACCCCACCGCCAGCCACTACCTCAAGCTCCTCATGGACGCCGTGTTTGGACCGCAGATGTTCGTGAGCGAAGTCATATGGAAGCGGACAAACACGCACAGCGATGCGAAACGTTGGAGCCCGATCTCAGATTCCCTCTTCTACTACGGAAAATCCAACGTAGTCACGTGGAACCCACAACACGAATCGCACAGCGAAAAGCACGTTTCATCTAAATACCGAAATAAGGATGAAAGTGGCAGGCCCTACACACTCAGTGATATGACCAGCCCGCATCCGCGCCCAAACATGATGTATGAGTGGAAGGGCTTCCCATCGCCAGTGATGGGCTGGAGATACTCCAGAGAGACTATGGCGAAACTGGATGCAGAGGGGCGCATCTGGTACCCTCCATCCACTTCAAAGCGACCACGCCTGAAACGCTATCTTGACGAAATGCCGGGTGTTGTTCTGCCAAATATTTGGACGGACATTCCGCCCATCAACTCCCAAGCTCAGGAACGCCTCGGCTATCCAACTCAAAAGCCCGAAGCTCTCCTCGAACGCATCCTCAGAGCCTCCTCCAACAAAGGCGATGTCGTTCTTGATCCGTTTTGCGGCTGCGGCACAACTGTACAGGTCGCGCAGCGCCTCAACCGCCGCTGGATCGGCATCGACGTCACCCATCTCGCCATCGGGCTCATCAAGACCCGCCTCGACGACGCGTTCACTCCCGCCGTCCGCCAGACCTACGAGGTCATCGGCGAACCCACCGATGTCGCCGGAGCCGCGCAACTCGCAGAAGAAAATAAGTGGCAATTCCAGTATTGGGCGCTTGGCCTCGTGGGCGCGCGTCCCGCCGAAGGCATCAAGAAGGGCGCAGACCGCGGCATTGATGGCCGCCTCTACTTCCACGACGACAACACCGGCACATCCAAGCAGATCATCTTCTCCGTCAAAGGCGGCCAGAACATCTCCGTCGCCGAGGTCCGCGACCTGCGCGGCGTCCTCGAACGCGAGAAGGCCGAGATCGGTGTCTATATCTCCTTCACCGAACCCTCCAAGCCCATGCTGCGCGAGGCCGCCGAGGCCGGCTTCTACACCTCGCCTGGCATCTCCGGCACAGCGGGCGGCAAATTCCCGCGCATCCAGCTCCTCACCATCAAGGGCCTGCTCGAAGGCACACAGCGATTGGAACGCCCGCTCCACGTCCGCGACGTCACCTTCCGCAAAGCTCCGCGCTCCCGCCCCGACGCCGCCACCCAACCCTCCCTCAACCTCACCCCCAACGACGAACCCTTCTAGACATGGCCATGGACGACGAAATTCCAGACGATCTCGCACTCACTCCGCAGGAGCGCAGCGAACTCACGCCGAAGGCGCACCGCTATATCGTCGCTCTGGAAAAGAAAATCGAGCAACAACGCATTGAACTGCGAACCACCGGTGATGAACTCCGCCGCAAGCGCTTTTCCTATTGGGATCGCTCCCGCTAACGCGAAAGCTGAGTTGCATTAATATCGGGAATCTCGCTAGTTACGTGCTACTCTCAGCCAAATGCACGATCACGATGATTCGTTGTTCGCTGAAGAGAACTGGCAACGGAACTTAGTCGAGCTCCTAAGTGGAGACAAAGCTGGACGTACGTCAATTGCCTATGTCGGGCGGTCGTTAGAGCAGGGCAGAATGGATGCCGTAGCCCTCGCCGATGGCCTGAAGGGAACGGCGCGTTTCATCAACAGAGTAGGCGAACTCTGTCTAGGGACCCATGACGAACTGCGGCTAGAAGTCGAAGGAGAACCGAGGTCAGGTTCCCTAGAAATCTTTGTTCGATTCGCGCACGAATTGATTGGCACGGTCGACGCCATTGCAGACTCCAAGTTCCTTACCGGTTTAGCCATAATCTTCGCACTCACTGGATTCAATCCAAAGGACGCAGGCAAATCCCTGCTCACACTTTTTAAAAAGCTAAAGGGCCGTCCTATCGACGACGAAACCGACCTCAAGGCCGCATTGCCAGACGATCTGCCTATCGAGACGGCGGAACTCATTCGCATATTCAACGATCAGGAAGTTCAGGCCGCCATACGCGCCGCGTTGCGCCCACTCAGGGAGGAAGGCGTAGAAACATTTGAAACCCGAGTAGATCAAAAAGCTGTTGAGACAGTTTCGAAAGAAGACGTTATCGCCGCGGACGCTGCGGAGATCGCGGCGATTATCAATACGGAAGACAAGGTGCTCGACGTACAGAAGGCTTCATTCGTGCCACATCTTGCGTGGCATCTTTCAGACCGGGGCAAGCCGTTCGACGCACAAATCGAGGATCCGGTCCTCTGGGATCACATCGCGGCAGGCGATCGGTTTGGCTTCGGAGACCGACTACATGTAACGCTTCATACAGAGGCCGAGCGGGAGGCTAACGGTCGGCTGCGAGTCACTAGAACCGTAACCAAGGTTCATTTGATCGAGCGCGGGAACGGACTACAGATTCCCTTGCCCCTTCTTGATAGCGGTCCAGATGCGGCGGCCAATTGAACGGAACAGGTTAGGAATAGGAAAATCCGGTGACAGACGGAACGTTCCCCATCACCACGCCAGTGCCGCGAAGCCGTTACGACAACCGCACAATTCCCGGAAATCCGTCGAACCCTCGATCGAAGCTCAAGATTCTCCTCACATCATAGGTTTGCATCGCGGCAAGATGAATCGCGTCCCGCGCGGAGAGACCTTTGTGGCCGAGCACAATCTGCTTGGCCCGCTCGACTGTTGGCCGGTCCACGGGGAACACATCATCGACCACTCCGAGCAGCGCATCGAACGCCGGTTGGATCGCATCCGGCCTGTTGATTGCCACATATCGATGAAGTATCTCCTGCAAGACCTCTGCGTCGGTGACAAGCCGCTCGCGGGCGCTCACCAGTTCCTCCAGCCTGCGGCCGGCTTCATCCTTGTGCGCATGCGCCGCTCCGACCAGGTACATGGGAATACTGGAGTCGACGAAGATCACGGCTGCATTCCCGATCCATAGCCGCGCTCAATTTCCTCAAGCATCTCCTCAATGGGACCGGCTGGAAATTCCATGCGCGCAGCGGCGCGGATGGCGTCAAGTTTGGCGGTGACCTCGCGGCCCGGCTCGCTCCGACGGGCTTGCACCATCGCCTGCCTGACCCACTCAGCGACCGTCATCCGCCGGAGGCGCGCCGCGCGCTGAATGTCGCGATACTCCGGATCCTGAACGATCACCTGCAGCCGCTTAGCCATAGTATGAGTTTAGACGACTCATTAGCATGAGTCAACAACTAACCTAAGGCGCTCGCACATTGGCAAGACAGCCCCTGTAAAATAGAAATAGCAGCCAAATCGCATCGACGGCCGAATCCCACAGCAACCGGATTGGGCCTCTGCGACGAATGTTCAGCGTGCGGGGCGGCATTCGTAAGTAGCAGAATCCAGATATTTTGTGCGTAAATTATCTGGAATCAATATTTTGGCGGGAGCAAGATCGCGTAAGTGTCAGACTCCAGATATTTTACGCGCCAAGATATCAAATTAAACGCAGAGGCAGTCGATAGCGAAATAAAAGCGGAAATATTCTTGACTCCCGCCCCGAGCGGCGGTATCGTCTAGTCATCGAAGGCGAATAAAAAGCGAATCATGGCGCAGCCGTCACAATTCGACATTGAGGAGATCGGGCCGGAACCGATGCTTTTTCCCATCCTTCAGCCCGCCCTCAAAGGCATGGCCCGCATGGCCGAGGAAGCGCCGCACGCCGATGACGGCCATCTGGTCGAGTTCCGCGCCATGCAGGTGCGCTCCATCCTCAACAAGACCATGTCGCGCCGCTATCTCTCGCTCGAATACTCCATCAACCCGTACCGCGGCTGCGAGTTCGGGTGCAGGTACTGCTA
>DATNAU010000232.1:0-14474 GCA_035572415.1 Acidobacteriaceae bacterium
CGTGCGGGAACAGCGGACTGGTGCTGATGCGGGCGCCCAACTCCTGCCAGTGCAGGCCATGTGCGCTGAACTCATCCGTCTCGACGAAGATCACGAAATGCGGATTGCCGACGTTCACCATCGCGCCCGCAACTTCACCAACGCCGTCTACCACAATCGTCCGTTGCATGATGCGCGGCACGCCCATGCCGCTCTCGATCTCATACTGTGCACCGTCATTTTTGACCACGCGGCAGAGGCGCACGCCGCCGTGGGTTCCGAGAGTTACTTCGCGCAGATTCTCGCCGTGCGCCAGCCATGCCGCGACGCAGCGTGTGCCGTTGCCCGAGAGTTCCGCTTCGCTGCCGTCCGCGTTGAACAAGCGTAAGAAGAACTCGCCGCTTCCGCGGCGCTCCAGAAACTCGATTCCGTCAGCGCCGATGCCGGTGTTGCGCGCGCACAGCCTGCGCGCCAGCTCCGCGTGACGCCGCCCTGCAGCCACTTCCTCCATGATCAAGAAATCATTGCCGCAGGCATGCGCCTTCACGAACTTCGTCAATCTTCCTCCTCATCGCGGAAGCAGGCCACATGGTCCGTCGCGTCGCAGGCGTGCAGTTCGGCGAGCAGTTGCCTGTGCCTGCCGCTGCTTGCCGAGACGGAGAAGGTTACCCGTTCCTGGGCGCCGATCTGGTCCCGCTCGACGATATTCAACCGCATCTTCCACTTGTCCAGCGCGCACAGGATGCCGGCAAATATCGCGTTCTCATCGGTGCCGCGCACCTCGTAGAGCATGGCATAACGCTTCCAGTGCGAGCGCGATTCAATCACGCCTACAAACCGGAGCGCGACAAACACGATCAGCGTGGCGATTGCGGCGGGAACATACAGTCCTGCACCGCACGTCATGCCAATGGCGGCGACGACCCATACTGTCGCCGCACTGGTAAGACCCAACACGCGATTCGCCGAATGCAGAATCAGACCTGCACCCAGAAACCCGATGCCTTGCACGATGTTCGACGCAACCTGGCCGCGATTCGGACTTGCGTCACCGGCGAGCACGCCGGACATGATGGTGAACAGCGCCGCGCCCATGCAGATCAACATGCTGGTGCGCAGACCTGACGCCTTATGCCGCGATTCGCGCTCCAGCCCTACGACCGCGCCCATGCCGCATGCCATCAGCAGACGCGTGGTCGTGCCCTGCAGGAAAGCCATCTGCTCGGTCGTGCTGAAATGGACGGGTAAGTTCACGTGTTCTGCCTTGCGCTTCGCTGCGATGGTAACATCCACGCTCGCCCGCTACTTCGCCGGCGAACCTGGCTGCGCACCGGTTCCCGCGGCGCCGCGCTGCAGGGGCTTCGCGCCGTAACTCAGCGATCGATAGATTCGCGCGCAGGGTTGGCCGGTGGTGCAAAGGATGTCCAATTCCTGCAGATCCTCCGGATGCGCCGCCACTGCTTCGGAGACGGCATCGCCTTCCATGGCGACGACAAACTGTGCGTGTCCGGCCGGGTCTTCGAGAGCAGCGTGCCAACTGTCGTAGTCCGTCTCATTGATGGTCTGCTTCAGCGGAATGCCGGCATCCTGGAGCGCGCCGATGTGGTCCGATGCCTGCATCAGGATTTGCGCGCCCGGCGGCATCTCCCCGAGCACCAGCGCAAGATCGCGCTCGAAAGGCACACGCGTCGTGGAGTTCACCAGAGCTTCCTTCAGCACCAGCGGGGGCGCATAGTTCGCCAGCAGATGGCTTGGATGGCGTTCGATCATGCTCGCCACCTTCTGCACGACATCCGTCCCGAAGATCATGGCTGCGGGATTCAACATGACGAGCACGACGACGGCGGCGAAAAAGATCTGTGCCGTTCGCGGTGTCCTCGGGGCTTTCGCGTCTGTTTCGGGAGCCGCCGCGTGCGCCTCCCTCTCTGAGCGCGTCTTCAGCCACTGCTCCAGCGCAGCACAAGCCATACACGCGAACAGCGCCAGCGCAGGCAGCATCTCCATGCCGTAGCGCGCGTTGTAATAGCTGTGCGGCCATAGCTGCGGGATAAAGATCGGCACCGAGCCGTATGCGACCGAATAGACGTAAAAGGGCAGCGGCACCCACAGCAGCAACGATGCACGTTCCGCGCGTTTGCGCGCCGCGATCCAGAAGCCCGCGATTGCCGCCAACATTACCGCAAAGCCGGTCTCCCATGCGGCAGCGACGACTTGCGCCGTGCGCGTGTAAAACAGCAGCGCCCAGCCCACGTTGTGCCATCCGCGATAGTGGCGCGAGCCTGGCGGCGAGGTCCGCTTCTCAATCGCGGGCGCCGAGTATGGGCCGCGCATGAAGTCGAGCCAGTCATGGTAGAAGTGCTGGTTGTACCAGAACCAGAGCAGCGGACCGGCGACCGCCAGGAGCGTGAACACCATGAATGGAACGGCGGTGCGGCGCCGCAACTCACTGGTGCGCAACACCTGCCATGCGACAACGCACCATACCGCCGCGCCGAGAATCCATCCGTCGTAACGCGTGAAGACCGCCGCCAGGATCAGCACGCCGAGAACAATCATCTTCTGCTGCGCGCGCTTCTCTTCGCTCTTGCGGATCGCTTCGACACACTCCATTGTCAACAAGGTGAGCCAGATGAGGATGGCGAGAAACAACGGCTCGGTCATTGCGGTGGTCGCGAGATAAAGCAGGTTCGGATTCACAGCGTAGAAAGCCGCGGCAACCAGCGCCCAGCGCGGCACAAGCATGCGCCGGCACAGCCGATAAAAGCCCGCGACGCCGAGCATGTAGAAGGCCAGCGACGGCCAGGTGCCGGCGAGGCCGCTCCGCCACCACTCTATCTTCCAGATGAACGGCAGCATCAGCAGGTGCGGCAGCGGCAGCCACACGCCGCCCAGCTGGACCAGGCCCGGATTGCGCGAATCCACGATGCGCCGCGCGATGCCCAGGTGTGCGACCGCATCGCCGTAAAGCAACACGTAGCCGCGGGTGAAACTGACGATCAGTGCGATGAAGGCCAGCAGCACCGAGGCCATCACCACAGTCGTCATCTCTTCGCGCGTTGCGTGCGAGATGGTGTTGGGATCGCTTGCTGGACTGCCGGACGCGGCGGCGCTGCGGAACAATCCGCGCCTGCGTGGCGCCGCGACCGTGCGCTCCGGCTTGCTACGCCGTGAAGTCAAGATGAGAGATCTCCCGGAAGAGGTGGAAACGCTCCTCGATCTCTTCGCGCGTTACGCCCTGCAGCCGCTCCGTGCCGAAGCGTTCTACCGCGAACGAACCCATCACGCCGCCGTAGAACATCGCCTTGCGGAAGACCGCGGGCGTGAGCAGCGGCTGCGATGCGAGGTATCCATAGAACCCGCCGGCAAAAGAATCGCCGGCTCCGGTGGGATCGACTACTTCGGCAAGGGGCAGTGCGGGCGCACGGAACGGCCGCGTGCCGCCCTTCCCGCCGGCGAAGGAGCGTTCGCCGAAAAATGCGGTCGCGCCATATTCGCCATGCTTGACGACGAGGCTCTTTGGCCCCATCGCCAGCACCTTCTCCGCGGCGCGGACAGGATTCGTCTCTCCGGAGAGCATGCGCGCCTCGCCGTCGTTGATGAGGAGCACGTCGAGCTCGCGCAACACCTTCGCAAGATTGGCGGCATGGTCCTTGATCCAGTAATTCATGGTGTCGCCGCACACCATGCGCACGCGCGACATCTCGCTGCGCACGCGCGCCTGGAGAACGGGGTCGATGTTCGCGAGAAAGAGGTATTCACTGTCCTTGTATGCATCGGGGATCTTGGGTTCGAAACGCTCAAAGACATTTAGATCGGTGCCCAGCGTCTGCGCTTCGGCCAGCGTGCCGGCGTAAGCGCCGGTCCAGTGGAAGCTGAGGCCTTTGGCGCGCTCGATACCGCGCGTATCGATTCCACGTTTGGCAAAGACTGCCTCGTGCTCCGGCCCAAAGTCCTCGCCGACCACGGCGATTACGCGCACATCGGTAAAATAGCTTGCTGCGAGCGAAAAGTGCGTCGCCGCGCCGCCAAGAATCTTCGCCCGCTTGCCGTGCGGCGTCTCAATGCTGTCGAATGCCACCGAACCAACGACCAGAATCGCCATACTCCCGCTTTCTCTGCTGCAAAAATGCGTTCTCGGCGCAACGCCATGCATGCGTGGCCACGCGCCAAAATCCGGTTACAAATACTTGCCCAACAGCGGCGCGAGCTTCTGCTTGGTCGCTTCGGGAATCAGCGCGCGATCGGTAAGGATGGCATATTTCAGCGCATCGGCGCATGCACACTTGCGTTCGTTCGCCATTGCGGCCACTGCCGCTCTCACCACCTTCGCGGCATTCTCCGCGTTCCGATGAAGCACAGCGACGATCTGGTCCACGGTCACGTCGTCATGGCCTTCGCGCCAGCAGTCGTAGTCGGTCACCATCGCCATGGTTGCGTAGCAGATCTCCGCCTCGCGCGCCAGCTTGGCCTCCTGCAGATTGGTCATGCCGATCACGTCCGCACCCCAGCTGCGGTATAGATTCGACTCCGCACGCGTCGAGAACTGTGGGCCTTCCATGCAGACGTACGTGCCGCCCATCTTGCCGACGACGCCAACCTGCTTGCACGCCTCGCCAAATGCCGCCGCCACGGTTGCGCAGACGGGATCGCCGAACGCAACGTGGCCAACGATGCCGTCGCCGAAAAACGTCGCGTGGCGATCGAAGGTGCGGTCGATGAACTGGTCGGCGATGACGAAATCCGTCGGCTTGTGCTCTTCCTTCAGCGAACCCACGGCGGAGACCGAGAGAATGCGCTCAACCCCCAGCAGCTTCATCGCGAAGATATTCGCGCGGAAGTTAAGTTCGCTCGGCAGCAGTCGATGCCCGCGTCCATGCCGCGCCAGGAATGCGACCTTGCGACCCTCGAGTTCGCCCAGGATGAAGGCGTCCGACGGCTCCCCGAAGGGCGTCTCCACGCGATGCTCGCGAATGCCAGTCAACCCCGGCATCGCATACAGGCCGCTGCCGCCGATAATCCCGATCTCTGCCTTCTGCAAACCCACACGCTCCTTCGCAAGGCCGCGCACGCACGGCCACATCGAACTCAAAAATTCTTAGCGCTGACCTAAAGTATATCGTCCGCTCGCGACGCTCTCCGCTGCAATCGCGGCTTTCATCACGCCCGCATCCGCCATGGTGCGCGCTATCGCTAAGCCGGGATCGAATGCGGCTTCGCTCGCTCGAGATGCGGGAGGGGCGGTCCCGCGCCGGTCCACACCGGTTACCTGCAGGGGGGCATCGGACTGCACGCTGACAATCTTGTCGCGCAGTTTGCGTCCCAACTCCAGCGGAAAACCTTCGCTGATGAAGACGCCGTCGTCCGACAACGACAGCAGCACGTCGCCTTCACTTGTCGAATACACCTGTTCGGTTGCGTCCGCCTCGTCCTTTTTGCGTTCGCTCAGGCCGGAATACTTGCGCGGCAATTCGTCGGCGTACATGCGCATAAATCGAAGCGCCGCTTCCTGGCTTCTCCATCGCGAGTAGTAGAGCAGCCCGATCGAGGCTCGCGAACGCTTGGCCTCCGGCGTCGTGGCGGAGCGTTTCTGCGCTGCATAATAAATGCCGCCATTCCATTGGGGCGTGAGCGCCGCGGCCAATTGCTTGCCGCCGAACAGCTCCGAAACAATCTCGACGTCGAACTCGCCCATCACGCCCACGTCGTAGGGCAGATAGTTCGCCTCGATGAGTGGGTGAATGTCCGGCAGGCGCAGCACGGGAACCGCCGTGTGCGCCATGTAAGCCGCCGGATGCATGATCTCCATCGTCGATGACGGCGGATGGTCGAGCACGCCGCCGAATGCCGCGTCTTTGCCCTTCTTAATCAGGATCGCGTCCTCGAATCCCAGGCCCTGATCGTAGGGGAAGAGCAGCGACTTCTGCAGCAGCAGCGGGGCGCGCGCCATGATGGGCGAGCCACTGGTATCGGCGACGGTGTCCTTCATCTTGTCCATCATTCCGGGCACATCGGCGAGCGTGCGTCCGGTCTTCCGCAACTCCCAGTCCAGATACACCGCCATCGCCTGGCCCTCCGTCACGGCATCGCGTGCAGTGTCTCCCTCATCGGTCTGGATGTGTGCGTTGTCTTCCGCGACGTTCTTCGCGATGTCGTCCGAGCCGACCTCGCTCCACTTCGTCAGTCCAACCTTCTGATCTTGGAGCGCATGGGTAAGCTCGTGCGCCAGCACCGGCTGCTGATCGTCGGGGTCTACCCAGTCCAGCAGGTTCACGGTTTTCGTTTTGTTGTCATAGAAGCCGGCGACCTGTTCGGTCAGCAGCGAGATCATGAATGGTCCAAGCTGAAAATCGGGATCGAGCAGCCCAAACTTCTTCAGCACCACCTCGCTGCGCTCCAGCCGCTTGGTGCTCTTGTCCTCGTTGAACTTCTCGCGCAAATACTTGTTCACTTCATCGCGCGTCAACAGCTTTTTCTTGATGCCGCTCTTGATCGGCAGGTCTGTGTCTTTGCTGACGAAGGCCAGGATGTCGTCGACGGATTTGAAAAGCTCCTTCGCCTGATCTTTGGTAAGCGGCTTGTGCTCTTTCGCGGCGTCGGTGCTGCCGGGCGGCGTTGTTTCCTTGCCGTCGGGTCCGATCGTGATGGTCTGCGGCCCCTGCGGACTGGTCTGCACGGGTGGCTGATACGTGCCGGATGGGGGCACTCCGCTGGGCGGCGGTTGCCGGCTTCCGGCGGAAGGGGCAGTCTGCGCCCCGGCGCTCGCAGCCTGCAATGACCCGCCTATAACCGCTCCGATCATCAGCGCGTGCAGCACCCATTTTCTTCTGCCTGCACTCCGCCTGATTTCTGCTCCTTCAGCCCTCACCCATCCCCCATTCATTGCGCCACTATAATCACCAGTGTACGCAGTTTTCGCGAGTCACTGCGCCGTTTCGCGACTAGCCGCTGCGCGATGTTCATTGGATGTCGACCCCCGCCCATCCCGCCGCTTCCGCTTATCAAGCCCCTGAACCTGGTTCCGACCTCAGAGCCATCCTGACGGGCGCTGCCGTTGCCCCGCTCGACAACATAGGCTGGCTGCGGATCACCGGTTCTGACGCGACACGCTGGCTCAACGGCATGGTCACCAATGCCGTTCAGGCGCTTGCGCCCGGCGAGGGCTGCTATAACTTCCTGCTCAACGCGCAGGGGCGCATCCTCGGCGACTGCACGATTTATCGTGATCCTGCGAGCGAGCCGCCGGCGTTTTTGCTTGAGACGGACGCTTCGCAGGTCAAGGCCATTCAGGCGCACCTCGACAAGTTCATCATCATGGACGATGTGGAACTGGACGACGTCAGCAAGCAGCATGCGGGAATCCTGATCGCCGGGCCGCTCGCGTTGCAGACGGTACAGCAAATCGGCGGCACACGGTGCTCCACGCCTGCTCCTGCCGCGCAGCCGATTTGCTGGACCGCAGTCACCCTTAAGGGGACGACCTATCGCGGCTCACCGGTCTGGCTGATCCTCGGGCATAGTCCGCTCGTCCCGGGTTTTGAGATCTGGGGCGTGTCCGAGGTCATCGCGCAGATATCCGACGAACTGACGTCCGTTCCAAGAGCGTCTTCGGTCGCGCTCGAAGCGTTGCGCATCCTCTCTGGGATTCCGCGCTACGGCGTCGACATCCGCAACACGGAGAAGACACACGATCTGCCGCAGGAGACCGCGCAGGACCGCGCGCTGCACTTCGCCAAGGGCTGCTACCTTGGCCAGGAGATCGTGGAGCGGATCCGCTCGCGCGGCAGCGTACATCGTACATTTACCGGCTTCGTTCTAAATGGCGAACTGCCGCTTCCAGGCACCTAACTCACCACGGAGTCCGCGCCGCGGCCTGTCGGGGAGCTCACGTCGATCGCAACAATCCCGCGCGCCACTCTCGATTCCGGCGCGCAATCGGATGCCCCGCCGTTCCAGATCGCGCTCGGCTATATCCGCCGCGAGGCGCTGGAGCGCAACCTGCCTCTCAGCTATCCCGGCGGAATAGCGGTCCCTTCATCGCTTCCGTTCAAGCTGCCCTGACTGTCCGCATCCTCTCGCTGCACGCAGCATCTCTAACTCTGTAGACTGGACTGAGCCATGGCTGAACAGAACAAACCTTTTGTCGTCACCGATCGCCGTAAATTCACTCTGGACGGCACCCCGCGGCCCGACGCAGACCGGGGACCGGAATCTGAAGAGGCCGTCGAATCCGTGCCTGAATCCACTCCAGCCTCGAAGCCTCCCATCGAATTCCCCTCGACCGCCGCGCCCGAGGCACAAACGCAAGCAGCGGCTGCGAGTGAGCCGGCAGAGAGCGCCGGAGCGGAACCCGCCGACATGCCTCCGCCTCCGACCGCGGCGGAGATGGACCAGGTAAACGCCGCCTATCAGCAGACCTCCGAGCGGCTGGAGACCGCGGTGCGCGCAACGAATCCCGGCATGGAGCGGCCGCCGGAGATGAACTTCAGTCAGGTCGTGCAGTCCGTCTATATGACGACGATCCTGCAACTCGGCGGCGGTACGGAACCCGGTCAAGCGCCGCGCGTGGACCTGATGGGCGCTCGGCAATCGATCGACATGCTTGCCGTCCTCGCCGAGAAGACCAAAGGCAACCTCACGGCCGAGGAACAGCGGCTGCTCGACTCCGCGCTGTTCGAGGTGCGCATGGCATTCCTTGAAGTGACCCAGGCGCTGGCGCGTTCGGCCGCGGCGCGCACTCCCGGAGGAACGCCAGGAGCAGCAGGAGCCCCTGGAGTTCCGGGGCGGCCCACGATCGTCCGTTAGCGCCCATGCAGGCGACTCTCACCTTTCTCGGCACCGGTACATCCATGGGCATCCCGACGCTGGGCTGCGAGTGTGAGGTATGCTGTTCGGCGACTCCCGCTGCGCCCGGCGCTCAGCCCTCTTCCCCGCATAACCGGCGCACGCGCCCCTCGGTGCTCATTTCGTGGGACGCGCACAATATCGCGATCGACACCGGGCCGGACTTCCATGCGCAGGCGATCCGTGAGGGCATTCGCCGGCTCGACGCAGTGTTCTATACGCACGGCCACGCAGACCATGTTCTCGGCATGGACGATCTGCGGCCGCTGAGCTTTCACAACCAGCCGGCACTTCCGCTCTATGCGGACGATGCGACGGCCAGCACTCTGGAGCGGGTGTTCGACTATACCTTCCGCAACGAGCGCCGCTATCCGACGAGCGCGCGCGTTGCGCTGCATCGTGTGTCTTCCGCGCCGGGGGCTCACGTGGAGATATTCGGTGCAGATTTCGAGCGCGTGCCGGTCACGCATGGGAAGGACACCATCACCGCGTGGCGCTTCGGTTCCGCGGCGTATCTTACGGACCTGAACGATATTCCAGCGGAGTCTTTGCCATTGTTGCGCGATCTGGATGTTCTGATTCTGGACGCTCTGCGCAGGCAACCGCATCCGACACACTCCACGCTTGAGAACTCGATCGGGTTGGTTGAGAAGATCAAGCCGCGCCGCGCCTTCTTTACCCATATGTCTCACGACCTGGACCATGACGCGACCAATGCAATCTTGCCTCCGCATATCCGGCTGGCATACGACGGGCTGAAGCTGAACTTCGATATCGCACCTCGGCAACAGGGACTGGGGACTCGAGACTAGCGACTCTTGGACATCTATACCCATCTCGATTCCCTCGCCGTCCCCAGCGGCCCTGTGGTGGCGACTATCGGCAACTTCGATGGAGTGCATCGCGGACACCAGGGTGTGATTGCAGAGGTGATCGCACGCGCGCGAGCACTGAATGGAACGTCGCTTGCGATCACGTTCGATCCGCATCCGGCGCGGGTGCTGCGGCCGGAGCATCCTCTGCCGCTGATCACGCCGCTCCCGCGCAAGCTGGAATTGCTCGCGGCGACCGGACTCGATGCGACGCTGGTGCTGCCGTTCGACGATGCGCTGCGGCGGACCTCAGCGCGCGTCTTCGCGGAGCAGGTCCTTGTCCGCGCATGCCGCGTTACAGAGATCCACGAGGGCGAAAGCTTTCGCTTCGGCTATCAGGCCGCGGCGGAGGTGCATTCGCTTGAGTCCCTGGGCAAAGAGCTTGGTTTCACTACAGTGGTCTACGCTCCTTTCCTGTTGCGCGGCGCGGCGGTTTCGTCGAGCCGCATCCGCGAGCTGATTGCAGAGGGCCAGGTGAGCGCCTCGCGGGCACTGCTGGGCCGTCCGTTTTCGATCGACTCGGCACCTGCGGCGGGCCGCGGTTACGGTTCGCGCTACACGGTGCCGACGATCAACCTTGCGCCCTATCCTGAACTGCTGCCGGCCAACGGCGTCTATGTGACGACGCTCAGGATCGGGACAGGCACATCGGCAGAGACATTCGAGGGGGTGACGAATGTCGGGAACCGGCCGACGTTCGGGGCGGATTCGTTCGCGGTGGAATCGCACCTGCTGGACTTCCGGCCGATTGCGCTCGACGAGGCGACTCCGCTGCGGCTAACGTTTCTGCGGCGGCTGCGGGAGGAGCGGCGCTTCGGGTCTGCAGAAGCGCTGCGGGAGCAGATCGCGCGGGACGTGACGCGGGCGCGCCGCTACTTCAGGCTAGGAGATCTGATTTGCTGATGCCCCGCCTCGCGGAATTTTTTTGGGGGTATTTTGGGCGCAAACTACATCGATTCAATACCTTGCGCGACGCTACCTCCGGTAAAATATAGATTCTAAATAATTTATGCACAAAATTCCTGAAATGTATGACTTAGGAGGAAAATCGGTCCGGAGCCAGGCCAACCAATGCCGCGCTTCCAGCTTTGCTTCCTGATTCGATTTTACCGTGGCTGTCAAGAGCGCTGCGCGGAAAGGGAGGGCCGGGTGCGCCTCAGTGACGCCCGACCAAAGCCGAGGCATCGGGGTTTGTTCGGGGTCCTTTCTGGACATCATTCACGGTTGGAGACGCGCCAAAAGGGCGGCATAGCGAGGGTCGTGGCGGACAGAGTCGACGAGCGGGTCGACCCGCAGCAGGGACATGTTGTAGCAATGCTGGTCGATTGCGCGGTTGAACGAGCTGAAGGCAGGCCCGAGATCTTTGGTGCGAAGGTCATCGAGCGCGATCTGGTAGCGAGTGCATGGATCGGGCGCCAATGAGAGCAGCGCCTGGGAGCGCGCGCGCCAATAGGGTTCCCATCCGTGTTGTTGGTACAGGCGCAGAAGAGCGGCGGTATCGAGGTTTCGCCGGTCAGCGTGGAGCGCGGCCAGATCGTGCTGCACTGCCTGATCGCGGTCGCCTTTTTGCTCGTAGATGAGGCTCAGGTAGTTGTCGATCGAGCCGGGACTATGTTCCATCTCGGCGGCGCGCTGCAACTGCGAAAGCGCGGCATCATACTGGCGGTCAAGATAGAGAGTGGCGCCGAGCCGGCGGTTCATAAAGAAGGACAGCGGGTCAAGCTGAAGCGCGCGGCGCATGTGCGTGACGGCATCCTGCGGACGTCCGACGGCGTCGAGAAAGACGGCGTACTTGAACTCAGCAATTGAGTCGTTGGGATTGAGGGCGATGCCGCGGGTGAGGTTCTGCTCGGCCGCGGTCCAGTCCCATGAGTAGATGGTCTGAATGCTGCCGAGCTCGGTGTAGGCATCGCCATTCTGGGGATCAAGCTGGATGGCGTGCTGGGCCGCGGCGAGAGCTTTCGGCATCAACTTTTCAGGCGCGCCCAGGCCGAAGGTGGCCTCGGCGTCGAGGGCATCGGCGTAGCCGGCGTACGCGGATGCGTAGTTGGGGTCGATGGCGATGGCTTGCTGGAAGCATTCGAGGCTGTGCGGGACGTCCTGCTTATTGAAGAAGTAGCGGCCTCGGAGGTAGGCGTCGTGCGCGGCGGGATTGACGGCCGGGCGGGGCGGCGGCGGCGCGAGGACGAGGCGGGCCTGGGTAGCGATCTGCCTTGCGACGCTGTCCTGCAGGGTGAGGACATCGGAGGCTGGGCCTTCAAAAGACTGCGCCCAGAGGTGGCGGTCGGCGCGGGCGTCGATCAGCTGGGCCGTAATGCGGATGCGATCACCGGAGCGGACGATGGAGCCCTCGACGACGGCATCGACGTCAAGCTGGCGGGCGATCTCGGGAATGGTGCGGTGGGCGTCCTTCTGGGCCATGACGGAGGTGCGGGAGACGACGCGGAGGTTGGGGATGCGAGCGATCTGCGTGGTGAGCTCATCGGTCATGCCATCGGCGAAGTATTCCTGGGAGGGATCGCCCGAAAGGTTGTCGAGAGGCAGGACGGCGAGGGAGCGAATGGGCGAGGAGCGGGGGCGCGCAAACAGCACCCAACTGGCACCCAGCAGTCCCGCGCAGGCAAGGAGGATGGCTGCAAGCCGGAGATAGGAATGGCGTGCGGGGCGGGCCGGAGCTGCGGCGACCGGACTCGAAGGCGTTACAAGTTCGGTGAGGGAAGGTTCGGCGGCGGAGACGGTGTCCACATGGGCGACGAAGCGGTAGCCGGCGGTGGGGACGGTTTCGATGAAGCGGGGCTCGCGGGAGTCGTCGTCGAGGACCTTGCGCAGCAAGCCGACGGAGCGGGTGAGCGCGCTTTCGCTGACGGCTGCGTCTTCCCAGACGGCGTCGAGGAGATCCTGCTTGCGGACGAGGCGGCCCCGGTTCTGGATGAGGTAAAGGAGCAGGCGAAGGGCCTTGGGCTCAACTGATACGGGCGAGCCGTCCGCGGTGAGGCGGAAGGCTTCGTCGTCGGCCTGGAAGCGATCGAAGCGGAAGATCACCGGGGGATTCCTCTGGAGCAGGCTGGGGGTATCTAGCTTCCATTATCGACCGGCGCACGCAAATTTGAGAAAGATCAGAGTTCCATGCGGGTTCCATCAGGACGGCGAGGGGAACAGTGGGGCATGGTGACGGCTGGGAGGGGTGCCATGAAATCGAGTCGAATCTTTGGGAAAGCAACTGTACGTAATAACCGAGTCGCCATTTTTGCGCTGCCCGTACTGGCGGGAATGGTATGGATGGGGGCGACTGCGAGCGCGGAGGACTATAGCTTCTCACTTAACGGCAGCGGAATGAACGGCTCCGGCGTTCTGCAGGTTTCCAATACCGGACCGTTTGGCGCATCGACGGTCACGGGAATCAGCGGGACCTTCACGGACTCGGTGAATAACTTCTCCGGGGCGATCAGTGCGGTCGATCCGGTGGGACCGCCAGTGACGGATGGAGTCGACACATACTTTCCGGCCCCGGCGTTTACGCCGGCAGGGCTGTCATATGACAACCTGTTCTGGGCCGGCGGCGATTCCCCGGTAGTCTGCGTGGATGCGCCGTTCTTCTCCGGCGGGGACTTCGACGTCTACGGCCTCGCGTTCGATGTCACTGACGGATCCAAGACGTACACGATCGATCTATGGAGCAATGGACCGAACCTCGGCGGCTATCAGCTGAATGATGCTCTGGACGATCCTCAGAACCCGCCTGCGCCGTTCTCCACGCCGAATATGGACGGCCTGGCATATGGGGTGAACTTCACGGCATCTCCGACGCCGGAGCCGGGCACCATGGTTCTGCTGGGCAGCGGCATGCTCGGCTTGTTTGGCGTGGTGAGGCGGAAGGCGTTTCCTTCGGCTTAGAAACGGATGTTCAGGAAATTTTTGCTTCCGGACGCGAAGCATGCGTCCGGAGATATGGGTACAGACCGGGAGGAAACGTGCAATGAAATGGAATGGATGGATTGCGTTGGGCTGCGCGGCGCTGGGAGTCTGCGTGGCAGGTGGTTATGGGCTGATGGCGCAGACGGTTGTGGCAGACGGACTAGTGGGCCCTCGCGGGCTGAAGTTCGGACCGAACGGCGACCTTTATGTGGCGCTCTCCGGACCGGGGGGAACCAGCAGCACGGCAGCCATCTGTCCTGAATTACAGGTAGCCACCGCGGTTGGCGGACCCTATACGAACGGGAACACAGGCAGCATCGTGAAGATCGACAAGAGCGGAAATGTGACGACGGTGGCCAGCGGGTTTCCTTCGGCGCTGAGCAGCAGGAACCCTCCAGATGTGCTGGGAGTGGCCGATGTCGCGTTTCTGGATGGGCAACTGTACGCGCTGGAGTCCGGCGGCGGGTGCTCGCATGGGGCGTCGACGCCGAATATGGTGGCGAAGGTGGACGAGGCGACGCAACAGTGGACGGTGCTGGCCGATCTGAGCGCAGCGGTGCTGGCCGATCCGCCGTCTCCGTTGCCCCCGGACTATGAGGCGGATGGAGTGTTCTACAACCTGATCGCCGCCAGAGGGAAGCTGTATGCAGTGGAGGCAAACCACGGCAAGATCTGGTCGGTGACGAAGGCCGGGCAGATCGAGAAAGTGACCGATGTAGCAGCGGCGGACGGCCATATCGTGCCTACCGCGGCGGTGGAGAGCGAGGGCGGTCTGATTGTGGGCAACCTCGGCCTGTTTCCGATTGTGCCGGATTCCTCTCAATTGCTGACACTGAAGCCGGGATGCGATGACCATTCGGTGGCATG
>DATNAU010000233.1:0-5473 GCA_035572415.1 Acidobacteriaceae bacterium
AACGCGTACGGATGGGGCACCCGAACATTGTCTGCGGGAACAAATGCGGGGATTCTTCGGCTACGCCTCAGAATGACAGGTCCGAAATGTATTGGTTGCGGATTTGATTCGCGCAGCACAAATGCGGGGGCTCCTCGCTGCTCCTGACGGCTTCGTTCAGGATGACGGCATCCATCGTCAGTGGCTCGATCCCACTCATCGCGCGATGTGACTGCGCGATGAATGGGGCACGGAGTAGTGGCAGTTCGGAAAACGGCGGTCATTTTGATTTGGCCTTGGATTTGCTCTTCGCCGTTGCGTTCCTCGGGGCAGCGGCGCTGACGCCGAACATGCTGGGGGTGAAGAGTTCGCCCATGACTTTGTAGCCGGCGACGCCGGGGTGCAGGTGGTCGCCGGAGTCGTAGGCGGCAGCCATGCGGGAGGGATCGGAGGGATTGGCGATGAGGGTGGCGAAGTCGATGACCTGGTCGAAGTGGCCGGGGGCTTTGATCCAGTCGTTGACGGCGAGGCGGTCGGCGTCTCCTGATGCTCCTGCCCGGTTGTACATGGAGCCGCCGTCCGGCGTGATGGTGGCGCCGATGACGATGAGGCCGGCGGCGTGGGCGCGATCGATGATCTGCTGATAGGCGCCGATGATGCGGGCGACCAGAAGTTTGTGTTGGTCCGGCGTGGAGAAGCGGCCGCCGAGATCGTTGACGGCTTCAAAGACGACGAGGTAGCGGGCACCGGCTTGTGCGAGCACATCGCGATCGAAGCGCGCGAGGACGTTGGGGCCGAGGCCGTCGGTGAGCAGATGGTTTCCACCGATGCCGTGGTTGAGCACGGCGATGTGGCGTGTGGCGGGTGAGGATTGCAGCTTGTTGTTGAGTGCGTCGGTCCAGCGGTTGTTGCCGTTGGTGGTGGTGGCGTGGCCGTCGGTGATGGAGTCGCCGAGCGCGATGACGGCGAAGTCTTTGGCGGGTGCGATGACGTCGATGCCGGAGATGGTGTACCAGTGCTCGATGGTGCGTACGCTGGTGGTGTCGGCGGGTGCGGCGGGTTCCGTGGGAGCGGCGGCGGGAGTGGGTGCAGCGGCCGGGTTTGCGGGAGTCTGGCCCTGCGGAGTAGCGGCTGCAGTTGGCCGCGGAAACTGCCGACGCGGTGTGGGCAATGTCTGTGCGGGGATCATGGGGCCGGGGAACTCAGAGGCGGTGACGTGATCGCCGGGCCATATATATGTGGTGGCGCGGGAGCCGGGGTGGCCGGTCTCGGGCGTGGGCGGCTGGTCGAAGTGGATGGTGATGGCGACGTCGGAGAGCGCGGCGGCGGGGAAGGCGATTGGGTCCGAGATGTACTGCGCGCCGGGGGGGATGATGACGTCGGGCGCGCCGTTGAAGGTGAGCGCGGTGTCGGTGGCGGCGTCGATGCGGCTGGTGGTGAGATCGGCGGAGCGCGCGATGTGGACGGAGAGCAAGTGCAGCGGGCGCGTGCCGAAGGCGTTGGAGAGATGGACGCGCACGGTCGAGCCGCCGATGGAGAGGTGCACGATCTGCCGGATGGTGGAGTCCGTCATGTCGGCGGGGGTGAGGGAGTTCTGCGGCTCGGGGATTTGCACGGAGGTGGCCCAGGTGCCGACCCAGTGCTCGGTTGCGGTGGGCTTCTGCGCGGATGTGGATGGAGCAATCGCGCACGCCGCCAGAGCCGCGATAAGAGCTGCGGTGATGCGGCGATCAAAAAAGTTCTGAAAAAGTGATGTGTTGCTCTTGCCCATGCCACTCTCCGCGACTATAGTGCTTTTGTTCGAGACAACAATAAATACCACGCCGGGAGCGGAAGATGTCAATCATCGCGCAGCAGGGGAGAGTGTCGTCAGGTTTCACCGTATCGGTGGGTGCGATTGCGCTGGGCGCATTCGTCGCTGCTGCTGCTCCGCTGCAGGCGCAGTTTGGCGCGGAGCCGGTGAAGCCGCTGCCGCCGCCCGCGGTGACGTGGACCGCAGAGCAGGACCACCAGAACATGATGGACCAGCTCGGCATCAAGGCCCTGCGCCCGGGGCCGAGCGGGAATGAGAACGATCCCAACCACGCCAACTACGACGAGTCGAAGGCGAACCCGTATCCGAACCTGCCCGACGTGATGACGCTGAAGAACGGCCAGAAGGTGACGACCGCGGAGCAGTGGTGGAAGCAGCGGCGGCCGGAGATTGTGGAGGACATGGACCGCGAGGTGTATGGCCGCGTGCCGAAGAATGTGCCGAAGGTGACGTGGACCGTGAAGGTGACGGACCGCGAGTTTGTGGGCCGCACGCCGGTGATCGCGAAGCACATTCTTGGGCACGTGGACAATTCGAGCTATCCGCTGATCGACGTGAACATTGATATGGTGCTGGTGACGCCGGCGAATGCGAAAGGGCCGGTGCCGGTGCTGATGATGTTCGGACCGGCACGACTGCCTGCGCCCGCGCAGCCGAATGCGGACGATCTCGCCACGCTGAATGAGGCGCTGCGCGCGATGCTGGCGAAGAGCGATCCGTCGATCCAGGCGCTGCTGGAGAAGTATCCGGCGTACCAGCCGATGACTGCCGCTGCGGGTGCGGGCCCGTTTGGCTTTGGCGGCCCGGGTGCGGGAAGGCCGGGGGCGGCGGCTGCACCGGCGGCGGCGAACGGAGTGAATGGAACTTCGAACGACCCGCCGACGACGCAGCAGCTGATTGCGGATGGCTGGGGTTATGTGCAGATCAATCCGGCGAGCATTCAGGCGGACAACGGCGCGGGGATCACGCGCGGAATTATTGGGCTGGTGAACAAAGGCCAGCCTCGCAAACCGGATGACTGGGGCGCGTTGCGCGCGTGGGGCTGGGGTGCGGCGCGGGCGCTGGACTATCTGGAGACGGACTCGACGGTAGACGCGAAGCATGTGGGGATCGAAGGCGTTTCCCGCTATGGCAAGGCCGCGCTGGTGACGATGGCTTACGATCAGCGGTTCTATATGGTGCTGATTGGATCGTCGGGCGAGGGCGGCGCAAAGCTGAACCGCCGCAACTGGGGCGAAGCCGTGGAGAGCCTGACTGGCGGGGAATACTACTGGATGGCCGGCAACTTTATGAAGTACGGCGAGAGCGCGGGTAAGCTGGGCGTGCTGACGGCGAACGATATTCCGGTTGACTCGCATGAGTTGATCGCGATGTGCGCGCCGCGGCTGACGTTTGTGAGCTACGGCATTCCGGAGCGCGGCGATGCGAAGTGGTTGGATCATCAGGGTAGCTACATGGCGGCGGTGGCGGCGCAGCCGGTGTTCCGGCTGCTGGGGGCGAAGGGGCTAGGCGTCTCCGACGACTACAAGACGGAGAAGATGCCGCCGGTGAATACGGGTCTGCTCGACGGGCAGCTTGCATGGCGGCAGCATGACGGCGGGCACACGGATGCGCCGAACGTGAAGTACTTCATCGCCTGGGCAGACAAGAATATGGGACGGACGCCGCCGCCTGCGCGAACCGGGCGAGGGATGTAGGCTGCGAGATCGAAAAACAAATACAGAGATTCTGGAGCTTCGCTCCAGAATGACGAGCATTGGGTCCTGGACAAAGAATCAATGAATAGGCAGATAGATCGCCGTGGATTTTTGAGGCGCGGCGCCGTTGGCGCGTTTGGCGCGGCTGCGCTCGCGCAGATGCCGTCGGTCGCGAATGCAGCTGCTGGTGCGGCGATGTTTGCAGGCGATGCGAGTGCGCCGCTGAAGATTGAGGCGGTGGAGCTGGTCGAGCTGCATGGCAGCTATACCGATGAAGGCGGCGTCAACGGCCAGGCGCAGGTCAATCCCGAGGACATTTACGACAGCTTGCGGCACCAGCCGTATGCGGACCATCCTTCGGGCATGCGGCAGTTCCGCACCAGCGCGATCTATGTGCGCATCCGCACGGCGAATGGGCCGGAGGGATTGTATGGGCCGATCGAGCGCGACGCCGCGCTGGTGGTGCAGACGGACCTGCGGCCATTTTTGATTGGCAAAGACGCTCTGGCCGGTGAAGCGCTGTGGGACCAGATGTATCGGTCGAACCGGCACTCGCGCGACGGATTTTTCATGATGGCGATCAGCGCGGTGGACAACACGCTGTGGGACATTCGCGGCAAGGTGTACGGCGTGCCGGTGTGGCGTCTGCTTGGTGGACCGACGCGCCAGTCGGTGGAGATGTATGCGAGCTGCCTGGGGTTCTCGCTGGAGCCTGAGGCCGTGCGCACGCGCTCGCTGGCGATCCAGAAGGAAGGCTTTCGCTATCAGAAGTGGTTTATGGGATACGGGCCGGGCTCGGGGCCGGAGGGCATGCGCAAGAATGTCGAGCTGGTACGGATTCTGCGTGAGACGCTGGGCGACGATACGGAGCTGATGTTCGACGCGTACAGCGGCTGGGACCAGGACTATGCGCTGGAGTGGGCGCACCAGGTGGAGAAGTACCGGCCGCACTGGATGGAAGAGGTGACGCATCCGGAGAAGATCGAGAGCTTCGCGGCGATGCGGCGGAGCACGACGGTGCCGATTGCGGCGGGCGAGCATTTCTATGGGCGCTGGGAGGTGGAGCGGTATCTCTCGGCGGGCGCGCTGAATGTGGTGCAGGCGGATCCGGAGTGGTGCGGCGGCGTGTCTGAACTGGTTAAGATCGGCACAGTGGCGAGCCTGCACGATGTGCCTGTTCTTCCCCACGGGCACAGCCTGCGCGCGGCGGTGCATGTGATCGCGAGCCAGTCGCCGATGACGTTTCCGCTGGGCGAATACCTGATCAACAAGATGAAGCACTATTACCACTTTGAGAGCAATCCGCTGACGGTGGAGCGCGCGCATATCGCGCTGCCGACCGAGCCGGGCTTCAACGTGCAGTGGGACATGGCGAAGATTGAGTCGCAGAACAGTTTGAAGCTGGACTGAGAACCGAGCGCGCCGGAAGGCGCCTAACCGATGCAGGAGGAAAAGATGAATCGACGTGAATTCTCGAAGCTGTCCGCGATGGCACTCGCGGCAACGCAGATGCCTGCTGAGGCGCAGACGGCGGCGAAACCGGTGGGCTTTGCGGCGGTGGGGCTGGGAACGATCTCCAACATCTTTATGAGCGCGTGCGCGAAGACCGACAAGGCAAAGATCGTCGGTTTGGTAACGGGGCATCCGGCGGAGAAGGGTCCGCGGTACTCGACGATGTACAACGTGCCGCAGGATGCGATCTATACGTATGAGAACTACGACAAGATCCGCGACAACAAGGCGATCGAGGCGGTCTACATCGGGCTGCCGAACTCCATGCACATGGAGTACACCATTCGCGCGGCGGAGGCGGGCAAGCATGTGCTGTGCGAGAAGCCGATGGCGATCTCTTCGGCGGAGTGCCGCAAGATGATCGACGCCTGCAAGCACGCCAAGGTGAAGCTGATGATCGCGTACCGCATTCAGTACGAGCCGCTGTTCGCGGAGATGAAGAAGCGGATCAATTCGGGCGAGATCGGCAAGG
>DATNAU010000234.1:0-5441 GCA_035572415.1 Acidobacteriaceae bacterium
GTCGCGCCGGTGAACTGCTAGGATGGTCGCAACTTTATGCGACGGTCCAGGCAGGTGGTGGCGCCGATTCTTGCGTCGGCGGCAGCGGTTTTGTTGAGTGGATGCAAGCCGGATATGCAGCGGTGTGTGGATGAGAACAATCGGGTGATGGATCCGAGCTATTGCAATGCGCTGCAGCGGGGAAGCTCGCAGACGACGGTGGGGCCGAGCGGCGGAGCGCACTACTATCGGTGGTATTACGGCGGGGGCGGAAGCTATGCGCCGGGCACGGGGGCGACGGGCGGAAGATATGCGCCGGAGAGCGGGCATAGCTACTCGACGACGAATGGCACGGCGCGTGGAGGGTTTGGGTCGAGCTTCTCTGGCTCGAGCGAGGGCGGTGAAGGTGGAGCGCACGGCGGAGCGGGTGAATAGCGATGCAGCGGCATAGCATTGCACCACGCGAGGGCTGGCAGCAGATTGTGGAGCAGCAGGGGCTGACTTTTCACACGCCACAGGGACCGGCGTTTCATTCGGCGCAGGCTGCGCCGGGTGTGGGGAACGAGCGGCCGTATTGGGATGAGAGTGCGTGCTACGAGTTCGCGTCGGCTGAGATTGATCGCTTAGAGGCCGCGGCGAACACGCTGCAGGAGATGTGCCTGGCGGCGGCGCAGCATGTGATCGACAACAAGAGATATGAAGAGCTCGAGATTCCGGCCGAGGCGGTGCCGATGATCGAGTGGGCGTGGAAGGAGGAGCCGCCGGCGATCTATGGGCGGTTCGATGTGTTGTTTGATGGCGGCGGGGCGCTGAAGCTGCTGGAGTACAACGCTGACACGCCGACTTCGCTGGTGGAGGCGGCGGTGATTCAGTGGTATTGGCTGAAGGATGTTCGGCCGAATGATGATCAGTTCAACTCGCTGCATGAGCGGTTGATAGCGAAGTGGAAAGATGTGGATGCGTATCTATCGAAGCCAATCTATTTTGCGAGCGCGGATTTCGCGGAGGATCAACTGACGATTGCGTATCTGCGCGACACGGCGGAGCAGGCGGGGATCAAGACGCGGCAGTTGGCGATGCGCGAGATTGGATGGAACGAGCGGCGCGGATGTTTTGTCGACGCGGGGAAGTATGAGGATGCGATCCGGTCAATCTTCAAGCTGTATCCGTGGGAGTCGATGATGGAGGAGGAGTTCGCGGAGCAGTGTCTGCGTACGTATAAGCAGATGCGGTGGATTGAGCCGATCTGGAAGATGCTGCTGTCGAATAAGGGGATTCTGCCGGTGCTGTGGGAGCTGTATCCCGGGCACGAATTGTTGTTAGAAGCGCGGTTTGTGGATGGCAACAGCGGATGGGAGCCTCAGTCTGGGTGGGTGCGGAAGCCGATGCACTCTCGCGAGGGCGCGAACATCGTGATGAAGCTCGAGGATGGGCGGAAGATTGAGACGCCGGGTGAGTATACGAACCGGAAGATGATTGATCAGCGGCTGGGGCCGGAGGTGCGATTCGCGGATCGATATCCGGTGCTGGGGTTGTGGATGATCGACCAGGAGTGCGGTGGAATGGGGATTCGCGAGGATGCAGGGCGAGTGACGGGGAATTTTTCGAGCTTCGTGCCGCATTACTTTAAGTAGCCGCAGTCGTTTTCCAGTAGCGCCTGTGCGATCTTCGTGCGAATACACGAGCGATATGTTCAGCGGATAGAATGTAGGTATTGCGCTCATTTGCGCCCTGGGAGCTGCCTTGAAGATCGTTCTTGCTGAAAAAGTGTCGCCTGCAACGCTTGCTATTTTTCAAAAAGAGCCGGGCTGGAATGTCGTGACGGCTGACAAGATTGCTCCGGGAGGATTGGCGGCGGAGCTGGCGGATGCGGATGCGCTGGTGGTGCGCTCTGCTGTTCAGGCGGATGCGGAGTTGCTGAGCCATGCGCCGAAGCTGCGGATCATCGGCCGCGCGGGCGTGGGTGTCGACAATATTGATGCGGAAGAGGCGACGCGGCGCGGCATCGTGGTGATGAATACGCCGGGTGCGAATGCGGTTGCAGTAGCGGAGCTGACGCTGGGGCTGATGATCTCGATGGCGCGGAGTGTGCCGCGCGCGAATGCGGGACTGCATGCGGGCAAGTGGGACAAGAAGAGCCTGCAGGGAAGCGAACTGCGCGGCAAGACGCTGGGTATCGTGGGGCTGGGGCGCATTGGCCTTGAGGTGGCCCGGCGCGCGAAGGCGTTCGGGATGAACTTGATTGGGTACGACCCGTTTGTGGCGCCGGTGATTGCGCGTGAGAACGGCGTGACGCTGGTGCCGATTGACGAGATTTTTTCAGAGAGCGATTACCTGTCGCTGCATGTGGGGCTGACGCCGCAGACCGAGGGGCTGATCAACAAGCACTCGATTGCGATCATGAAGCACGGCGTCCGGATTTTGAACTGCGCACGCGGCGAGTTGATTGTGGATGAGGCGCTGGTGGAGGGTCTGAAGAGCGGCAAGGTTGCGGGCGCGGCGCTGGATGTGTTTCGCAAGGAGCCGCTGAAGGATTCGCCGTACTTCGAGATCGACAATGTGATGTTGAGCCCGCATATTGCGGGGTCGACGGATGAAGCGCAAGAAGCGATCGGTATTCAGCTGGCGAACCAGGTGCGCGACTACCTGAAGCTGGGCGTGGTGCAGAACGCGGTGAATGTGGCTTCGCTGAGCGAAGAGGAGTACGCGGAGGTCTCGCCGTATATCGAGATGGCGGCGAGGCTGGGACAGATGTTGAGCCATGAGGCAGCGAATGGTGGCGGAGCCGGGCTGGGCAGCGTGGAGAGCATCTCGCTTACGTATAACGGCCGGCTGGCGCAGCTGAAGACGGATTTGATTCGCAATGCAGCGATTGCGGGCGTGCTGCACGGAGCGGATGGGATCAACCGTATCAACGCAACGGCTGCAGCGCAGGAGCGCGGGATTCGGGTGCAGGAGGACAAGCGCGAGCAGGTTGCGGGCGGCACAGGCGCGACGCTGCGACTGAGCCTGCACTGGATTCGCAAGGGCGAGGGGCACGAGACGGGCCCGAATCAGGGCGACTGGACGGGGCTGGCGACAGTGATCCATGGGAACTCGCCACGGCTGCTGAGCTATGACGGAATCGATATTGAGGCGGAGCTGGCGGGGACGCTGGTGATTATCCGCAACCAGGACGTGCCGGGCGTGATTGGACGGATTGGAACGGTCCTGGGTGAGGCAAGGCTGAATATCGCGAACTTTGCACTGGGACGCAGCCGCGGAGGACGCGTGCCCGAGAGCCATGCGCTGGCGGTGGTGCAGTTGGATGTCGCGCCGGGCGATGAGAGCGCGCTGGCAGAGGCGATTTCGGAGCTGAAGAAGGCGGAGGCGATTACGAGTGTGCGGGTGGTGCAGTTACCCAAGCTGTAGGCGACCGGGTTCCCGGGGCTAAAGCCCCTTTGTAGGGGATGTGATTCAGCGGGCTAAAGCCCGCTGCTAATCCGTCGATTGGGGAGGTTTCCTGTAGACTGAACTGACGGCCGGTCAGGGCTGGCCAGGAACCTCCCGAATGCAGAAATCAGTACGTCTTTTCAGTCTCCTTCTTGCTTCGTCATTTGTGCTGACCGGATGTCGCCAGGTTCAGCAGAACGGCGTGGTCGCGACGGTGAACGGTCATCCGATTCTTCGTGCGGACCTCGATAAGCTTTACAACGCGCAGCTGGCGAATAATCCGCAGCAACAGTCGCCCTCGGCCGACCAAGCGGATGCGCTGAGGCTGAATATCCTTCACTCGCTGGTTGTGGAGGAGATTGTTGCGCAGCGCGCAACGAAGCTGGGGCTGACGGCGACGGACGCCGAGGTGGACGCGAAGATTACGGAGTTGAAGGCTCCTTATACGGACGAACAGTTCCGGCAGAAGCTGCAGCAGAGCGGACAGACGATGGATAGTCTGCGGCGCAGCGTGCGTCGGAACCAGACGCTCGAAAAGCTGCTGAATAAGGAGATTAACTCGCGCATCACGGTGACGGATGCGGATGTAACGAGCTACTACAACGCGCACAAGGCGGAGTTCAACCTGATTGAGCCGCAGTATCATCTGGCGCAGATCCAGGTGACGGGACAGGCGACGCAACAGGTGAATAACCTGCAAGGCAACAAGGCAACGAGTGACACGGACGCTCGCAAGAAGATCCAGGCGCTGAAGAACCGCATCGATGCAGGCGAGGATTTCGGCACGTTGGCAATGCAGTTCTCCGAGCAGCCGAACACGGCGCCGAACGGCGGCGATATGGGCTTCATCTACGAGTCACAGATGAAGCAGGCCACAGACCCGGCGACCTTTGCGGCGATTACAAAGCTGAAGCCGGGCACGACGACGGAGATTCTGCCGCTGCTCGATGCGCAGACGAAGAAGCCGGCGGGGTACGTGATCTACAAGCTGATCAGCAAGGAGCCGGCGGGACAGCGCGATCTGAGCGATCCGCGCGTGCAGCAGTCGATTCGGCAGCAGCTTCACGACAGCCGCTCGCAGCTGTTGAAGAATGCGTACCTTGAGATTCTCCAGGATGAGGCGAAGGTAAGGAACTTCTACGCGGAAGAGGTCTTCAAGGAAACGGCGAAGTAGACGATGGCTGCTGTTGTTAAGCGGCTGTCAGGCTGCGTGTTGTTGAGTGCGTTGCTCGGGCTTGTGAGCGGATGCCACCGGTTGCCTCCGCCGACTCCGTTAGACCAGTTGAACGCGCAGCAGCTGCGTGGGCATACGGTGTTCCAGGCGCGGTGCGGGCAGTGCCATTACGATCGCGAAGAAGGCCCGCTGCATGGGCCGTCGCTGCGCGGGATGTATAAGAAGCCGTATCTGCCGAGCGGAGCTCCGGCGAATGATGAACGCGTGACGTCGACGGTGCTGCATGGACACGGGTTGATGCCGGCGCAGCCCGCTTTGAGCCGAGAGCGGGATCCGCAGGATTTGGATGATCTGCTGGCGTATTTGCGTACGCTGTGAAGTGGATGGTGATGGCAGAGGAACAGAAATCGCGATTTGAGGACCCGACGGTTTCACCCGCGGAGGACAAGGGCTTCCGAGCGCGCAAGTTGCCGGGCACAGCGGCGGGCGAGGCGAAGGGAATGCTGCCGGGGATGGCGCTGATCGGCATGTACCTGCTGGTGCTGGCGATGCTGAATGCGTTTGCGGCGACGCGCGGGAGTTTTGGCGCGGGCGGAGCGAAGTACAGCATTCTGGCGATCTGTACGCTGCTGGTGGTGGGCGTCTTCGGGCTGCTGCGGCTGCGGCGGTGGGGATGGGCGATTGTCAGCGCGGGCTGCGTGCTGATGGCTGCGGGATACTTTTATGGATTTCATCGCACGCACATCGCGCCGTACATCATCCAGGGACTGTTTGCGCTGGTGTTCTTTCTGTATCTGAGCCGGCCAGAGGTTCGCGAGCGATTGCGGTAGGCGCGGCGCCTATTCTTCGCTACGAA
>DATNAU010000235.1:0-31497 GCA_035572415.1 Acidobacteriaceae bacterium
CGGATCCGTGGGAGTGGGCAGTACGGGGCCGAGATCTGAAGTCCCTGACGATCCCGCGGGCCGCTGAGCCGGCTGCGGTGCAGGCGCAGCAGGAACAGGCTGCGAGACTGCGAATGGAGAGACGAGTATCGCGAGAGCAACAGCGGAGACAATGGGCGAGGCGATGTTCTTCAAGCGGGTTCCTTCAGGATGGTATCTGCACGTCCATTGTAGACGCCGTTCCGTTTAGAGTTCGACCTTGACGGCGATGGGAAAGCGGCGGCCGGTGCCGAAGGATTTGCGTGTGATCTTGAGGATGGGCGCGGCCTGCTGGCGTTTGTATTCGGCGCGTTCGACAAGCGAGAGCACACGTCCGATCAGGTCGAGTGAGATGGGGTGGAAGTGGCTTCCCTGCTCGGTTGGATGTTCGGCGGCTTCTTCTTTCGTAGCCGGCTTCCCGTTCACCGCGCGATTAGGAACGGACGATGAGTGCCGGACGGGGGGATGGGCGGTCAGCTCGGCAAGGATTTCTTCAGCGGAGCGGTAGCGTTCCACGTAGGCCTCAAGGATGGGGTCGAGAATATCGTAGGGCGGCAACGAATCGGTATCGAGCTGTCCGGGGCGAAGCTCGGCGGAGGGCGGCTTGGCGATGGTGTTTTCCGGGATGATCTCGCGATCGCGGTTGACGTGACGGGCGAGCGCATAGACGCGCGTCTTGAAAACATCGCCGATGACAGCGAGCGCGCCGACCATGTCTCCGTAGAGCGTGCAGTAGCCGGTGGACATCTCGCTCTTGTTGCCGGTAGTGAGGACGAGCGCGCCGAATTTGTTGGAGACGGCCATGAGCAGCGCACCGCGGATGCGCGGCTGAAGATTCTCTTCCGCCAGGCCGAAGGGCGTGCCGGCGAAGAGCGGCGCAAGCGCGGCCTGATATTGGGTGAAGATGCCATGAATGGCGATCTGTTCGAAGCGGATGCCCAGGTTCTCGGCGAGAGTGCGCGCGTCGTCGATGGATCCCGTTGAGGAGAATTCGCTTGGCATGCCGAGGCCGAGGACATTTTGATGGCCGAGCGCCTCGACTGCAATCGCCGCGACAAGAGCAGAGTCGATGCCTCCGGAAAGCGCCACGATTGCTTTGGAGAAGCCGCACTTGCGGACGTAGTCGCGCGTGCCGAGGACGAGTGCGGAGTAGACGGCATCGAGGTCGAGAGCGGGGTCGTACGGCACTTCGAGAACCGGCCTGGGCGCGGGAGATTTATCCACAGCGAAGGAAACGCTGCTGCGACCCGCGTGGGCCCGGTATTCCTCCGCAGCAGCAGCCAGGTCGAAGTGGACGAGATCCTCCTCGAAGGAGGCTGCGTGGGCAAGAACGCCGCCGGAGGGAGAAAGCACGAGCGACGATCCGTCGAAGACGAGCGAGTCATTGCCGCCGACCTGGTTGACCATGACCACGAATGCCCGATGGCTGCGAGCGATGGCGGCAAGCATCTGGCGGCGGAGGTCGCGCTTTCCAGCCGAATAGGGCGAGGCCGAGATGTTGAGGATGAGGCGCGGCTCGCGGGCGACAGGGTCTGGGAGCGTGGCCCACTGGCGCATCAACTCTTCGACGGGATCGATGGAGTAGAGCCGGTGGGGCCAGAAGCCTTTGTCGTTCCAGGCGTCCTCGCAGACGGTGATGGCGAGGGGGCAGTTGTTCAGAAGAGTAAGCGTCTGGCGCGCGGCAGGCTCGAAATAGCGCTGCTCGTCGAAGATGTCGTAGAAGGGCAGCAGCATTTTCTGCTGGGTGAAGGCGATTCGGCCGCCGCTGAGCAGCGCGGCGATGTTGCGGGCATGCTTGCCTGAGGGTTCCTCTTTTGAAGGCGCCGCCGGGAGCGCAGCGCCGACCAGCAGCGCCGGCCCGTCTGCGGTAGAGGCGGCCAGATCGTGGAGGGATTGTTCAGCGCGGGCGAGGAATGAAGATTTTTCGAGGAGATCGGCGGGGGGATATCCGCATATGCAGAGCTCGGGAAAAATGACGAGGTCGGCGGACCTGGCATCCGACTGGGCACGTGCGGCGAAGTCGCGAATCAGGCGCGTATTGCCGGCGAAGTCTCCGACTGTGGGATTGATCTGGGCGAGAGCAAGCTTCACACTTCCAGTTTACGAGGTTCAAGGTCCGCGGTTCGAGAAGGGTGCGAGATGCGAGGACTGAGTGGAGCGATGCCCCTTGCGGCGGGGTGAACTTGAACCATCAATCTTGAACCTGGTCTACGTGCCGGTGCCGGAGAAGACGACGCCGACGGTGCGGGCGAGGATCTTTAGGTCGAGCCAGAGGGTCCAGTTCTCGACGTAAGCGGTATCGAGCGAGATATAGCTGTCGAAGGAAGGGTCCTGGCGCGCCTCAACCTGCCAGAGGCCAGTCATTCCAGGCAGGACGTCGAGACGGCGGAGGTGCGCGATGTCATACTGCTCGACCTCACTGGCCAACGGGGGGCGCGGGCCAACGAGGCTCATGTCGCCGCGAAGAACGTTGAGCAGCTGCGGCAGTTCATCAAGGGAATACTTGCGCAAAATGCGGCCGACGCGGGTGATGCGTGGATCATTGCTAATCTTGAAGAGGATGCCGGAGCGTTCGTTTTTATGTTCAAGGTCTTTTTTAAGTTTGTCCGCATCCACGCACATAGTACGGAACTTAAAGCAGTCGAACGAACGGCCTTTGCGGCCGGTGCGTTGCGCGCGATACAGAATGGGTCCCTTGGAATCGAGCTTGATGGCGACGGCGATGGCAAGGAGGATCGGCCAGCCGAGGAGGATCGCCAGTGAAGCGCCAGCGATGTCAATGGCCCGCTTGAGGAGAAAAGCGCCGATGGCCAGGTCGCGGCGATGCAGCGGGATGGTTGGGAACTGACCGATGTATTCGACCGGGGCATTCCAGGCGAGGCCGTCGTAGAGATCCGGCACAACGCGGACATCGATGCCCATGGCGCGGGCTTCTTCGACCAGTGCAATGACGAGCTTCTTTTCCGCGGGAACCGAGAAGAAGATTTCATCAACAAAGAGGGAGCGGGCAAGCTGCAGGCAGTTGCGCACGTCACCGATGATGTCCACATCCCCGGATTCGGCCTCGCGTTCCGACAGCGCGACGAAGCCCTTGAAGCGAAAGCCGAGGTGGCGAAGGGACTCGAGGTGGTTGCGCAGTGCGTGCGCCACGCGACCGGCGCCCACGATGAGCACGTTGCGTGTCTCCAGGCCTTCGCGGTACCGCTTGTAGACCATTCGCCGCCAGAGTGCGCGGCGAACGCAGAGCAGCGCGGTGGAGAACATGACGAGCAGCACCATTGCCACGCGCGAGACTTCGGAGGCGCCGCCGGCAAGGTACAGCGTGCCGCACAGGAGCAGACCTGCGGTAAGGCCGGCCTGGACGGTCAGCCGCTGTTCATTGAGTCCGTTACGGCTCAGAATGGAGCCGTAGAGACCGTAGGAACGGTTCAGCGCAACCAGCAGGAAGCCATACCATGCGATGTAGGCGTAGGTAATTGGCGCGGCGGGATGATGCAGAAAGACCGAGAGCGATACCGGCGAATCCCCCACATCCGCGCGGAAGCGCAAAGCGATGATGGCCGCCATGGCAACAGTGAGCAGATCTGCGGTGGCCCAGAAGAGGCTGCTGACGGAAGGCCGGTAGAAGAAACCGGTGCGACGGGTCCCCGCACCCGCGGGGCGAGGACGGGCCCGGCCCGAGACGACTACTTGTTCGAGATAGTCGGGCGTCGCCATTGCGAGCGGTCGCTACTCCCGGCGCAACTCAATGCGCCAACTAGACTGTCCAGCCATCGCCACGTTTACAACCAACTCGGGCGAACGACTCATGATGCGCGTTGGAGCGACCGCTGCCGCATGCCGGCAGTAACTTGCATGTCAATAGCGGGATCCAACCGCGCGATCCTTATCTGGGTCCCCGGAAGAAAAGGCAAAGCGATCCAAAGTCACGCAGAACACTGCAAAACTCTTGATTTCTTGAGGATACCGGAAATAAAAAGGGCTGGCAAACCCCGCACTGTGGATCGCATCGGCAGGGATATCCATAGGGACGCCGGCGCAGGGCAAGCCGCGGCGCCTGGGGCAAACCGGCCGCCACTCAAAGAAAACATCGATCGGCTGACAGTTATTTAGACAGGGAGAACGAGGGCATCGAGCGTGAGGAATTCGCGTAGAACGGGGTCGTCGGAGGCATCCATCTCTTCGACGGTGCCGAAGAAGCGGGCTTCGCCCTGGTGCAGGAATACGATCTTGTCCGCGAGCTTTCGCGCGAAGCGCATGTCATGCGTGACGACAATGCTGGTGAGGTGAAGCTGCGTTTTAAGCAGAGCAATGAGACCGCCGAGAAGATGGCCCATCAGTGGATCGACCATGGTTGTGGGTTCGTCATAGAGAATGGCTTCGGGCTGGGAAGCGAGAGCGCGCGCGATGGCGACAGAACGCTTCATGCCGGTGGAGAGTTCGGAGGGCAGAACTTCCTCCATGCCGTGAACTCCAACCATATCCAGCATGCCGCGCACGATGCGCTGGATCTGGTCTTCCTCGAGATCGTGGCGCTCGCGCAATGGAAAGGCGACGTTCTCGCCAACGGTGATGGAGTCGAACAGTGCTCCGTTCTGAAAGACCATGGTGACCTTGCGGCGCACGGCCTGGAGTTGCTTTTCGGTAAAGCCGCAGATGTCTTCGCCGGCGACAAGGACGCGGCCGGAGTCGGCCTTGAGGAAACCCATCAGGATTTGCAGCGAGACGGACTTGCCGACGCCGGAGCGGCCGAGGATGCAGAGCGTCTCACCCGGCGGGACGAAGAAGCTGACGTTCTTGAGCACATTGAGGTCGCCAAAGGATTTGGAGACGTTCTCGAAGGCGATGTAGGCGGGCGCCGGCTCGGTCTGGGCCTCCGCGGATCGGGGCGGCCCCGTCGCGGCGGTTGGTTCTACCTCCGATTCCGCCGCCTCGACGACCGCTTCATTGGCGGCTTCGTTCTGTTCAGCGGCCTCGGCAAGGAATTCCTGGACGGATTCCTTGGTCTCCGGCGGAAGTTCGGCGACGAGCTCCTCGGCCGGAGCCTCGGCAGGCTCAGGCGGAGGAGTACCGTTGTGGTTTTGAGGCGCGTCGGCCATGGTGTGTCTTTATGATGCACGAGTGGAGCGCAGGCTGCGCAGCGATGGGCGGATCAGGTATCGAGTGCGGAGGCGCGGGACTGGGCCAGGGCGAGATCTTCTCTGGTGTTGACGTTCAGGAACCAGAGCGGCTGGGCGGCAACTTGCGGTTTCGTAAGCTGCCGCCAGGACTCTGTTGCTCGAGCAGTTGTGGGCAATTGGAGGTCGGGCGGTGACTGGCAGATGAAGCGATAGCGACCCTCCCCGCCTGCCTCTTCAAAGATGGAGAGGAGCGCGAAGTCCTCCCGTGCGATCGCGCTTGAAATCAGCGGAGCGATGGCGCGATGAATGAGGCAGAGGCCGGGCTGCGGTCTGCCGCCTGCGGTGAAAATGCGAATGCCCGGACGCCCGCTGCGCAGCGATGAACCATCCAGGGCATCTGCGATCCAATGCCATAACAAGGCCGTGGGTAGCAACGGCATATCAACGGGGAAGAAAAGATTCCAATCGTGTGAGGTGCCGGAGAGAGCGGCTTCGATGCCGCCGATCGGACCGCATTGGGGATGAAGATCGGGGACGATGGGAGCGAAGCCGGCGAGGGCTGAATCGCTGGACAGAATGCTCACGTCAGCACAGACGCGGCGCAGTTTGGTGACGGCATGGTCGATCAGCGGCCTGCCGGCGAGCGAGATGAGCGCCTTGTCACGGCCCATGCGCGAACTGCGGCCTCCGGCGAGAACATATCCGGAAATGGGGAATGTGGTGGGCATCGCGGGATTGCAGGCGGATTCAGGTGAGATCGCGCGCAATGCTTTTATGCTACGCGGCAGCGAGCGTATACTTGCGCGGTTATCCGGCCAGGCAATTCCCTGCCCTCCCCGGCGGTGCGCATCACCTTTGAAAGCTAAGGAGATCGTATGGGAAAGATCAACTGGGGCCGCGTACTGTTGGGCGGTATCGTCGCGGGCATTGTTTACTGCATTCTGGACTACCTGGTGAATGGCCTGTGGCTGGGGCCTCGCTGGAACAACGACATGGCAAACCTGGGCCGTGCCGCTCTCAACGGACATCAGATTGTCAGCTTCGATATCGTCAACATCATCGGCGGCATTGCGTTTGTTTGGCTATACGCCGCCATCCGTCCACGCTATGGCGCCGGTCCGGGCACAGCCATACATGCCGCCGTCTGGTTCTGGATCATCTGCGCGGTGATTCCGAACGTCGGCTTCATGTGGATTGCGCACCTCTTCTCGCACCATCTGATGGTCTACACTACGGCGGCCGCGCTGGGGGAGACGATCATCGCTGGATTGGTGGGGGCCTCGCTTTATAAAGAGTCGTGAGGCGCCAGTTCGTGATGTGTCGCAGGCAAGTACAAAGCCCCGGAGCGATCCGGGGCTTTGCTTTCGGGTGAACGAGGCCGGCTATCTGATCTGAAACCGCTTCTCGAACTTCGACACGACACCATGCGCGATGATGGGCCACGGCAGGTCATGGCCGGTCGGGTCGGCTGAATAGGTCTCCGCCCACAACAGATGGGCGGCGCGGCCCTCCGGCGTCGTGGAGTAAACGCGGAGGGTGCCCAGGTCTCGCAGCGACGAGATCTCCTCCACTTGCCCGGCCTGGTCGATGGGCATCAGCAGAAAAACGAGGTCCGCCGGCGAGCCATAAGGAACAACGGTCTTATGCAGCTTGTTCTCGACCAGGTCTTTGAGCGTATTCCGTGCGATGCCATCCGAATTGTGGGTCTCGAAACTGACCGTCGTCGCCGCGGACAAAGCCTTCTGAAAAGAGGCCGCGTCGCAGGTGTAGACGTGGTTCTTCAGCGTGCAGGCGCCGAGGTCTCCGATGCTGTTGGGATCCTGAGCGCGAGCCGGAGATGGATCGGCGGTGATGGAAGCCACTGCCAGTGCGACCACCAGAAAGACTCCGGCAAGCCCTGTTCGCGAATTGCCTGCTCTGCGATACGAGTTCATAGACATAAACGGGATTCTACTCGCGGTTACCGGGCAGCACCTGGGATGAGGCATGGAGCTTTGCGTGAGGCGCGGAGATCTTTACGTGCACGAGGTCGCGACCATGGCCTGAGGGCGCGAGAAATCCCGCGACATAGGTCTCCGCGAGCGATTGCTGGAATTGCTTCAAAAAAGGCGCGAGTGATACGGGATTGCCGATTCCCTCCCAATAGTTGACCCCGCCGGTGGCTTCGGTGAGCTGCGCGAGATAACTCTGCCCGCTGTTGTCGGCGGATGCTCCGCGCATGCCGGCGTCGCCGAAGTAGATGGCATAGACGGAGACTCCCGCTCGCTGCGCGTCGGAGATGGCGACTTTGACATACGGGCTGTCCTGGTTGAGGACGCTGGTGCTGCCATTGTATGGATCGACGCCGTTCGTGAGCATCAGCACGATGCGGGCCTTCTGCTGCTGCGCGCCTGTACCGGGCGCTTCAGACTTTGTTCCCGGCCAATGCTTCACGAAATCGGAGAGGCAGAGATAGGGGCTGGCGCTGGCTCCGGGCAGACCCTGCGGAAGATGAATGGAGGCGGCCGCCTGCGCATGATCGGTGGTGAACTCCTGCTCGGCCGCGACGTGGCCAAACTGCATGAAGCCGATCATCACTTCTACGCCGGAGGGGAGGTTGCCGACGAAGGATTTGAGGTTGTCGATCTCGCGTCCGATGCTTTCGCGCAGGCCGTCGTCGATGAGCAGCGCAACCTGGGCGTGGTTCGGAGCGAGCGCTTCCCATGAGGTCAGCGGCTCCTTGCGGCCATTGACTTCGATGGTGAGCGCGGAGGCATCGGCCGGCGGTGAAGACTTCGGGTCGACGCTGACCAGCATCTGCGTGGGCTGCGGACCTTCCTGAGCCAGCAATGGCCCGGCCATCGAGAAGGATACAGCGAGGAGAGCGGCAGCGAAGGATCGCGTCATAGCTGTCTGTTAGACGCGCAATGCGGCCTACCCGATTCGGCAGGCAGGCCGCATTTGGGTGTCGGAGAGAGAGGGGGTCTCTGTGACACTCCGGGCTAGTCGCCGCCCAACCGCACCTTCAGCCCTGCTCTTACGGTGAATGGAAGCGCCGGATAGCCGATGGGCCCAATGTGCTGTTGACTGAGGAGATTGTCGAGTTCCGTGAAGGCAGTGACGCGGTGATGGATGGCGTACATCACGTTGGCATCGAGCTTGGCATAGCCGAAATCGAGATTGCGATTCGGGAGGACCAGCGAGTTGTAGAGGCTGGTGTCGAAGCCGTCGAGGAAGGTGGAGTCGTCGGAACGGCTGGCCAGAGCGCCCCGCAGTGCGGCGGTCAACTTGTTGCCGGAGTACTCCGCCGCGAAGAAGCCGGTGTGCGGCGGACGGCGGAAGGGGCGCGCGCCGACCAGCGGGCCTTCCGCGCCGATGGGAATGTTCGGGAAGTTGGGATTGTTGTTGGAGAGGCCGCCGTTGTAGGCGTCGCTGCTAAACGATTGCGTGACCACCGCATCCAGGTATGTGTAGCCGCCGCGGACGGTAAAGCGGTCCCATGGCCGAAAGTCAATTTCTGCCTCAGTGCCCTGCGCACGATATGCCATCGAGTTCAGATAGGGCGCGAAGACATTGCGCGCAACGGCGGGCGAGAAGTTGAATATCTGCACCAACGCGCCCGAATCCACGCCTTCGAGCTGGTGAGTGAAGGAGTTATGGAAGTAGCCGGCTTTGAGGATGAGTTTCTCGCCGCGGATGTGCTGCTCAATGCCGCCGTCGTAGGTGCGGGACTTCTCAGGTCCGGCCGGAGCTACGTGGTACTTCGCAATGTCGGCCGTATCTCCAGCGCCGAGGAGCTGCGAATAGAGGCTGAACTCTTCGATGGCCAACGTCGGCTCCTGCACGCCGGTCGCGGCGTTGAAGCGCAGCAACGTACCGTGGAACCATCCTGCTTCCGGGCGCACCGGCGCGTAGGAGATGCCGATGCGCGGCGTTCCGGTGATGCCGTAGAGATGGTTCTTCTCGATCCCGCCTCCCACGGAGTAGAAGACGCGGCTCGCGATCTGGCCCTGGAACTCGAGCGACAGGTCGTAATTGGTGCGCTGTACCCTCTCGTCCTGAAAGGCGGAGGTGAAACGCCCGCGCTCATTCCGATAGCGGAAGCCAAGGCGAGCGGTAAGCCAGCGGGCGAAGCTGTAGTCGCTCTGGTAGTCGAGCTGGTCGCGGTTGTTGACCTGCCGGTCCGTGGGGATGAAGAAGGATGCCTGCCCGGTCGCTGTATAGCCATTCGCTCCGCGGATGGTCACGACGTTGCCGAAGTACTCCGTAAAACAATCAGCGCCGGGCCCATTGCAGGGCACGCTGCCGAAGTTGAAGGTGATGGGCGTGCCTACGTTCTGAAATTGCTCCGCCTGCTCGTGTTTGCGGGCGATGCCATAGCGGACCATGTTGTGCCAGCCACCCGCAGTGCGCGTATCGAGCGTGGCGCCAGAGTAGAGGTCCTGGTCGGCCTGCTTGCCGCTGGCGGAGATGCCGTAGAAATCGTGGGCTCCAGGCAGCCCAGTGGCCGAGTCTGCGTTGCGGATGGTGAAGCGCAGCGACGTGTTGCCGGTGAGTGCCAGTCCAATGTTCGCGGCGGCGGTGCCCGAGTGGTATTCGTCGCGCGGCAGAGCGTTGGAGGTATTGAAGCGCGAGTAGGCGGTGTAGTAATCGATGCGCCTCTGCGCGCCGCTGAGTGCAACTTCATTCCGATAGCTATGGAAGTTGCCGGCATCGCCGGAATAGTCGATGACGGGGCGCGTCGATGTGCCGCGCGGGGTTTCCAGATTCACGACGGAGGCGCCTGCATCGGTGCCGTAGAGGGCCGAGTTGGGGCCCCGGTAAATCTCAAGACCGGCCAGGCCGGTGGTGGAGACGGTGCCGAAGTCGAATGTGCCGCCCACGTCAACCGCAGGGATGCCGTCGATCACAACTTCGTTCGCTGTCGAATTGCCGCCGCGCACGAAGAGCGACGTCACTCCGCCGGACTGGCCCTGCTGGGCAACAAACACGCCGGGAGATTGCCGCATCGCTTCGGGAATATCCGCCAATGTTGCCAGATCGCCTTGGGGGATCTGTGTGACCGCGGAACTGGTCTGCTCCAGCGGTGTCGGAATACCGGTGGCCGTGACCGTGACATTCTGTTGCACGCTGTAGGACTCAAGCACGACGTTCTGCGCGACCTGGTCCGTCGCGCTGCCGAAGAACTCCCGGCCGATGCCGGGCAGAAAACCAGGTGATGATGTGAGCAGGGTAAAGCGGCCGGATTGCGTGGAACGGACTTCATACGAGCCGTCAGCATTTGCAACGCCGCTGGCTACGGCGCTTTTGCCCTGGATCAGTTGGACCCGCGCGCCGGGGACGGGTTTGCCGAGTGCATCGGTAACAATGCCGCGCACGACAACTGCGTGCGCAGGCAGCGCGATCAGAGCAAAAGTTGTGGTCAGGAAGGCGGCGAGCGTCAAGAAAGACGCACGCGAAGACAGGACGGCCTTGCGGCCGGTTCGAGCAGACATGTCAGAGAACTCCTACGCTCCCCCCTCGGGCGCGTGGCTGGTTCGCAGCAGAACCGGTCTCCTGACTTGCGCGATTCATGCGTGCCTTATTGGAACTTCCCTTCCCGAAGCTTTGCCGGCTTCAGTGGGAGGTTCGCGGCTGGCATTCACGGCTGGCGCCGTGCGCGCTCACAGTTGCGGGGCAGTGGCGGAATTTCACCGCGCTTCCCGAACATTCCATTGCGGGATGTTGTGGTGGAACAGCCGCGCGGACAACTCGCGGCCGCAGGAACTCAGGGTGAAGTCTTAGTTCTAAGGCATCCACGGCGCGAAGTCAAAACTGCGCACCGCGTTGCACGTCAACCGGCCAGGAAACATCATCACGGAATCAACAGCACCTTTCCGGTCGTCTTGCGCGCTTCGAGATCGCGATGCGCCTGCGCGGCATCCGCCAACGCATAGTCGTGCTCGGTGCGCAGCTTCAGGCTGCCATCGGCGACCCAGCGCAGGACATCGCCTGCACGCATCTCCAGTTCTGCGCGCGTGCGCGTGTAGTCCTTGAGGCTGGGACGCGTAATGAAGAGCGAGCCCAGTGTAGAGAGCTGAATAAGGTCGAACGGCGGCACCGCTCCACTCGATCCCCCATACAGAACCAGCATGCCGCGCGGGCGAAGACATTTCAGACTGCCATCGAACGTGGTTTTACCAACGGAATCATAGACCACGGGCACGCCTTCCCCATTGGTCAGCGCGCGCGTTCGATCCACGAAATCTTCCTTCGTGTAGAGGATGACCTCGTCTGCGCCTGCTCCGCGAGCGAGCGCCGCCTTTTCCCCTGTCGATACGGTGGTCAGCACACGTGCTCCAGCACGCTTCGCCATCTGGATCAGCAGCAGGCCGACTCCGCCCGCGCCGGCATGAATGAGCACGGTCTCGCCTCGCCGGATCGTATGAGCTGAGTGCGAGAGGTAGTGCGCCGTCATCCCCTGCAGCATCGAGGCGGCGGCTTGGCGCGCCGTTACGCCCTGGGGGATCGCGATCAGCTGCGAGGAGGGAACCAGTGCGTATTCCGTATATGCCCCCAGAACGCCGGTCCATGCCACGCGATCGCCCGCTTTGAATGTGGTGACATCCGGCGCAACGGCTTCCACAATGCCGGCGCCCTCCTGCCCGGCGATGAACGGCAGCTTCGCGGGATAACGGCCCTCGCGCAGATAGGTGTCAATGAAGTTGACGCCGATGGCCTCCAGCCGCACCAGAGCCTGGCCGGCGCCGGGTTCCGGCTTTGGGAGCTCGCGCAATTCCAGCACCTCTGGACCGCCTGTCTTCTGAATCTGAATCGCCCGCATCTTCCCTCCGAGTGCTTTGTCTGACTTCGATGCTACAGCGCGCGCGGCCGGACGAACGTCTGGTGCGCCCGGCGCCGCAATCTGCGACAATACTTGCTGCAATGCAGCCCGACAATCTTCTTTCGCTCAAGGACGACATGGTGGCCTTCATCGCCGGCCATGGCATGCGCCGCTTCAATGGTTATGTGGCCGAGGAAGTCCCGACCGTCGTCTTCGAGGACACCGACCCCGATTCCTGGAAAGATTTCGTCGAACACGCGAAGGCCGCAGGCGCCAGCTTTATCACCATGAGCGAGGTGACGCTGGAAAAGGCAGACGTCGCCATCCTGCTGGAGCAACTGCGCGACCAGAACTATCCCGACGCCGACGCACCGGAGATAGACGATGCCGAGTATCTCGTCAATCATGTCGGCAAGCTCGGATATATTCAGCTTGGTTTTGCAAACCAGGGCGTAATGTTCCTGTTCGAGACCTCGACGGAGTGGTACGAGCGCTTCCAGGAACTGATCGAGGCAGTGACAGACCTGGGTGGAATCGTCGTCGACGACGATGACGACTAGGGCAAAAGACCGCGGCACGCATCGATGAATCCAACCGGCATATGGCAACTGCGAAGTGCGGACGGTGACGCTGCGCGTACACTCGCAAGCGCGCTGGGCTGCCCGGAAGCGGTTGCGCACATCCTCGCCGCGCGTGGAATGAAAGATGCCGCTGAAGCGGAAGCTTTCCTGAATCCCTCGCTCAGCTCTTATCTAAACGATCCCGCAGCCGATCCCAAACAGCTGATTGGGATGGCGCAGGCGGTCGATCGCATCTTCGCCGCGCTGCGCAGGTCTGAACCCATCCTCATCTATGGCGACTATGACGTGGATGGCACTACGGCTACAGTGCTGCTGAAGACGACGCTCGAGCGGATCGCGTTGGCGCTCGACGCAAATCGGCCCGCAATTGTCCGCTACCATGTTCCGCACCGCATACGCGAGGGATACGGGATGCAGGCTTCGGTCCTGGCAAATGCGGCGGCGGATGGAATCCGGCTGGTTATTTCAGTGGATACAGGAATCCGCGCAGTGCAGGAGGCGAAGGAGGCACGCGCGCTTGGACTCGACCTGATCGTCACGGACCATCATCTTCCTGACGGTGTGGTGGAATTGCCGGAATGCACCGCGGTCATCAATCCAACGCAGCCCGGGTGCCCCTATCGGTGCAAGCAACTCTGCGGGGCCGCGGTGGTGTTCAAACTGGCGCAGGCCCTGCTTGGGGCCGCGGCCCTGCTGACGGACAATCCGGATGCTTTTCGCGCCCGCACCCGAGACAAAATCATCCCTTCTTTCCTCAAAATGGCCGCGATCGCAACCATTGCCGACGCCGTGCCGCTGGTGGGCGAGAACCGGACGATTGCGGCGCTGGGGCTTGCGGCGCTTGCGATGCCGGTGCAGCCTGGTCTGCGGCACCTGATGCACCTTGCGCGGCTGCCGCTGGACCGCGCCCCAAGCGCAACGGAAGTGGCGTTTCGCATTGCCCCGCGCATCAACGCAGCCGGCCGCATGGACGTGGCTTCCGATGTCGTGGAGTTGTTTCTCACACGCGACACTCCCCGGGCACGCGAACTGGCGGAAAAGCTTGACCGCCTGAACCAGGAGCGGCGCGACTCCGAAACCACAGCGCTGGACGGAATCGACCGGCAACTCGCTGCGCGGATTGACGCGAGCGGATCGTACCCAGCGGACTGCATTATCCTCGATAACGCGGAGTGGCATCGCGGCGTGATCGGCATTCTCGCCTCGCGCGTGGTGGACCGCACCGGCAGACCCGCACTTGTGATTGCGTGCGAGAACGGCACCGCATACGGCTCCGGCAGGTCGATTCCAGGGTTTCACCTGCTCGATGCAATTGTCGCGGTGGATTCTGTCGACTCCGAGGCTCCGTTATTCCATCGCTTTGGGGGTCACGCGCATGCGGTCGGCTTCTCGCTGGGGACAGACCGGCTGCCGGTGCTGCGCGAGCGCATGTCCACGCACTGCGCGACGCATCTGACCGCCGAGGCATTGGTCCCGCGCATCCACTGCGACGCAGAGGTTGGGTTCGCGGAACTGACGCGCGAGCTGTTCGAGTGGACTGGCCGGCTGGCGCCTTTCGGGCTGGGAAATCCGGAGCCGGTATTCCACACCTCAGGTGCAATGGTCGCCGGTCCGGCGCGGTTGATCCAGGAAAAACACGTCTGTCTTCCATTGCGGCAGAAGGATTCGCCTGCAATCCCGGCGCTGGGCTGGAGCCGCAACTCCCTTCATTGGCCGACTGTCTGTTCCGAGCTTGCCGTGGGCGCGCCAGTCGATGTCCTCTACAAGCTGCGGCACAACAGTGGCCCATATGCCGGCGCCGCGTTGAACGGGCTCGAACTGGAGCTCATCAGCCTGCGTCCGGCGATGGGGCCGCCGGCGTAATTCCCCAGATACCGGCGGCGGAGACAATTTTCTGGGTCGTTTTGCCGCGCAGCGTGTCTTATATACTGGCACGTAACCTCATGGCATCCAACAATAAACAGGGTCGTTCCACGCCGGTCGCCATCTGGGGAACAGCCGCCATCATCGTCCTGCTGGCGGTTTACGCGCTCCATTCCCTCACTCGCGAGCGCGTTTCGGTCCACACCGCCACCGTGACATATAAGGACCTGACCAGATTTGCCACTGCCAATGGCAAGGTCGACCCGATCGAGGACTTCCAGCCGCGTCCGGCGGCCCCGGCGGAAGTGGAGGCGGTTTACGTTGACCCGATGCAGCATGTCCATAAAGGCCAGTTGCTGTTGAGGCTGGATGATGCGGCCGCGAAGGCGACGCTGGCCCATGCGGATGCATCGCTGGATACTGCCAGACTCGCCGCGGCCAACGCATCACGCGGAGGCTCGGCCGAGGACCGCGCGACCATCAATGCGGACCTGAAGCGCGCCAATATGCAGCTTGAACAAGATTCGGCGGCCCTGATGCAGACACAAAAACTTGAAAGCCAGGGCGCCGCGTCCCAGGCCGAGGTGACGGCCGTGCAGCACCGCATCCAGATGGACGAGGCGAACCTGCAGGCGCTGCATTCGCGCGCTTCGGAGCGGTACACGCCGGAAGACGTGCAGAACGCGGACGCGCAGGTGGCGGACGCTCGCGCCTCCGTTGCCGCAGCACAAAGCGCATTGTCCAATGCACAGATCCGGTCGCCAATCGACGGTACGGTTTACTACCTTCCGGTCGGAGACCATGATTATGTAAGCCCGGATGACCAACTCATCGGCGTGGCGGACCTGAAGCATATGCGGGTTACGGCCTACTTCGACGAACCGGATATCGGTGTTTTGGCCGTCGGGCAGCCTGTCGAAATCACATGGGAGGCGAAGCCCGGGAAATGGTACGGCCACATTTCGCGGGTCCCCACTACAGTCATCGCCTACCTCAACCGTTTCGTCGGCGAGGCCGTGATTGACGTAGACAACTCCGACGGCACGCTGATGCCGCACGCAAACGTCAACCTGAAGGTCACGCTGCAGCAGCATCCGCATGTACTCTCCGTGCCGCGCGGGGCACTGAAGTTCGACCGCAGCGGACAGTCGTATGTCTTTCGCATCCAGAATGGCAAGCTGGTGCGCACCAATGTCAGCGTCGGTCTCGTCAATCTCAATGATGTGGAAATCGACTCCGGCCTGTCCGAGGGTGACGTGGTCGCTACCAATGCGACCAGCAACGTCGAGCTGACGGACGGCGAGTCTGTTACCGAAGTATCGGGTCCTTGATTGCGCATGAACGTACCGTCCTCCCCCATGGCTGCAAGACCGCGCATCTCTCTGCACTCTATGCGCCTATTCCGGTTTGGCTCGCGCATTGCGATGGCGATCGTGGCGGCGGCACTGTGTGGAGCTGCCGTGCGTGGCGAGTCTGCGCCGGCGGATGCTATCCACGCTGCCGCCTGGCACGCGCTGATGGAGGGCCGCGTCCAGGACGCGGAGACGGCACTGCGACAAATGATCGCTTCAAATCCTTCTGACGCTTACGCGCATCAATTGCTCTGCCGGACCTTCTACTCCCAGGAAATGTACGATGCGGCAGTCGCGGAGTGCCAGGCGGCGGCAGGGTCCGCGACGGCAAGCCGCGAAGAAGCCAGCGACACTCAGCTATGGCTGGGCCGAGCCTATGGCATGAAGGCACAACGCGCCGGACCGATTGCCGGCTTCAAACTGGCGCGGAAGGTGCAGGCCAGCTTTGCGCAAGCGGTCGATCTGAATCCCAACAACGTTGCTGCGCTGAACGACCTGGGCGAGTACGATGTGGACGCGCCATTTATCGTCGGCGGCGGCCTGGACAAAGCACAACTCCTCGCCGACCGCATGATGCCGCGCTTCCCTGCCGCGGCGCATCGGCTATTGGCGCGCATGGCAAATTCCGAGAACGACCTGCCTTCGGCTGAGACCGAGTTCAAGCGAGCCATCGCCGTGGGCGGTGCGGCGGAAGCCTGGATCGATCTGGCGCAGTTTTACGAAGCACGAAAGAGACCTGACGATGCGGTGACGGCGGTGCGCTCCACTGTAGCCGCCGATCACAGCCATGGTCCGGCGCTGGTGGATGCCGCGAGTATTTTGATCGCGATCCATCGAGCGCCCGATCTCGCCGAACGTTGTCTGCGCGACTATCTCGCTTCCCGCACAAAAACCGACGCAGCGCCGGCCTTCAAGGCGCATCTTCAGTTAGGGCGGCTTCTAGCAGCGCGCGGCAACAGCGACGAGGCCGAACGCGAGGCAGACGCGGCGGCAGCACTTGCCCCCGGTTACTCCCGCAGCAAGCGGGCAGTCCAGCAGGGGATGTGATGAACGCAAACAGTACGATGGATTCGGGAGGCAACCGCATCTCAACCCGCATGTCTGCACCGACTCTAGACCGCAGGAACTACATGGCCAAGGCGGTACTCCGCGCCCCGCGAATCGTTTCGGTCATGGCACTCCCAGCTCTGATCGTGTTGGGATCAGGCTCCGCGCGGGCTCAGTTGTCCCTCTCCAGCGCGGTCGATCTCGCGTTGCGTTCCAACCCGCGTGTGCTGGGCGCGCGAGACGAAGTGCGGCGCGCCCGGGCGCAGCTTGCCGAATCCCACGATGTCTATGTTCCTTCCGCATCTTTCGGTTCGAACGTTGGACAGGCCTACGGGTATCTCCCTTATCCGCCCACGCTTTTCACTGGAAATGCCGGGTCGCTTGTATTCAGCGCCTCGCAGCATTACTACATCGAGTCTGCACGCGTCGGCCTCAAGGCCGCGGAGATGTCGCTGAGAGACATCGGGGAGACCGTTGCGCAGGACACTGCGCTCTCCTTCCTGACGCTGGCGCACAACCAGGAACGCGCAAAGGCGATCCACGAGCAGTTGGACGATGCAAACAAACTGGCGAGCATCTCACAGGCGCGGTTCGACGCCGGGCAGGACTCGCGGCTGGAGTTAACTCAGGCGAAGCTAACTGCCGCTCAGTTGAAGCTGGGCGCGCTGCGGGCCGACGACGAAGTGGACAATGAGCGCAACCATCTGGCACGGCTGATCGGCATGCCTGCCGCATCTCTGACCATCGACGGCGTGTTCCCGACGGCTGCGATTCCAAGTGACGCGCCGGAGAGACCTTACGCCAACGACGCGATCGCTGCGGCTTTTTTCACCGCGCAGGCCAAGGAGCAGCAGGCGAAAGGCGACTCCAGGGTGCGCTTCTGGCCGAACATCAATCTGGTGATCAACTACACACGTTACGCGACATTTACCGACTCCTTCAAGAACCTCGAAAAAATCTACAGAGATCCGAACAAACCCATGCAATCGCTGCTGACGGCCAATTCAGCTGCCTTCGGTATCCAGGTGAATCTTCCCTTTCTGGACAAGACCCGCACCGACAAAGCGCGCGAGACGGCCGCCGAAGCCGCTCACGCCATGCACGACGCGCAGAACGCAGAAATGGATGCGCTGGACGGTGAGTCCAAGCTGCGGCACTCTATCGATGAGTTGAAGGCGCAGGCGGAGGTCGCCGATCTACAGCGTGACTACTCACAGCAGCAGCTTGAGGTTCTCCAGCAGCAACTCCAGTCCGGGACGGGCAATCCCAATGGTCCCCAGATGACGCCCAAGGATGAGCAGAAGGCGCGCATTGACGAACGCGACAAATACCTCGCAGTGCTTGATGCGGGTTATCAACTCCATCAGGCCGAGGTGCAGCTACTGCGGCAGATGGGTCAGTTGGTAACATGGATCGGCGTGCCAGGGCCGACGCCCAATGCACCGGTATCGAAGATCGGGCCGGGCGCTTCGCGCACAAGGCAAACTCCTCAGCGCTAGAAGCTACTTCGCCAGCAGGAACACTCCAGCGCATACAAACACCGCCGCCAGCCAGCGCCGCTGGTCCACGTTCTCGCGCAGGAAGAGCTTCGCCGCAACAGCATTGCCGACGTAGGTCAGCGAAGCCGTCGCAGGCGCGGCGAGTGAAAGATCGACGATGCTGAGGGTGAAGAGCATGGCGAAGAAGTTCAAGGCCATGCAGCTTGCGCCCAGCAGAAAAAGCGGGCTCGACAGCACCGCGCGGATCGCTCCCGCCATACCGCTCCTGGCCCGAATGATGTCGAGGTCGCCAAGCTTCCGCATTCCCGCGGCTGTCAGGCACTCCCCTGCAATCGCCATGGCCGCTACCGCAAGGATGCAGCTCCAGCTGCGAACCACACCGGTGTGCGGAGCGATCATCTGCCGGCACCTGAATCCATGAGATTGAGATCGCTGTGCGATGGGCGTTCTTCGCCAGGAATCTCGGTCCGCGACGGTCCGTTCGCCACAAATCCGACCGCGCAGACGATGAGCAGGATCCCCGCCCAGCGGTAGATGCTGAGATGTTCATGCCGCCAGTAGCGGGCCAGGAACGCAACGACGACGTAGCCAAATGCGGTTGCCGGCATGACAAAGGTGAGGTCGGCCCAACTAAGGGCAGTCATGTAACTGGCAAAGAAGCCGATCAGCAGCACGATTCCCGCATCGACGTAAGGGTTGAACAGCGCGTGCCAAAGCAGCCCGAGGTGATGCACGTCCACCGCGCCCACCTGCTCCATGCCGCGCGACAGGAGGCTGTCGCCAACGGACGCCGTCAGCATGATGGCGATCAGAATCAGGTACTGCTGCGGCTTCAATCGATGTTTCATCTCTCTCGATTCGTACAAGCGCTGACTACAAACAACAAGAGCGGCCAGGGTGGCCGCCCTTATGGTTGCTCGAATGCCTGATTACGCGTTCTGGCTGACGGACTCCTGCGCCTTCACCGCGTTGGCCGTGCGCATCTCCTGGACGGCCTTGTTGCGCTTGGCGCGCAGCGACATGAATGATTTCGACTCGTCATACAGCCGCCCCACATCACGGTTCTTGATCGCCTGCCACACCACGCGCCACGCCTGCTTGGGCCGGAAGAAATACTCGTCGTAGAAGCGATGCACGCTTTCCATTACGTAGTCCACCGGCAGGCCCGGATATGCGATGTGCGCCATCTGGTGGCCACCGTCATCCATCATCGCGCTGTTGGTGATGAAGCCGTTCTCCTTCGCATATTCGAAGAACTCGGTGCCCGGGAAGGCATGCGCCATCGACACCTGAATGGTCTCGCAGTCCAGTTGCTTGGCGAACTCGATGGTGTTGCGGATCGACTCCTTGGTCTCGCCCGGCAGGCCGAGGATGAAGTCGCCGTGAACCACCAGGCCGAGTTTATGGCAGTCGCGCTGGAAGTCGAGCGCGCGCTGCACGGTGGCGCCCTTCTTGATGTTCTTGAGGATTTGCGGGTCGCCGGATTCGTAGCCAACGATCAGCAGACGGCAGCCCGCCTCTTTCATCGCCTTCAGCGTTTCGTAGTCGGTGGTGACGCGCGAGGTGCAGGACCACGTCAAGCCCAGGGGCTTCAGCTTCTCACAGAGCTCGATGGTGCGGGCCTTCTGGATGTTGAACGTGTCGTCGTCGAAAAAGAACTCCTTCACATGGGGGAAGAGCTTCTTCGCGTTGGCCATCTCGGCGGCCACATCGTCGGTCGAGCGCTTGCGCCAGGCATGCCCGCTCAGCGTCTGCGGCCACAAACAGAACGTGCACTGCGCCGGGCAGCCGCGCGTGGTGTAAAGCGAGACGAACGGGTGCAGCAGGAACGGCACGTTGTACTTCGTCACGTCCAGGTCGCGCGCATAAATCTCGGTCGCCCACGGCATCTCGTCCAACTGCTCCGGCGTCACCTGCGGGCGGTCCGGATTGTGCTGGATCACGCCAATGGCGTCGCGATAGCTGATGCCGAGAATCTCATTCAGCGGCTTGCCGTTGGCGTATTCCACGATGGAGAAATCGAACTCGCGCCGACAGATGAAGTCGATGGCGCGGCACTCGTTCAGCGCCTTGTCGGTCGAAGTGGTGACCGGCGGCCCGACGAACGCGATCTTGATGTTGGGGTAGGTCTCTTTGATCCTCTCTGCCGCCCGCTGGTCGCCCTCCCAGCCCATGGTGCTGGTGAAGAGGACCAGGAATTCGTAGTCCTTCAGGATGTCCGTTACGTCCTGCCAGCTCAGGTGATGCGGCGGAGCGTCCACCAGGCGCGAACCTTCCAACATGCCTGCTGGATACGCGAGCCAGACCGGATACCAGTACGATTCGATCTCGCGCGTGGCCGGCCAACGGCTGCTGGCGCCGCCATCGAATTTCTCAAAGGAAGGGGGGTTCAGGAACAGAGTTTTCAGGGGGGTGGTCATTATTAGCCATTTTACCATCCGCACCTGCAAACTCCTGCGAGAAAGACCGCCACTTGACCCGTACCCGCGAAGGTGCGCTGTACACTGAGGGACTTGATAATTCAGACACTTAACCGGCCTGCATTCGAACCCGGCATCTGACTCAATCACATATGCACTTTGACATCGAATCCGCCTCGCACCGCCAGATCTACAACCTGCTGATCGGGCTGGTCGCCCCGCGGCCGATCGCCCTGGTCACGAGCATGGACCGCGAAGGCCGCATCAACGCCGCGCCCTTCAGCGCTTACAACTACCTCTGCACCGATCCGCCCATTATTGGAATGGGTGTCACCAACAGGCCTGGCGAAGAGTCCATTCCTAAAGACACTGCGCACAACATCCGCCGCACGGGTGAGTGGGTCGTCAACGTCGTCACCGAAGATCTGCTCCAGCAGATGAACATCACCGCAACAGACTTCCCTTCCGGTGTGAACGAACTGGAGATGGCGGGCCTCACCACCGCACCTTCATCCATCGTCAAAGTTCCGCGCATCGCCCAGGCGCACGCCGCGCTCGAATGCCGCGAGTTCACCACGATGGAGATCGGCCGCTCCCGCATCATTCTGGGCCGCGTGGTGGCAATGTATGCGGAAGACCGCTTCGTAGACCCTGCCGGCCCTTACATCCGCGCCGAAGAACTGCACGCCGTGGGACGGATGAACGGCCTCGGCAACTACGTCCGCACGCGGGACGCCTTCGTCACGGTGCCGCGCATTTCGTATGCTGAGTGGCAGGCGGGAAAGGGTAGGCCTACGCCAGGAATCCCTTGATCCAAGGGTCTTCGCTGTGGACCAGCTCTTCGGTCGATCCGTTGAAGATCACGCGACTGTCATTGAGGATCAGGAATTTTGTCCCCGGATCAACTCCTCGATCGGGACCGTCCTTGGCGATGGGCCGCATTCCCTGCTTTGCGTCATAGCGATGCGTGGCGAGCACGAAGGCGTCCTGCAGACGCTGCGTGACCAGCAGCGACGTAGTATGCGAGACGTCGCGCTGCTTCATCACCAGCTCGATGATCGTGGTCGAGGTGATGGGGTCGAGGCCGCCCGTCGGCGAATCGTACAGGATCAGGTCCGGCCCGGAGATGATGGCGCGAGCGATGGAGACGCGGCGCCGCATGCCGCCAGAAAGCTCCGAGGGAAACTTGTCGATCGCGTGGCCGAGCTCGACGAACTCGAGCGCCTCCACGACACGCTTGTGAGATTCATCCTCGGATACATGTTCCTCGTGCAACCGGTATGCAACGTTGTCCTCCACGGTCAGCGAGTCGAACAGCGCCGACTCCTGGAAGACCATGCCGATATGTGCGCGCAGCTCGAATATCTCGCGCTCCGGCATCGCAGTAATCTCGTGCCCGAAGATGCGGATGGAGCCGGAATCCGGTTTGAGGAGGCCGTTCGCCAGCTTCAGCAACACTGATTTTCCGGAGCCAGTAGGTCCCAGGATGATGAGTGTCTGGCCTCGCTCCACCGTGAACGATACGTCTTCAAGCACCTGCTTGCCGTCAAAACCGATCGAGACGTTCTCGAATTCGACCACCGGCCCGGCATGCTCGGGCTGCTCCGCAACTGCCGCGCCTGCGCTCGCCGTCTCGCCTCTCATTGCTGCTCCTAGCGCCCGAAGATGCCGATCATAAGCCGGCTGACCAGGAAGTCCACGATGATGATGAACACCGACGAGACAACCACGGCTTGCGTGGTGGCCTTACCGACGCCCTGCGTTCCTCCTGTGGTCTTCATGCCGAAGTAACAGCCGACGGTGGCGATGATGAATCCGCTGAACAGCGGCTTGACCAGCCCCTGCACCACATCGCCATACTTCAGCGACTGATACGAGGTGTGCAGATACATTGTCGCGTTCAGGCCGAGGAGGTTCGTCGCAACCAGCGCGCCACCGGCGATGCCTACCGCGTCCGCGATGATCGTCAGAAAGAAGAGCATGAAGACCGTGGCAGCCAGCCGCGGCGTGACGAGCTTGCGGATAGGGTCCGTACCCAGCGCGCGCATCGCATCCAGTTGCTCGGTCACTTTCATTGAGCCGAGCTCCGACGCCATGCCGGCGGCGTTGCGGCCTGAAACCATCAGCCCGGTCAGTACGGGCCCCAGTTCCTTCACCATGGAGAGCGCGACCAGCGTTCCGGTCATCGAAACCGCGCCAAACTGCTTCAGCGCCGTTACGGACTGCAGGGCAAGCACGCAGCCGGTGAAGAAACCAGTCAGCAGAATGATGGGCATGGACCCAACGCCGATCGAGTCCATCTGGGTGAAGATATCCGACCAGTACAGCGGCGGGGTGAACAGGTCGGCAAGCGCCGCACCGCACAGGACCGAGTAGTCCTGCACTGCAAGAATCGTTCGCTTGGCGTATGCCTCTGGCGACAGGAAGGCCGTAACTCGCTCCGGAATATAGCTTTCTTAAGGCTCAGGGTATCAGATGCTGAATGGCCGCCGTTTGACGCCAGATGGCGGGAAACAAGACGGGGTGGCCCATCCTTTCGCGTCCTCTGCGAAAGGGTGGATTGTCTCTAAAACGTGATCGCCAGCGCTACTCTCCGCCGCAGCAGTCGCCTCGCCCTCGGGGCATCGGCCCCGGTTGGTCGTGGCAACAAGACGAGGCAACCACGGGCTGCTTCTCTTCGTGGCATGAGTGCTGCGGCACGGGGGCAGCCTCGTCGTGGCACGCATGCGTAGGAGCGATCGCAGGCTCCTCATCGTGGCAGCAGTGGCTCGGTGCTGCGTTGGGATCACGCGCGTCGCCGCCCATCTCCCGCAGCATGGCTGGGCCGCCGGTCTTCAGGAAGCGAATGAAGAGCAGTCCGCTGATGGCGATGAAGGTCACATTCAGCACGCTGGTGTAGTTCCAGTGGATCGCTTCCTCCATCACCATCAGGTGGGTGTGCGCGGGAATCAGGTGCAGTGCGCCGAAGATTCCCTCCACTGCAAGCGCCGCCCCCGCCATCGCAATGTAGAACGTCCCGGCGAGGATCGCCGCCACTTTCAGCCCGTAGTACTTGCGATAGATATTCAGGATGGGAAAGATCAGCAGGTCCGCAAACAGGAACGAGATGACGCCGCCGAAGCTGATGCCGCCGTTCCACAGCACCGCTGCCAGCGGCACATTCCCCACCGAGCAGACGAATGACAGCACCGCCACCAGCGGCCCCACCAGCGGCCCCCACACCCGTGCCAGCGCCGGATGCCCCGCCAGAAAGAACCCCTGCCAGAAACTCGTCGGCACGAATGCCGCCAGCACGCCGGAGATCACCAAGCCCAGCGCAATGTCCGGTGCGAGCGAGTACCAGTCCATCCAGTAGTAGTGGCTGGTTGCCGTCATGCCCTTGCGCGAGGTCACCTTCTGCCAGAACGTTCCCTCGTGCAGGCTCATGTCCATCGCCGCGTGGCCCTCCATGCGCCCGGTCAGGCCGCGCTCGGCCTGCGCCCGCGCCGCGGCGACAATCTTCGGCGTCACCGTCGCTCGCAACAGCAGCACCAGCAGCAGAATCATGATCGGGCCGCCGACAAACTCCGCCGCCATAAACTGCCAGCCCATCACGACCGCCAGCAGCACGCTCAGCTCGACGACCAGGTTCGTCGATGCAAACTGGAACGCCATCGCCGCGATAAAGTCCGCGCCCTTGCGGAAGAGCGTACGTGCCAGCGCCGTCGCCGCGTAGGAGCAGGAGGAGCTCGCCGCGCCCATCGCGCTCGCTTTCACAATCGTCCCCGCGGAGGAGTTCGGCAGCAGCCGACCCATCTCGGCCTTCGAGACCACGGCCTCCACCACGCTCGACAGCAGGAAGCCCAGGCACAGCGCCCACAGGATCTCCCACGCCATCACTCCCGCCATGCGCAGCGCTTCGAGCGATGTATGCAGGGCCGTCATATCCTCAGTATACGAAGCCCCTCAAGAGGACCTGCGTATCAGGTAGCCGGGTTATGCTTGTCCCCATGATCCGCACTGTGGCCGTCCACGGATACCGTTCGCTCCGTGATCTGGTATTGCCATTGGGACAGTTCAGTTTGATCACCGGCGCAAATGGCAGCGGCAAGTCCAGCGTCTATCGCTCACTACGCCTTCTCGCCGATGCCGCTCTGAACTCTGTGGTGGCATCACTTGCCCGCGAAGGTGGCCTTCCATCGACGTTTTGGGCCGGCCCAGAGACTATTGCACGTAGTGTGCGAGATGGAACCCATCCCGTTGAACCGCTAGCGAAGCGGACCGTTGCCAGCCTGAAACTTGGTTTCGGCGGCGATACGTATGGCTACAGCATTGATCTCGGATATCCCCCGCCACCACCTCCCGCGACGCTCTTTGAACTTGATCCACGGGTAAAGAGGGAGTGTATTTGGCACGGCCCTCTATATCGCAAGGCATCCGCACTTGTGGATCGCAGAAACAACTTTGTCTGGCTTGCGGTTACACGCGACGAAGAACCAGTTATGTTGACTCAACACCTGTCAGACACGGACAGCATGCTTGCCAGCGTTGCCGATCCACAGCGCGCACCGGAGATGCTGGCCGTTCGCGAAGCTGTACGTGGCTGGCGTTTTTACGACCATTTCCGCACCGATGCCGATGCCCCTTCGCGGCAGGCACAAATCGGAACATTTGCGCCTGTATTGCATCACGATGGCAGCAATTTGGCTGCGGCACTTCAAACTATCTTGGAAATCAGATCGGATGAAGCCATGGCAACGTGCATCGAGGATGCGTTTCCCGGCAGCCGGTTATACATTGAGGTGCAAGACGGGCGGTTCGAGCTTCGGCTACAGCAGCATGGTCTGTTGCGGCCACTTTCGGCCGCTGAACTTTCGGACGGAACGCTGCGGTATCTATTATTGGCGGCGGCCCTTCTCACTCCGCGTCCACCCGAATTGATGGTGCTTAATGAGCCCGAAACAAGTTTGCATCCCGATCTGTTGCCTGCGCTGGCGAGGTTGATTCTTGCTGCTGCAGAGAACGCACAGATCATTGTGGTCTCGCACTCAAAGACCCTCATCGATCAGTTATCAACAGTTGAGATTTGCAAGCGACTGCATCTTCTAAAAGATTTCGGGGAAACTAAACTCGACGGCGCGACCATGTTCAACACTCCGAAATGGAACTGGCCGTCACGGTAATATGCGAATTTCCTCAGTCAACTGATTCGTCGCCGATTTAAGGAGCACTCATGCCCACCGCCAAGGCCCACACCGAATACATCACCCTCACCACCAAAAAGCGCTATGAGATGGTGCATCTCACGCCGCAGGTTGAGGCCATCGTCCAGCGCAGCGGCATCGCCGACGGTCTCTGCTTTGTCTCGCCCATGCACATCACCGCCGCCATCTATGTGAACGACAACGAGAGCGGCCTCATCGAAGACATCAGCACGTGGCTCGAAAAGCTCGCGCCCGCATGGCCCGGTTACAAGCACCACCAGACCGGCGAAGACAACGCCGACGCCCACCTGAAGGCCCTGCTGCTACATCACGAATCGACCCTGCCCGTCACCGGCGGGCGCCTCGACCTCGGGACATGGCAACGCATCTTCTACGCCGAGTTCGACGGCCAGCGCCCCAAGCGCGTCATCGTCAAAGTCCTCGGCGTGTCCGAATAGCGTTCCGGACGCGCAACGCAATCCGATAGAGAGCGGCGTTAGCATCTTAAGCAGGAACCTGCATGGCCGCCGTCGCACAACCCGCTCCTTCCATCACTGCCGAAAGCTCCGCGCGCGAAGCCACCTTCGACGTCTTCCGCCGCTGGGGCTATCTCCAGGCCTCGCTCGATCCCCTCGCGCAGTTCCTCGCACCCGAGCCCTTCCCCGCCCCCACGCCAACCGGCCCCATCGCGGATGAGGCCCGCGCCATCTACTGCTCCACCATCGGCGTCGAGTTCATGCACATCCCCGGCCTTGCGGAGCGCGAATGGCTCGCGCAAGCAATGGAGACACCCTCCGCGCCCGCGTCCGCCGAAGACCGCGCCCGCATCCTCACCCGCCTCATCCGTGCCGACCTCTTCGAGCAGACGATTCAGTCGCGCTATCTCGGCACCAAGCGCTTTTCTCTCGAAGGCCTTACCGTCCTCATCCCCTTCCTCGACGCGCTGCTCGACGCCGCCGCGCCGCTCGGTGTCAACACTTCCGTGCTCGCCATGAGCCACCGCGGCCGGCTCAACGTGATGACCAACACCATTGGTCGGTCGCCCGCGGAAATCTTCGCGCGCTTCGAGGATGTGAGCCCGCGCAGCGTGCTCGGCGGCGGCGACGTGAAGTACCACATGGGCGCGACGGGCGAATACAAGACTCCCGATGGGCACACCATCGGGCTGCACCTCGTCTCCAACCCCAGCCATCTTGAGGCTGTCGATCCGGTTGCGCTCGGCCGCGCCAGGGCCAAGCAGGTCCGCGCGGCTACAGATCAGGCCGCGGCGCTCACCTCCAGCGAGGACTCCGCGCGCATTAACGTTTTAGACCAGGTCCTTCCCATCACCCTCCACGGCGACGCCGCCTTCGCCGGTCAGGGCATCCTCGCCGAATGCCTCGTCCTCGGCGCGCTGCCCGGCTTCGACGTCGGCGGGACGGTTCACATCATCGTGAATAATCTCCTCGGCTTCACCGCGCTCCCCGGCGAATCCAACGCCTCGCGCTTCGCCTCCGACATCGCCAAGCGGCTGCCCATCCCTATCTTCCACGTCAACGCGGAAGACCCCGACGCCGTCGTGCGCGTCGCGCGCATCGCCGCCGAGTATCGCCATCGCTTCCACACCGATGTGGTCATCGACCTCATCGGTTATCGCCGCCACGGCCACAGCGAGGTTGACGACCCCACCGTCACCCAGCCGCGGCGCTACGCCGCCATTCAGAAGCATCCCCAGCTTTATAAGCTCTACGCGGAGCGCATCGGCGTCGACCCCGAGCCCGAAGCAAAAACTGTCCAGACCGAATTCCTCGAAGCGCAGAAGCTCGCTGCGAAGTCCCGCACCAAGGTCCGCCTCGTTACTCTGCCCGACTACTGGGCGCCCTACCACGGCGGCTGCGCGCTGCCCGAAGATAACGTCGAGACCGGCCTGCCTGCCGAGCGCATCGCCGAGCTCGTCCGCGCGACCACAAAATATCCGGACGGCTTCCACATCCATACCAAGGTCAAAAAGCTTTTCGACCAGCGCAATGAGATGGCCGCCGGTTCGCGCGCCTTCGACTACGGCATGGCCGAGCTCGTAGCCTTCGCCTCACTCGTCACCGCAGGCACGCCCGTTCGCCTCTCCGGACAGGACTCGCAGCGCGGTACGTTCAACCAGCGTCACTCCGTCCTCATCGACACCGAATCCGAAGCCCGCTACACGCCGCTCGCCCACATCGCCCCGGATCAGGCCCGCTTCGAGGTCTACAACTCCATGCTGTCGGAGGCCGCAGTCCTCGGCTTCGAGTACGGCTACTCGCGCGACTATCCCGAGGCCCTCGTCCTTTGGGAGGCGCAGTTCGGCGACTTCGCCAACGGCGCGCAGATCATCATTGACCAGTTCATCGCCGCCGGCGAGGCCAAGTGGAACCTGCTCTCCGGCGTCGTGCTGCTGCTGCCTCACGGCTACGAGGGCCAGGGCCCCGAGCACTCCTCCGCGCGCGTCGAGCGCTACCTGCACCTCTGCGCCAAGGACAACATGCAGGTCTGCCAGCCCTCCACCGCCGCGCAGTACTTCCATCTGCTGCGCCGCCAGGCGCTGCGGAAATGGCGCAAGCCGCTCATCGTCTTCACGCCGAAATCGATGCTGCGCCACCCCGACGCGTCCTCCTCGCTCGCTGACTTCGTCGCGCCGCGCTTCCTCAACGTCATCCCCGACTCCTCTGTCCAAGACCCGCGCCGCATCCTTGTCTGCTCCGGCAAGATCGGCCACAATCTGCGCGTCGAGCGCGAGAAGCGCCGCAACGATTCATCAGCCTCTTCCGTCGCCATCGTCTTCCTGGAGCAGCTCTACCCCTGGCCCGAAGCCGAGATGCAGGCCGCGCTCGACCAGCACACTTCCGCCAAAGACATTGTCTGGGTGCAGGAGGAGCCCTCCAACATGGGCGCGCGTTCCTACGTGCTCCCGAACCTGCGCCGCATGGCCCGCGGACGCGCGGTGCTTGCCGTCAAGCGCGCCTCCAGCCCCAGCCCTGCGACTGGCTCGGGCAAGGCTCATGAACTCGAAGAGAAAACGCTGATCGACCTCGCCTTCGGGGCCTAGGCTGAAACAGGCCGCTTTGGCGATTGCAAACCTGCAATCAGAGCGCTGTATAGTTGTCCCGTGCTCCGCGAGAACGAAATAAGCAGAGTCGAGGTATGCACATGCACCGGAACTTAATTCCTTTCCTGCCCTGCGCCATACTGCTGTTCTCCACATCTCCGTTCCACGCGCAAAATGCCTCTCAGACCTCTGCCCCCGTCGCCCCGAGTGCCGCTGCCCCCGCTGACGCGTGGCACGTCCTCTACGAAGAAAACTTTGAAGGGCCTGCGCCGTTCGCCACTGGCGCCCCAGCCTGGACTCCAGACACGCATCAGCACGACGACGAGTTCTCCGACGGCGGCTCGCGTTTCCCGGGAGTCGTTCCGCCCACCGCGTACCGCATCGAAGCACCTTTCAGCAAGGACGGCTGGCTCACCGTCGCTGCCTACAGCCGCTCCGATCAAACGAAGCTGAGCGATCTCTTCTCGATCGTGGCGGACCCGGCCAACCCCTCCAACCACGTCCTGCGTGTCGCCTCGCCGCGAAGCAGCGATGGTCTCGTGGTTCATCCCACCGCTCAACTGCCTGACCGCTACCGCGTCTGTGTGCGCGCCGGGTACGCCTCCTTCGGCGACGGCAAGCCCGGCGCAGCCAACCTGAACGGCTATGCCGGAGGCGAAACGGCCGCGCCGTGGGGGACGGATTCTTCCAGCTCCGAAAACGGCTTCTACTTCCTCACCATTCTCGACGCCACTCCACGCCCGCACAACAATATCTGGATTCACCACCACCGCAAGGTGGTCATCGACGCCGACAACAACAAGGGCCAGTGGACCAACATCTGGGAGGGCACATCCTGGGTGGCGGACGGCCGGCATCCCGTGACGATGTTCGGCCTCGATAAGGACGGCTGGGACAGCGGAGCCAACGGCCTTCCCTTCCTCGCCTATTCCCATGGCGCCATTCAGCCCTCCGGAGAAATCCGCTCCGTGGACGCCTACAAGGACTCGACCTGGTATACCGCCTGCGTTGAACGCAACCCCACTGACTTCGTCCTCTCCATATCCGGCGACTTCAAGTTCGGCGGCCAGCAGACCTACACCGCCAGCATCCCCATCAAGCTGATCTATCACGCTGAGCCCGGCATCCCGGACTTCTTCATGTTCGGCGACCCCCACAACAACTTCTACCGCGGCTCCATCTACTACGACGACATCAAGCTCGAAGTGCCAAGCTCCACCAAGTAGCACGCCGCAATCCCCCTTTCCAAATGCGTGGGATATGCTGAGAGCAATTCCTGAGCTGGTCTGATCGATGGAACTCGGTGTCGGTGTCTACCTTCTCGTGGTGTTCGTTGGCGGCGGACTGGCGTTCATCGCTTGCGCCATCTATCTGATCGTCGAGCTTGTGATTCGCCGAAGGCCATGGCAAGAACGATCGGATGGATCAAAGATGGTTTTGAGCATTGTCCTTTTCTTCGCGTTAGGCCTACTTGCAATCCCCACGCGAATGATTTGGTCCACACGCAATTCGGCGGTTCCGGGAAAATACACAAGCCAAGGCGTCTGGGGCAACGCCACGCTGGAAATCAGCCACGACGGCAGCTTCACCGAGACTTGGCACTTCAACAACGAATACTCGGGTAAACCAGAAGGTGATGGGACAATCCAAGGCCGGTGGCAAAGTGTTGGCCGCGATTGGCTCACGCAAGACATCGTTTTGAAACCGTTCAGGCCACTCGCCGAATATGCCAGGCAGCAAACCTCCGGTGCTTATCCGGCAACCGTTACGGCATACTCCGGTTCAACGGCAATCGAGGCGGACGCAGGCGCCGACATCGTTTTCCGGAGATCTGCAAGCACCTGACGCGCCGGCAACTTCCCTGCCCTAGTCCCTAGTCCCCAGCGCCTAGTCCCTTATCTTTAAAAGATGGACTTCAACCTCGCCACCTCCTATCGCCCCCAGGGCGACCAGCCTCGCGCCATCCGCGAGCTGGTCTCAGGCCTCGCCGCCGGCGAAAAGGACCAAGTCCTGCTCGGCGTCACCGGCTCCGGCAAGACCTTCACGATGGCCTCCATCATCCAGGAGGTCCAGCGCCCCGCGCTCATCCTCGCGCACAACAAGACCCTCGCCGCGCAGCTCTATCACGAGTTCAAGGCCTTCTTCCCCTCCAACGCCGTCGAGTACTTCGTCAGCTACTACGACTACTACCAGCCCGAGGCCTACATCCCCTCCGGCGACCTCTACATCGAGAAGGAAGCCACCATCAATGAGGAGCTCGACAAGCTCCGCCTCTCCGCCACGCGCAGTTTGTTTGAGAGAAGAGACTGCATCATCGTCTCCTCCGTCTCCTGCATCTACGGCCTCGGCTCGCCCGAGGCCTACTACGGCATGCTCCTGCTCCTCGAACGCGGCCAGAAAATCCGCCGCGACGACATCACCCGCCGCCTGGTCGAAATCCTCTATGACCGCAGCGACGTCGACTTCCGCCGCGGCACCTTTCGCGTGCGCGGCGACGTGATCGAGATCTACCCCACCTACGACGAAAATGCATATCGAATAGAGCTCTTCG
>DATNAU010000236.1:0-8508 GCA_035572415.1 Acidobacteriaceae bacterium
TGCCGCGGGAACGCATGGCGATTTCAGCGGCGCCGTCCGCATCGATGGGCACATTCAGCACATCGGCAGATCGCTGCACCACAATCCGTAGTTCATCGTCCGTGTAGAACTCGAGCCGCAGCAGAATTCCGAACCGGCTCCGCAGCGGTGAGGACAACAATCCCGGCCGCGTGGTCGCAGCGACAAACGTGAAGGGCTTGATCTCCATCACGTGCGTGCGCGCCGCCGGCCCCTGGCCGATGATGATGTCGAGCTTGTAGTCCTCAAGCGCGGTGTAGAGTTTTTCTTCGAGCACCGGTTGCAGGCGATGGATCTCATCGAGAAAGAGCACCTGCTTCTCGCGCAGGTTGGTGAGGATGGCTGTGAGGTCGCCCTGAATCTGCAAGGCCGGGCCGGAGGTCTGCTGAAAGCCCACGCCCAGTTCGTTGGCGATGATGGTCGCCAGCGTGGTCTTGCCCAGCCCCGGCGGCCCGAAGAGCAGCACATGGTCCAGCGCCTCGCCGCGGGAGCGTGCGGCTTCGAGCGCAATCGCGAGCTGCGTTTTCGCTTTCTCCTGGCCGATGAACTCGGCGAGCTTCGATGGGCGGAGCTTCAGTTCGAAGGCAGAGTCGTCGTCAACGCGCGTGGCGGAGACGAGACGTTCTGGGTCAGGTACGGCGCTCGTGCTGCGGTTCAGATCGAGTCGCGAAGTCGGTTTTATTGGAGATGGCACTCAAGGGCGATGGTACGGCGAAACGAAAGGCGAGGCAAGACGGAGTAGTCAATGCCCGCGGGTGAAGCCGCGACAAATTACGTGTAGTTTTTCCGCGTGCTGAAGCACGCTGCTACTCCTGCCAGTTGAATCCGCGGCTGAACTTGCGGTGCTATTCTGCGCGCTGAAGAGGATGCTGTAAAAGTCGGCCGCGGCGGTTTTGCATTCCCTCAGCGGCTGAAGCCGCCCCGCTTTTGTCCTTAACGGCGCGACTAAAGTCGCGCCCCTTTCAAGCAGGGCCTTTTTCAGCAGCCTCTGAACCGCGCTGCCAAGCCGGTACGGTCTATGCAGCCTTGAGGCCTTCACGCTGCTCGCGCAGATAGTCGTGTGCGATCAGGATGTGAGTGCGCTGCTCCACCACGGTCTGGCGAACCGGCACGGGCAACTGCGCATTCAGCGCTTCGCGATAAGCGTCGCGTGCCTCGTTCTCCGCCTCTTCTGCGATTCCGAGCATGGCTTCGTCTCCTGCCCCGAGTGCGGATTTAAGGTTGGCCCAAGCCCGGTAGAGAACGCCGCTGGCGCTGCCGGGTTCATACACATCGGCGATGCCATGGCGATGCAGGATGTTCTCCAGCTCCGCGCGGAAGTTGGCCCGGCGAAGCGATTCCATGAGGAAATACCGCCGCAGAGTCTGATCCTTCAAGCGTTCGCCAATCTCTGCCATGCCGCGCTGGCTGTCTCCCAGCACACGGATCAGCGAGCGCAGCGTCGCATACAGTTCCTTATTTTTTCGCGCGGCCCACTCCATGTGTTGCGTCTCCTCAGAAAATCTCTCGTGCCGACCCCTCTATGTGGCCCCATTGTGGGGCCCATCTGGCGGGCGGGGTCCGCCGGCTGAATCAGGCGATTCTCCTTCGCCGGCGGCAAGCGGAGGAAATCGCGAAAACTCCGCTCCCCACGCCCGCCCTGCGCGGAAGGGCTGTGAATCGTGCGGCCCAAAGCGCCAAGGAACAAATTCGCCGAACCATTGTCGGCGCCGTCACAGAGAGATAGATGCCATCCGCGGCGGCAGGTTTGCATCCTGATTCCCCTGGCGGGCAGGGCGTTTGCGAACCGGGGGCGCGGGGGATAATCGAAGCTAGTTCTGGCGGTCCGGGTTCCCTGCTTTTGTTGTGTGCACGGCATTTGTGCCGGTGCAGAGATCCGAGCCGTGCGGTTCCGCGCTCCCGATGAAACCACTTCGGCTCATTCCGACCCCAACCCGTAACCGCCGCCTCAACGAGATCCTGGGCCTGGTGGTGATGGCCTCCGCGGTATTGCTGCTGCTTGCTCTGGGCAGCTACACGCCGAGCGATCCCTCCGTCAATACCGTTGCGGGTGGCCGAGTGGGCGCGCACAACTGGACCGGCCTGGCGGGAGCGTGGCTGGCGGACCTGCTGCTGCAGGTCATTGGCATCGCGGCGTTTTTTCTGCCGATCGTGATTGGGCGAGTAGGGTTCTGCTGGATGCGGCAGCGTCCGGCCGGATCGGCCCGGGCGCGGTTCCTGGGACTGGGCCTTTGGATCGTCTTCGCGCCGGCGGCGCTGGGGTTACTGCCGCGCAGCCTCTACTGGCGGCATGCGCTGCCGGTTGCGGGCGTCAGCGGGCGGCTGCTGGCCGACACTTTGCTGCACTATCTGAACCTGCCGGGCGCGGCGATTGTGCTGACGCTGATGGTAGCGATGGCGCTGTATCTGGCGACGACATTTACCTTCCTGACTGCACGAGAGTGGACGGAGCGTCACTTTGCATTTGTGTGGCGCATCCAGGAGCGGCTTGCGGGGTGGCGCATGCGACGTGCGCAGAAGAAGGCGGAAAGACCCGGCGAGCTGGACGATACTGCCGAGCCGGGCGCCGGCAATGTTTTTGTAAGCAAGCGCGAGCAGGGCCTGGCTGCTGCGGCGGCGGAGATGGAGCGCGACCGCAAGGCGCAGGAGGCTCCACAGACCCTGCTGGGCAGCCTGTTCGGCTGGCTGGGTAGGCGGAAGCGGCGCGGTGCGCAAGTCGACTCCGTTGCCGAGCAGCCTGGGGATACGCATCCGTCGGTGTTCCAGGCGATGCCGCGCACCAATGTCGACGCCGCGCCGGTGACGCCGCTCTCGGCTGCGACAGCTGCTGCGGCGCCGTTTGCGGAGGCTCTGGCGGCGGCGGCCGCACCGGCGCGCGACGGCCAACTGTTCGACCTGCCGGAGATGCCGCCTGCACGAGCGCCAAAGGCTGAGACGACGCGTCCGGTTGCGCCGCTGAAGCCGATCGCGGAGACCTTTGCCGCGCCCAAGCCAGCGCGCGATGAGGCGCCGCAGGCGATCTCCTTCGGCAAGCGCGCCGACGCGGACATCAAGCCGGTGGCGATCACGCCAAAGTCCATTCGCGGTTACAAATTGCCGTCATCTTCGCTGCTCTTCCGCTCGGAGGAGGCGCATATTGTGCGTGAGCAGGCGCTGCGCGACGAGGCGCGTACGCTGGTGGCGAAGTGCGCCGAGTTCGGCGTGGACGGTCAGGTTACACAGATCAATCCGGGGCCGGTGGTTACGACGTTCGAGTTCCGGCCTGACGCAGGCGTGAAGTATGCCCGCGTTACGGGGCTTGCGGACGATCTCTGCCTCGCGATGGCGGCGGAGTCGATCCTGATCGAGCGCATGCCGGGTAAGTCTACGGTCGGCATTCAGGTGCCGAACTCGGAGCGCGAAACGATCTGGCTGCGCGACGTGGTGGAATGCGAATCGTTCGCGCAGTCGAAGTCGCGGCTGGCGATTGCGCTGGGCAAGGACATCAACGGCCGCATTGTGACTGCCGATCTGGCGTCCATGCCGCACGTGCTGATCGCCGGGTCGACCGGCTCGGGAAAGTCGGTTGCAATCAACGCGATGATCATGAGCGTGCTCTTCAAGTCGACGCCGGAGCAGGTGCGGATGATCCTGGTCGATCCGAAGCGCGTGGAACTCGGGATGTATGAAGGTATTCCGCACCTGTTTACCCCTATCATCACGGAAGCGAAGCTGGCGGCGAACGCGCTGAGGAATGCGGTGCGCGAGATGGAGCGGCGGTTGAAGCTGCTGGCCGCAAACCATGTACGCAACATCGATCAGTTCAATAAGCTCTTCGACCACGGCAGCGAATATCTCTTTGAGGATGCGAATCAAGAGCCGCTGCCCTACATCATTATCATCATCGACGAGCTGGCCGACCTGATGATGCTTGATCGCGCGAACGTGGAAGAATCCATCACGCGGCTGGCGCAGATGGCGCGCGCCGTGGGCATCCATCTGGTGCTGGCCACGCAGCGCCCGTCGGTGGACGTGATCACCGGGCTGATCAAGGCGAATGTCCCGACGCGCATGAGCTTCCGCCTGGCGACCAAAGTGGACTCGCGGACAATCATCGATTCGAACGGCGCGGAATCGCTGCTCGGCAAGGGCGACATGCTCTACCTCGCGCCGGGCACCAGCCGCGTGCAGCGCCTGCACGCGCCATTTGTTACGGAAAAGGAAATCTCCGCCGTCACGGCATTCTGGAAAGAACAGGGCGAGGCGGAGTATGTCCACGGCTTCCTCGAAGGGCCGAAGGATGAGCAGGGCAAGGAGATCGTGGAGGGCAGCGACGCCGAGGAGCACGACGAGCTGTTCGACGATGCTGTGCGGCTGGTCTTCGAGTTTGGCAAGGCGTCGACCAGTTTGCTGCAGCGACGGCTACGTATCGGCTATGGACGGGCGGCGCATCTGATCGACCTGATGGAACGCGATGGCCTGGTCGGGCCGGCGGATGGATCGAAGCCGCGCGAGCTGCTGAAGGCGCCGGATTACTACCGGGAAGTGGACGCGGCGCTGCGGTAATGGGCGAGGTTTATACTCACCTCATGGCAATCGCTCTCGACTCGAACACCGAGAAGCGCATCCAGCGCCAGTTGGCTCGCGGGGCGTTCCGCGAGCCATCAGAGTTGCTGGCCCACGCGCTCGATCTGATCGAGGCAGAGGAAGACTGGCTGCTGCGAAACCGCGAGGCGATCGATGGCGATCTGGATGAGAGCTTTGGCGAGTTAGCGCGGGGTGAAGGCTATTCGCTGGAAGAAGCAAAGAGCCTGCTGGAACAGCGCCGCGCATCGCGAGTGGCATGAGGGTTAGGGTTCTCCCGTCGGCCCTAGCCGATCTCGACGCCATCGATATCTATCTCACGCGAGAGTTCGGCTCTTCCGCTGCGTCTGCTACACGCGCGAGGCTGCTCAATACGTTTCAATTGCTGGCAGATTTTCCGGCACTCGGTCGTCCCCGCTCCGACGTGACAGCCAAACCCGTTCGGTTCTTTCTACGAAGGCCATATTGGATCGTCTACCAAGCCACTGAGATGTTGGTGATCACCGCGTCTATCATGCGGCACGCGATCTTGGAAGGCTGGGTTAGGAGTCGGCTGATGGCCATCGAATCAGCCAAGCACCCTCTGCCAAAACTCTGTCGCGCGAGGAAGACCGGACCGTAACGCCTGATCCACCTGATGGAACGCGACGGTCTGGTGGGGCCGGCGGATGGATCGAAGCCGCGCGAGCTGCTGAAGGCGCCGGATTACTACCGGGAAGTGGACGCCGCGTTTCGGTAATGGTCTTCCGCGGCTATTGTTGGGCGGAAGGCGGCGTTGCGTCTCGCGAAGATTGCGGCTGCGATGGTTTCGGGCCAACTGTGGTTGAACTGATGGGCGCAGTCCGATGCTCCAGCACCGAAACCACGTCTGCGCGTACCGTTTCGTAGGTTGGCTCGCCATCGGGATAGAACTTAATGGTGCCGTGCGTTTGCGTCAGGTGGTCTCCTACTTTAACGATCTGTGTGTAGGAGTCCAGCGAGAAGCTTCGCTCTCCGGCGGCGGCTTCCTTTGGGTGCTTCTTTGCAAAGAATGTCTGATCGACATCGTCCGACTCGCAAGCGATCCAATAATCCGCCTTGCCCTCCTCATTGAGGTGGTAGATGTTGTAACGAACGTGGAAGCGGCCGTTCAAAGTCGCGAATGCCTTTGCGATGTAGCGGTCCGGACCGACGTAAATGATGTCAACCACATCGGCGTCTGTCGCCGTCAAGCCGGGCGACCGCTGTAACCGCGCTTGCTGGATTGCCGCTCGTTCCTGGTCGAAGTCCGTCCACTTGCCCTGCCCCGCATAGACAATGACAAGGTTCTTGTGTGCGGGCCACATGGCGGGATTTCTAGCGATCACCTGATGGAAATCCTGCGCAGCGGTGTCATAGTCCCTCAGCCCGAGCGCGGCGTTTCCGGCGTCAAACTTCGCCTCGAGATTGTCCGGATTGTCTTTCAGATATGCGGCAAAGAAATCTCTTGCCGCGGCAAAATCGTTTTTGGCCAGAGCCTGCTTGCCGATGGCCATGGGGTCAGGCGATGGCTGACGCATCGTTTGTGATGGCGATAGATGGGCCTGGGAAAAACAGAAGACGAGGATCGGGAACTTGATTAGCTTGCGGGCGGTCATCACGATCTCCACAGATACTCACCGGTCCAAAGCAGGATAGACCGGCTGCTTTGAAAGTGGCGGAAATGTTTGTGGACGTTCGTCCGCCGCGCCCTGTTCGATTCTGCCTTAGGCGGTCCCTGCGGCGACCTGCAGGCAGTTCTCCCAGCGGGCGAGGTTGGCGGGAATGGCGAGGATGGCAGCGTCGATACCACTTGGGAGCAAGAAGCCGCGGCGGAAGGCGAGATAGCGGGCGGCCTCTTCCGCAGAGCCAAAGCTGCCAATGATCTCGTTGTCATGGACCAGGCGGAAATGCCCGCACGAGTAAGCGATAAAAAACGGTCCGACGCGCGTCTGGAAGACGTACAACTTACACACAGGCAGCCTCTTACAACGAACGAAGAGTTCTGCGCCAAGCCCGGGCGGCAAACTGTTTTGGGGGAGTGGGAGCAATCTACGCGGGGCGAAATGTCGGCGTCAAGACGAAACGGAAAACTTTTGGCATTTTTGCGCAAAAAGATGACCAGAGTTACCGGTGCGGTTGCAAACTTCTAACTGGCCCTAGCGCCCGACACTTTTGCCGGACTTGACTGCGACAAATCCCAGGGCGGCGATCGCGGCGATCAGGGCGATCCAGAGCACTTCAGGGTGGCGATCGATGAAAGAGCGGGGCGGGCCGGCGCGCGGCGTGAAGTTTGGGTTGGCGAGCTGCGGGCCCAGAGTGACAGCGAGCGGCTTTTCCTCCGGCGTGAACAGCCGCTCGTAGTCATATACAGGGGCGAAGAGTGTGGGGTCGCCGTAGTAGAGCGCGATCGGTGCGGCGGCTGCGGCGCCCGCATCGAAGCAGAGACGCCGCTGGCGCATCTGGAGGCGCACGGCAGCGATGGGCAGCGGCTGGTCGTCGCCGTTCTGGATGACAACCTCGACCTTTGCCGCACGCTGGAGGTTGGCGCCCAGCACGGCTGGGACGGTCAGCTCTTCGGTATGGATTTCGCGCCCTGCTTCGTTCGCACGGACGCGGAGGATGGTCCCCGTGACTGTCTCCGGAAAGGGCGGGCGCTGGTCGGCGTCCATATTGCCGCCGTCGGCAATGGATGCAACTGTTGTGTCCGCGGCGCCTTTCGCGAGCGGCACTGGCGTCGCGGTGAGGAGTACATCGCGGCTGAAGTTGCCCTTGTAGTCCGGGGCGATCACGAACTCGACGCGCTCGACGGGCACGCGCGGGGGAATCTCGAATCTGGCGATGCTTTCGCGGCCGACGGTGGCAATCGCGCTGGTCTCGGCCACGGTGGTGTAGATGGCCTGTGCCTCGCGGCTGGGCGGGACCGTAGCACCTGTGACCATCGACGGCATAAACCGCGTGGCGCTCTGTTCCGGACTGGCCGCTCCAGGTGCATTCGCCATGGAGAGAGAGATGTGCAGATACGGGAATGTCGACTCAGGCAGCGGCAGCGTGGTGGAACGCGAGAGGCGCTGCGCGGTGAGATCGAAGATGGTGAACGCGCCGAAGGAGACGGAGTGGCCTTTGCCTCCGAGCGCATCCGAGGCTGTAACGGTGGCGGTGCCGAGGAAATTGTGCAACGAAGGATCGAGGTTGAGGGTGACGTTGGAGTAAGGCCGCTGCGGCATCTCGAGATCAAAGCTGATGGCCCGGGCATCCATTCCGAGGTTGAGGAGACGGGCCTCGCTCGTCTCCTGGCTGATGGATTGGCTCAGGGTGATGGCGTAAGGAATCTCATGCGGTGCGCCACCGTTGACTGCAGCGGCAGTGGTGGCGGGGAATATGCGGAGGTCAATCAGCGACGGAGCGGCGTGAGGAAAGACCTCTGCGTCGAGCACAGCGCAGGCCTGGCCACTCCCTTGCGGCACATTGAGCGCGCGCAGATAGCGCATGTACTTCGGCTGGGCGACAGGAGGACCATCCGGACTTGATGCCGTGGCCTGCAACGCCAGGGCAGCGGCCAGCAATACGGCAACCTTCATTGTGCAACTCCGGAATCGGGCCCAGCCGCCGCATGGTTTGGGGCCGTTGAACCTGGGGAGGCTGCCTGATCCGGCTGCTCAGGGTTCGCGCCGCGCAGGTTCAGCCAATCCTTCTGATAGGCAAAGCTGACCACCATCAGCAGCGCGCCGAGCGCCAGAAAGCTGACGACGCGATAGCCCTGGCTGAGGTCGCGCATGTCATAGAGAAACGCCTTGAGAATGGTGATTGCGAGCAGCACCAGCGCCTGCCAGCGCAGAAAGCTGGAACGCCGCCAGAAACCAATTGCCAGCAGCAGCGCGCCATAGATCATCAACCAGCCGGAGATGGCAAGGGCCTGTTGCAATGCTG
>DATNAU010000237.1:0-47931 GCA_035572415.1 Acidobacteriaceae bacterium
TCGAAGTCTGGTTGGTCACCGCCCCGCCCTTTTGCGATCCAGCACCGTGCGTGTCCACCGTAAATACCTGGCCGCCGCGATGCGCACCCGAATCGTCGCCCACGCGCAGGTAAAGCACGGGCTGCGCCACATGCATCTGCACGGCGGATTCGACACCCTTCAGCTCCACGATGGCGTGCGACGCCGCCCGCGGATTCAGCGTCAGCTTCAGAATGTTGTGGCTCGTCTCACGGTTCAGCTCGCCGTCACTCTGCACCAGCGGCACCAGCTCCGGCGTTCCCTCGAAATAATCGAGCGCCAGCACGCTGTCCTGCTCCGGCAGCTTCAGATCAGGCGCCACCTCCGGAGTCAGCGCACGCCGGTCCGCCTCCTCCTTCAACAGCTCCGGATCGATGGTTGGCGCGGCCCCATTCTGATCATTACCGGCCGTATCCGAATGCTGCCGTTCCCACTTCTTCGTGGCGTCCCAGTCCACCAGGTCCGCGGGTATCTGTTCCATCACCCCACGTTCTGCGCTCATGTAATTCACAATGCTGCCGGTGACCTTGTAGCTCATCACCACCTGGTAGCTGCCGTCTTTCAGGATCAGCCGCGTCCGGTGCGGTGCCCCTGTACTCGATTGCTGACTCGCCGGCTCGCCGGCCCGCTGACTCGCTGCATCCGTCAGCGGCCGCTGCCCGCTCTGCGCACACACGCATGTCGCGACGCCCATCACCAGCGCTGCGCACAGCGTCCTTCGCGAATTCACAAACGTTCCTCTCATCCCAATCCCAAAGTTTAGACGCACGTGCCCTCCTCGCGCAGTGCGCTCCGAGCCCGGTCCCCCGTCCCCAGTCCCGAGTCCCCCAATCCCCAGTCCCTTGAACCGCCTTCCCCTGAACCACCCGCTACCATAGACTTGAATGCCCTCCAGCTCTCGTCGCCCACAGGTCGTGCTCGCCTTCGCCTGCGTCTATCTCTGCTGGGGAGCTACCTACGCCGCCATCCGGATCGCTGGCGAGCACCTCGCGCCCCCGCTGGTCGGCGCCGCCCGCTCCATCCTCTCCGTAGCCGTCCTCGTCGGGATCTGCCTTGTGCGCGGAACCTCGCTCCGTGTGCCGTCGCGCACCGCCTGGCGCCTTATCCTCGTCGGCATTCTCCTCATGAGCGTCAACAACGTCCTGCTCATCTGGGGCGAAACCCTCGTGCCCTCCGGCCTCTCCTCGCTCATCATCGCCATGATCCCCATCTACGTCGCCGTTATCGAGACCGTGTTGCCCTCGGGTGAACGCCTCACCCCCCGTGGCTGGATCGGCGTCTTTGCCGGGGCCGCCGGCATGTTCGTCCTCATGTCACCCGCGTTGCGCACCATCGGCTCCGCCGCTACGAACCGCACCGCCATCGCCGGCTACGCCATCCTCATCGTCGCCGGCCTCGTCTTCGCCATCGGCTCCATCCTCTCGCGCCGCTTCCGCTTCCGCGTGGACACCTTCGTCGCCACCGCCTGGCAGATCGGCGCCGCCGGCGTCGTTAACATCCTGCTCACCCTCGCATGCGGAAACCTGCGCACCGCGCACTGGACCGCCTCCGGCCTGGCCGCCATCGCCTTCCTCTCCGTCATCGGCTCGGTCGTCGGACTCTCGGCCTACACCTACCTGCTGCAGAACGTGCCCGTCACCAAGGTCGCCACCTACGCCTTTGTGAACCCGGCCATCGCAGTCATCATCGGCGCCGCACTGTTCGGCGAACGCCTCGCTCCCGCTGAACTCGCCGGCATGGCGCTGATCCTCGTCGCGGTCGCCACCGTCATCGGCTCGCGCACGCCTCTCACCTCGCCACCGTCCGACCCCCTGCTCGAAGTCCCCATCGAGGAGTAAGCGAACGCTCCTCTGTTCCGCACATCACCAAGCCTACCTACTGCGTCGTCAGTCCCAGCAACTGAAACTCACCGTCGTATTCGGCCAGGTCCTCCGCTTCGCTGCTCATCCCGCGCAGAACCGCTGCTGCGATATGCAGCGCTGCGGCGATGAAGCAGACCAGCGCCAGCCGCGCCACGTGCCGCTCCAGCCGTGTCTCCAACCAACTCATCCCCATCACGAACTGCGGGAAAACGCCGATATACAGCGTCAGCATCAGCGGAAAGCTCACCTTCCCCGGCATCCTCGGCTGGTTGAACGGCACGCTGCGCTGCGCGAAGAAGAATCCATCGCTCAGCAGCATGCACAGACACACTACGCAAACCGACTGCACCAGCAGCTTCTTCGCATCCCACCCGGCAATCGCCAGCCCAATCAGAATCGCAGCCAGCACGCATCCCGCGCACGCCATCACCCATCGCCGCGCCGCCGCTGCGCACTCCCGGAGGTCCACACCGGTCACGCGAAAGATCCATCCCCCCTGCAGATTCACCGGAAACGCAAACGCTACCCGCAGCCCCGCAATCGTCCAGAACACCAGCATCGGCATGATTGCGTGCAGCCCGTAGCCGGACAAGCCAATCCGCGCCACACCCCCCACCACCCGGACAGACACCGCGCAGCTCAGCGCCACCGCCAGACCCACTCCGCCATAAATCGCCAGGTACACCTGATAGCGGTTGTTGCGCGCCATCGTCTGCCCGATAAAGTGAAAGACCGCGCGTTCACCCGGCCTGCGCACTACTTCGGTCGCGATCCATTCCGAGATGCGCGATCTCTTGCCGCGCCCGCGCGTCACTCCCTCAATGGTCAGCCGCCGCATCCGCGCCCACGCCAGCGGATACGTCACGACTACCACCGCCGATGCAATCGCCAGCGCGCGCACCGCGTACCGCGCCATCACCGGTGCAAATCCCGGAGCACTGCTGCCGTGCAGCATCTGCTCATACAACCCCAGAAACCAAACGGGCGGCAACCATCGCACCATACCCAGCGGTTGCTGCTGCAGCAGCACAGGCAGTGCTCCCGCAAATCGCACATACGCGCACAACAGCAGCGTCAGCGCCATCACGCTTGCCATCTGCAGCACGGGCAATGCCGCGCGAAACATCCGCGCGCTCAACAAGCACAGCATCACGCCGCCCACCGCGAGAAAGAGCAGAGACGCAAATGCCCCGGCGCACATCGTCGCGACAAAGTGGGCCTTCGCCTGCGGCCACACCGGTCCCAGCCGCAGGCTTGGCAGCACCTCGGTCGCGCACATGTTGGTCGCGAACAGGAACATCCCCAGAAATCCCAGCAGCGCCGTCGCCTTTGCCGCAAACATCTGCAGTGGCCGGATCGGCAGCGGCGTCAGCACCAGAAAGTCCAGCTTGTCCGGGAACAGCATCTCCCACTCGAACACTGCGATCGCTCCTATCGCGACAAAAGAGAGCACCACGAAGAAGCACCGTGCATCGATTGCATCCCACGCCGGCAGCCACGCGTATTTGTTGATCACCCAGAATGCGACGATCAGCCCCGGCGCCGCCGCGGCCGCCAGCGCGCGCACTACCGTCGTCCGCGTGTCGCCCTCCGGCTGCACCGTGTCGTTGTCGAAGAACCGCCGGAAGAAGTGCGCGATCAGAATGCGCAGCGTGTTTGTTTTTGGCTCATGCATGGCGCACCTGCATCACGCTGACGATCTCTTCGGCCACGCGCTCCGTGTTCGTCTGCTCTACCAGCTCGGCAAACGCGCTCTCCAGCGTCGGCAGGTTCATCACGCTGGTCAGGTCGCGCGGCGACCCGTCCGCCACCACCTGTCCCTTGTCCAGCACGATCACACGCTCGCACACCCGCTCCACCACCTCCAGCACATGGGAGATGTACAGCACCACCTTGCCCTCGCGCGCCAGCAGCAGCAGCAGGTCCTTCATCATTCGCGCCGTCACCGCATCCAGGCCGGACAACGGCTCGTCCAGCACAACCAGCTTTGGATCATGCAACAGAGCCGCGGCAATCAGCACCCGCTGCTTCATCCCCTTGGAATAATCCGTGAGCGGCGCATGCTGCGCGCCTTCCAGCGACAGCAACCGCAGCAGCTCTCGCGCCTTGCGCTCAATCACCGCCTCCTGCATCCCGCGCAGCCGCCCCGCCAGTTGCAGATACTCAAATCCCGACAGATGCGTGTACACCTGCGCCTCCTCCGGCACATAGCCCAGTTGCGCGCGGTAACCTGCCAGGTCCTCGTGAATCTCGCGCCCCGCGAAGAACACCTTCCCGTGCGTCGGCTTCATCAACCCGATGATCATCTTCACCGTCGTCGACTTGCCCGAACCATTCGGCCCCAGGTACCCGAGCACCTCGCCTTCTGCCACCGAGAAACTCACATCCCACACCGCCGGAATCCCACGAAACCGCTTGGTCACATTTCTTAGTTCGAGCATCTCGTCTCCGTGGTACGTCGCATACTACATAGCCATAACAATTCTGCCTTGGAAATATCTCTCTCGCGCGGGCTCCCCTCATACCGCGAATAGAAGCCATCCATTTACCTTCTTGTCATTCTGAGCCGTAGGCGAAGAATCCCCGCATTGTTGCCTTTGCCGTTATCTCTGCCCTTCTGCATCTGCTCTTTGCTGTTGCACCTGCTGTTTGCCTTTGCCTCTGCTGCTGCTTCTGAGATAGGCCCGGACTTTAGTCCGGGCATCTCCGCACCTGCCGTCCGCTGGGGCTTCAGCCCCCGGGACTTCTCAATTCTCCGAAGGCCTCTCAATGTGATCGATCACCAGCGTCTCCACCGAACTCTTCCCCGGCACCAGCTTCAGCCCGAAGCTCTCGGCAACATCGAATATCGTTGGCGGCGGATCAGCGCCCGAATCAACCTCCGTCGCAGGGCCGCCGGCGCGCGGCCTGCGAAAGCTCATGTCGTACAGACCGCTCAGGCCGGTCCTATCCTCCACCGGACGCTCCGCCAGATTCGATAGCACCACTGCCAGCGCGCGCACCGGCGCATCGTAGAACGCCGCCTTCCCCGTTCCATCGTTGCCTAGAAACTCGCCGCCGCCCGGAATCGGTGTCGCGCCCGGATGCGGATCACCCGGCACAGCCGCCTTCAGCTTCGGGCCGCCCTTCGCAATCACCAGCGAATACACCGCCACATCCTTCGTCCCGCGATGCACGACCAACTTGCAGCGTTCCGCCAGCAGCGCCTGAATCATCGCGCGCAGCATCACCCGCTGCTTCGCCGGATCGTGCCATGCTGCGAGATCCGCCGGGGCCACCTTCGCGTCAATGTCGTACAACTCCGTCCGCATCCAGTCCGGAATTCCGGCGAGCGTAGCCGTCGTGTACATCATCGCGTCCGGAGTCGTCGGCACATACGCCGTCAGCAGCGGCGCCACCAGCGATCCATGCTCCATGTGCCAGCCATCCTGCGTCACCGCGATCTCTTCCCCAGGCTTCGGCGACAAATTCTTCCGGATCGAAACCACCTCGAAGGCAAACAGCTTGTCGCTGGGCGCGGTCGGAGCCTGCGCGAGCGCGCACATCGTAGCGATTGCCATGCATGACGCAGCCAGAAGAACAGTGAGTACTCCGAATCGAAGTCTTCCTATCTGGCCATTCATCCTTGTCTCCCTCTTGACTTCGACCGCCGCTAATTCTCCGTCGGCCGTTCCACATGATCGATCACCAGCAGTTCCACCGGCCCTTTAGTCGACACCAGCTTGAGCCCGAGTTGCTGCCTCAGCGCCTGCGCAATCGACGGCCCTGACGTTTCGCCCGGCGCATTGGGGCCCACCACCGTATCGCCGGTCATATCCTCTGTCCACTCCAGCGAAAAATCGAAACTTCCGCTCAGCCCTGTCCCATCGATCACTGGCCTGGGAAACACCACCAGTCCGGTCTGCGCCGGCAACGACTCGGCCGCCATCACCAGCGTCACCTTACGGCCGCCAATCCTATGCCTCCCCGGCACGCTCGGAGGCAATCGCGCGATCATTCCGCACGGAATCGGCAGTGCCCGATTTCTGTCAGCATTCGCAGCGCTTTTCTGCGGGCCTTTCGCATCCGGAAACTCCGTCGTCGCGCATGTGTCACTCGCCGGATGTGGGCGCAACTGCGGCCCCAGCGTCCCCGGCTTCTCAAGCCTTATGGCGAACACCGGGACCTGCCGTGTCTCCTTATGCACGACCAGCTTGAACCGTTTCGCCAACAGGCTCTGCACCATCAACCGCATCTGGTCCTTCGTTGCACCGTACGGAGCCCGCGCTTCGATGTCATAGTGCTTGTTGGCTACCCACCCTGGCATATCGAGTCCGAGTCCTGCCCAAGGCGCGCATTGCGGACATTGGTGTACCCGCAGTGCCAGCTCCTCTGTGCCATTCAGCTTATAGGCGAAGATGATGTATCGCATCAGCGTCTGGTTGGTGGCGCGGAACAAGCTCCCCTCCGGGTCGGTCTTGTCTCCTTCGCCCATCACCCAGTAGACGTTGCCATTGCCGTCAAGCTCGAAGTTACTGGACGAATCGCCATCGGTCTTGTTCTCGCGCACCGATGCCACTTCAAACGCAAGCGGCTTGTCTGCCACGGCTGAAGTTTGAGCCACGCCAGAAGCCGGTGCAACTGCCAAGCACGCACCAGCTAAAACAATGAATGCGCCCGCCCGAACAATTGTCATATGCTTAATTCTCCGTCGGCCGCTCCACATGATCGATCACCAGCGTCTCCACCTCACCCTTTGCCGGCTCCAGCTTCAGCCCAAGCTGTTCAGCGGCTGAAAATGACAGCGACTGTGGGTCCGGCGCTTTTTCCTGCTCCGTAGCGGACTGTGGGGTGTCAGGGAGCGGCGCCGATATGGTGCAGTCATATCTTCCGCTCAGGCCGGTTCTGTCCTGCACCGTACGCCCTGCTCCGTTCAACACAGTAGAGGCGAGCTGTCCGATCGTCACGCCCCAATAGTGCGTAATCCTCAGGCCGTCCCTTTGTTCCATCGTCAGCTCCCCGCTGCCGGGCAATGGCCACGCGCCTGGATGCGGCTGACCGGGATCTGTCTCCTTAAATTTCGCTCCGCCTTTACCCACGACCAGGGAGTAAATGGAACTCTCTTTCGTGCTGCGATGCACCGCCAGTTTCAGCCTTTCGCACAGCATCGCCTGCAGCATCGATCGAAGCATCTCCGGCTGCTTTGCAGGATTTCGCCAGTCTGCAAGGTCTGCCGTGTCCACCCTCGCGTCGATATCGTAATGATCGTTGTCGCCATACAGCCAAGCCGGTGCTCCAATCACCCGGTCGTCGGTATAGTAAGCGCCGCCGGTCTGCGGAACGTACGCCGTCAGCAACGGTATCGCCAGAAACAAATTCCTCTGGCGATAGCCATCAGCGGTCGCATGACCAGGTTCCTGCTGGCTGCCGACTCTGCTCCGCCGTATCGAAACCACTGCGAACTTCCACTCTGTGCTCTCCGGCGCAGTCGCTGCTTTCTCTTCGTGCGATGGAGTTGCAGATTGGGCCATTGCAGCGGGCGCAAGTACGCCGCTTCCGGTCGCAGCAATGATCACGGCTGCTGGAAGCACCACCGTGAACCGCAATTTATGCTCCCCAAAGTTCATGATGTTCAATTCTCCGTCGGCCGCTCCACATGATCGATGATCAGGACCTCAACCTGTCCCTTGGTCTTCTTAAGTTGCAGTCCCAACTGCTCCTGCAGAGCCGTGTAGAGGGATGGCCCCGCCCCGGCGGCGGAAGTGTCGGCGGAGGCATCGTTTTGCGGTGTCCAGTTCAACGTCCAGTCGTAAGCGCCAGACAATCCGGTCTTGTCGACAATCAATTCTCCAACTGAAAATCCGCCGGTCGATCCCAGTTCCGCCAGCCGAGCGAGGAAATCCGTCAGCGTCGATATGGAAGCGGCCTTCGCCTCCACCTGCCCGCGCCCTCTCCTTTGAATTCTCGGCGCGTTGAGCGGGTGCGCCTTTGCTCCCGTGGCGGGATCTGCGGGCGCCATCTCCGTCGGCTTCATTTTCTCGCCCCCTTTTGCCTGCATGAGCTCAAAGTAGGTGCTCACCCGGACCGACGAATGCAGCTTCAACCCGCACCGGTCCTGGAGCAGCGACTGCAGCAGGAAGCGGGCCTGGGTGATTCTCTCTTCCAGCGGAATAGCCGCGAGCGCCGCAGCCTCCGCGTCCGTCATCCGCGCTGCGATATCGAACCGCGCCTTCGTCATCCATCCGGATGCGCCTTCAATCTCGCTCGTCGACTTAACATTCCAGGCTTCCTGGACCATATCGAGCACCGTCGCGTTGGTCGCCTGGAATCCTCTGCCGCCGGCAGTAAAGCCCATCGAAAATTGCGCCTCGCCAGGGTCGCTCGGCTTGATGGTTACCACCTCAAAGGATGGACGGGGGCCGGTAGCATGCAGAATTTGTGCACGCAACGCCAGCCCACTGCACGCAGACAGCAACACCATCGCGAGAATGAAATTCTTGTGCGCCATACAGCGTCCCTCGTTTGATCTTTTGGGCTCATCTATGTAGCAAACTACTTGTGATAGTATGCTACATAGCCGAGAGAAAGTCCACAGTCAATATGCCGCCGACACCCCGCCTCTCCCACTCCGCCGCGCTCATCCTCAAGGCCATCAGCCTCGGCTACTGCTTCGGCCTCGACGTGATGGAGGTCACCGGGCTGCCCAGCGGCACCGTCTATCCCGCGCTCCGCCGCCTCGAACGCGATGGCCTCGTCGAGTCGCAGTGGGAACCCGACGCGGAAGCCGCCGCCAGCCAGCGTCCCGCGCGCCGCTATTACGAGATCACGAAGCCCGGCAAGGCCGCCGCGCTCGCCGCCACCGAACGGTATCCTCTCCTCGCTCGTCTGGTATCTAGCCGTGTGATTCAGGAGAAGCGCTCATGAGTCCTGCGTTGCAGAACAATTCCGCGCAATCCTCTCTTCCCGCGGCGAGTCTCCCTGCATCTGACCGCCTCCTGCTGCGCGCCGGCTCGCGCATCGCCCCCGCATCCGATCGCGCCGAATGGCGCCGCAACTGGCACGCCGAACTCTGGCACATGCATCACCGCCGCGCCCGCATCCATAATCTTCCCGGCCTCTCCGCCGGACTCCTTCGCGATGCCCTCTGGCTCCGCGTCGAAAGCTGGCGCCGCGCTTACTCCGGAACCGCCGCGCTCTGCATCGCCTCGGTCGGGGGCCTCTGCGTCGTCGCCGCGCTCCTCGGCCTCGCCGCCGCCGGCCGCGACCAGTTCCGTCTCGTCATCGGCTCGCGCATCCCGCGCTTCCTCGTCGAATCGCTGCTCGTCGTCATCGTCTCGTTCGCGACATCCTCCAGCCGCTACGTCGACCAGCGCACCACCGGCAAAACACTCTGCTGGATCCGCCGCCAGCTCTTCCTCGCCGCGAAGTCGGCACTGCTTCTCGTCCTCGCCTTCCTGCTCAGCGCGGACCTCTGCCTGCCGCTCTTCACGCGCATGCCCATGACCGCCGACGCGCTCCAGGTCTTCACCTTTGAGCTCTGCGCCATCGCCGGCCTCATGTGGGCCTTCCGCGATCAGGACCAGCGCTGCAAGCACTGCCTCTGCGCACTCTCCACGCCCGCGCAGGTCGGCCGCCCCTCGCACAATCTCCTCGAATGGACCGGCACCCAGCAGGCCTGCCGCTTCGGCCACGGCGTCTTCTCCACGCCCGAGATGCTCTCCACCTGGCGCCCCCACAGCCACTGGGCCGAAGGGCTGGAACTGCAGATCGAAACCACCAGTTAGCTGAAGCTACGGTCCGCGCAGTTAGGGATGAAGCACGCGCAGCCCTAGATGCTTCTCAAAATGGTCGAAGTCAGCGTCGCGGTGCAGCAGCACATGGCCCCCGCGGATGCAGAAGGTCGCAATTAAGCAATCGATTGTCTTGCGCACTGTAATTCCCTTCGCTCGCAGAATCCGGTAGTTCTCCGCAGCCGCAATCGATAGGTCTATACCGCCAGTATCGAAGATGGGCTGCAGTATAAGTCGCTGAAGGATCCGCTGAAACGCTCGATCATCGCGGATTCCTTGCAGGATCTCGCACAGCGTGAGGTCTGTTAGAGATACGTCACCCGACGACGCGTTTCGCGTCAGCCACTCCGCCTCCAGCGTGGACTTGTCGGCTAGATAGCTGATCCAGACGCTCGCATCGACGACTACCATTCCCGGTCCGCGAACCGGCTCAGGCGCGACTGCTCAAGATCGCCCTCCCACTTGGCCATCCCGCGCAATTCCCGCAACGCCTTCGCCTGCTCATTCATTCGCACCAGTAAGTTCAGCCCGGCCACTACGGCAGCTTTCTTGGTCTTCTCCCCGCTCGCCCGAAGCGCCTTCTTCATCAACTTGTCATCAATATCGATATTGGTCCGCATCGCCGCACCTCGATGTGTATACTTTACACCTTCTATGTGTATTGAACTGGGCCCGCATAGGAAATGCCGCGCTGAACACAGAATGAGATAACCTGCTCACGTGGAGCAATACAAAGTCAGAGAAGGCTATCCGCGAGTTGATTGCACAGAGGCCTGGGCAAAGCATTGCAGGCTCAACCGTATCTCCTGGATCATGTTCGCCGCGTGGATTCCTTATGGAATGGTCGGTGGACTCGCTTTTTACAAGTTCTTCCCAAATGCGAACTCAAATTTGGTTTTCGTGTGGGTGATCCCCTACGTCATTACTTTGATCGTCGTCGGCAATATGGTGAGCCGCTTTCGCTGCCCTAAATGCGGCTATCGCTTCTACGCCTTTGGCCCATTTGGCCTTGGACATAATGGTTTCGCCCGAAAATGCCGCAACTGCGGTCTGCGCAAATGGCAATGCCCAGGATCGGAAACTCCTAGTCCCTAGTCCCCAGCAACTAGTCCCTGGCCTCACTTCCGCTTCCAGCGCACGCCGTCCTTTGCGTCCTCGATTACCACGCCCTTGGCCAGCAACTCCGCGCGGATCGCATCGGCTCTCGCGAAGTTCCTCGTCTTCTTCGCCTGCGTGCGCTCGGCCACCAGCGCGTCAATTTCCTCATCGCCGATGCCCATGGCCGCCGTAAGCTCCGCCGACGCCTCACCCTCGCGGCCCTCTTCCTTCGCCCACTCCAGCGCCGCCTTCGACAGCTCCGCATCGCGGTCGATCAGCACCGCAAACACGCCGTCGAACGTCGTCAGCACGCGCAGGATCTCCTCCGCGTTCTCCTCACCCAGCGTCCCCGTATCCGCCGCCGAGTTCGCCGCGCGCACCATCTCGCTGATCGCCGCAATCGCGCTCGCCGTATTCAGATCGTCGGCCAGCGCCGCCGTAAAATCCTCCGCCGCCTTTGCCGTCGCCGCGCGCACCGCCTCATTCACCGGAGCCTTGAACTCGCCCTTCAATATCCGCTGATGAAATGTGCGCAGCCTGTCGATCGCATTGGTCGCCGCCGCCAGCGCCTCAAACGTAAAGTTCATCTGGTGGCGATAAGGCACCGAGAGCAGCAGATACCGTATCGCCGACGCCTTGTGCCCCTTCAGCAGCAGGTCGCGCAGCGTATAAAAGTTTCCCTCGCTCTTCGACATCTTCTTCCCCTCAACCAGCAGGAAGCGCACATGCATCCAGTGCCGCGCAAAAATCTTCCCCGTTGCGCACTCGCTCTGCGCAATCTCATTCTCGTGGTGCGGAAACATCAGGTCTTCGCCGCCCGCATGAAGGTCGAAGCTCTCCCCCAGCAGCGACTCCGACATCGCCGAGCACTCCAGGTGCCAGCCCGGCCGCCCCGGCCCCAGCGCCGTCTCCCAATGCGGTTCCGGCTTTCCACCCGGCTCACTCTTCACTGCCTTCCAAAGCGCAAAATCCCGCGCCGCGTCCTTCTCATACTCGTCCACATCCACGCGCGCGCCGTCTTCAATCCCCTCAAAGTCCTTCTTCGAAAGCTTCCCGTACTCCGGAAACTTCGCAATCCTGAAGTACCAGCTCCCGTCCTCCGCCTTGTACGCCACGCCCTTCTCGGCCAGCTTCTCCACCAGCCGCACCATCTCCGGGATATGCTCCGTCGCCCGCGGCGTATGCTCCGGCCGCTCGATCCCCAGCGCCTCCAGGTCCTCAAAGAACGCCTTCTCATATCGCGCCGTGAACTCCGTGATCGACTTCCCCTCCGCCATCGCATTGCGGATGATCTTGTCGTCCACGTCCGTCACGTTCATCACATGCTCCACGGCCATGCCCTGCTGCCGCAGAAACCGCCGCAGCACATCCACAAGCAGAAACGTCCGGAAGTTGCCGATGTGCTGGTAGTTATAAACCGTCGGGCCGCACGCATACATGCGCAGCGCCGGCGCGCCCACCGGCTCCAGCCGCTCCACCTTGCCACTCAAAGTATTGAAGAGTTCCAACGACGCCACGCGCTCTCTCACCGCCGCAGCCGCTATGCGAAAACCCGTCGTGCGCAGCCGCAGTCCACTCTTTCTCTTTGAAATCGCTCGTTTTGATTCTACATTTGGTGTGACCTATCCACGCCACATTTGAGGCGCACGTCCATGAGAACTCCCGCCGAGTTTGCCGCAACTTATCAACACATGTCTGACGGCCAGCTGCTGCAGACCGACCGTGAAGATGGACTTCTGCCTGAAGCGAAGCAGGCGCTCCACGAAGAGATACGCCGTCGCGGTCTGAAGCCCGGAGACCTTCCGCGCCCAATCGAGGCCGAGCCGCACAAAACCAAACTCCAAAAGGCAAGCGAAGAAAAGCTGTTTACCTCCGGTCGTGGGGGCCAATGGGGATTCGGACTATACGGCCATCGTTACCTCAACCAGTCAGATCGCGAATCCAACATTTTAGTGCGAACAAAATTCTTTGTATTGGCTAGCTTTCCTCTGGTTCCACGCGCCTCGTTCCGCTTCAAATACCGAAGCACTGCCAAAAGATGGTACGGCTGGGATGATGATCAGGCTCGTGTAATCGGTAAGATACCGATTGTTTGGCCACAAGTCTTCAGAGTTTGGCTTACAGCATTCCTTTACATCGCCGGAATAGTCGCCGCCGTGGTTCTCTACGAATGGTTCAAAGGTCCTCGGCTCCATCCCTAGTCCCAGTCCCTAGTAATCAGTCCCTAGCAATCAGTCCCTAGTTTCAGCCCCAGCCCTGGCCACCAGCTCATCGCCCCCAAACTCTACCGCCGCCCCTCCCACGCCGCCGCGGCAATTATCGCCACTGTCCGTCGCCATCGCTTCGTGTTGACAAGTGTAATGCTACAGGCTACACTACCCCACAGATGAAGATACGGAACTTCGTCCACAAGGGCCTGAAGAAGCTCTACGCAGAGGACCTGGCCAAAGGAGTTCCTCCAGACACCGTGGAAAAGCTGCGCAAGATGCTTGCCTTTCTGGACGACATGGAAGACCCGGAGGAGATGCGCGCGCTCCCAACATGGAAGGCGCATTTGTTGACTGCAAACCGCAAAGGCACCTGGAGTTTGAGCGTTACAGCAAACCGGCGCCTCACGTTTCGTATCGATCCTTCTGAGCGCGAAATCTGCGACATGAACCTCGAAGACTACCACTAGATCGGAGGAACACCTCAATGCCCATCAAGAACCCGCCCCACCCGGGAGATTTCATTCGTACCGAAATTGTTGAGGCCGCCGGCCTGACCGTCACCGCCGCGGCACAGGCTTTGCGCGTCTCGCGGCCGGCATTGTCCAGCCTGCTGAATGGCAATGCAGACCTCTCCGGGGACATGGCGCTCCGCATTGAGAAGGCCTTTGGCGTAAAGATGGATACGCTGATGCGGATGCAGTCGTCCTATGACATAGCCCGGACCCGTAAACGCGAGAGTCAGATTAAGGTCGGGCGTGTCTCGCTGATGGCCGCCTCCCGCTCGGCTTAGACTTACCCCAGCCTCAGCCCCGCCCTCGCCACCAGCTCATCCCCCGCAAACTCTCCCGCCACAAACTTCCCCCAAGCAGCAGCAGCAATCATCGCAGCATTGTCCGTCGCCATCGCCAGCGACGGAAACTCCACCCGCATCCCGCGCCGCGCCGCTTCCTCCGTAAACCGCCGCCTTAGCTCGCTGTTCGCCGCCACCCCGCCCGACACAATCACACCCCGCGCGCCCCACGCCTCCGCCGCCGCAAACGTCTGCTTCAACAAATTCCCCACCACCGCAAACTGGAACGACGCAATCAGGTCCAGCGTCTCCTGATCGAACACCTCCGGCATCTCGCGCACCGCGTCCGCCACACGCAAATCCGGCCGCTCTTTCAGCGCCGCACCCAGCCTCGCCCTCCGCGCTTCAACCCTTTCCTTCATCCCATGCGTCTGCACATACCGCAGCACCGCCGTCTTGATCCCGCTGAACGAAAAGTCAAAATGCTCATCGTCCTTTTTGTTTGTCATTCCCGAAGGGAATCTGCGTTTGTCTTCCGATTCTGGGTGCCCCACGTCTCGCTTCTGAGACGTGGGTGTTGAGCCACCCGTACCCGCGTGCCCCATCCATTCAGCGTCCTTCGCTGAATGGGTGGGAAGAACACTGTTCGCGTTCCTTCTCCGTATCGGCCCAAACCGAAACTCCACCGCCCGCGGGTTCCCCGTCTTCGCCAGCGCATCCATCCACGGCCCGCCCGGATACCCCAGCCCCAGCAGCTTCGCCACCTTGTCGAACGCCTCGCCGGCGGCATCATCCACCGTCCGCCCCACATTCCTGTACCGCCACAAATTCGTCCCGGATATTTTTTGTGTTGTCATTCCCGAAGGGAATCTGCGTCTGTCTTCGTCCGTCTCTCCCCCCGCCTGGGCCAGATACAGATGCGTATGCCCACCGCTCACCACCAGCGCCATCAGCGGGCCCGGACTGTTCCCTGATCCCTCTTCCCTGTTCCCTGACTCTTCCATCAGCACCGCATGAATATGCCCCTCCAGATGGTTCACCCCGATCAGCGGCTTCCCCAGCCCCGCCGCCAGCGCCTTCGCATACGTGATCCCCACCAGCAGCGCGCCGGCCAGCCCCGGTCCCTTCGTCACCGCCACCGCATCCAGTTCCGCAAAGCCGACACCCGCCTTCCGCATCGCCTCTCGTACCACCGGCACAATGTTTTTCAGGTGTTCCCGGCTCGCCAGCTCCGGCACCACGCCGCCGTACTCCGCATGCAGCGTCATCTGGCTCGCCACCACGCTGGACAGCACCTCGCGCCCGCGGCGCACCACGGCCGCCGCCGTCTCGTCGCACGAACTCTCAATGCCTAAAATAAGCCCGCTTCCTCCCATCTCCTCATGTTAGCCGCCGACGCCCTACCCTCGCGTTTTCAGTCCATTTCCACCAAATCCAACGCGCGCTGTGTCTGGCGAACAACAATGCGCCGCCCATCAATCCCCATCCCTCCGTTTTCGCATCACCATCAATGTTGTGACGGATTCTTCCCCTGGGCTCATCTCCATCCTCCGCTCCGCCCTCGAGCGGCTCGGCGACGACACGACCGGCGGTTCGGACGATCCTGCCGTGATCGAATTCAAGCGCCGCATCCTGCGCTCCGTCTCCCAATTGGAGCTCACCCGCAACAGCCTGCAGGCGCCCGACGTTCTTCCCCCACGATCTCAACCCCCCGCCATCCAGAGTCCCGCAGCCGCTTCTGGAACGCCCGAAGATCCGTTCCCTGCGCCCTCAAACTCCGCGCCGGCTTCGGCGTCTCAGGTCGAACCAGACCAGCGGCCCGCCTCCCCGCCCGACTCTGTCGTCGTCCTCGTCGCCCGCCGTCCTCGAAAATCCCGCACAGACGACAGCAGCGGCGGCCACTCCTCCGCCGCCTGAGGAACCGGAGCAGCAGCGCGCTTCAGAGGGTGCTCAAAAAGGCCCTGCTTTGAAAGGGCGCGACTTTAGTCGCGCCGTTAAGGGGTAAAAAATGGGGCGGCTTCAGCCGCTGAGGCAATGCAAACCGCGCCGAGGCCGGCTTTTCACATCCTTTTCAGCCCGCGGAAAAACATCATGCTTTGGGGAAGGGCTTAAGAGGGTGCTGAGAAAGGCCGCGGCGGTGTTTTCGGAGTAGCAGCGCGCTTTAGCGTGAGTCCGCAGCCCCTACTCCCTCTCCACCACCCACCCATCTTTCTTCAGCATCTCCAGCACGCTGTCGTCGCCCGCCAGGTGCGCCGCGCCCACCGCGACAAACACCGTGCCCGTGCCGAGGTCCTTCAGCAATCCGTCCAGCGTCGACGCCCACTTCGTATTGCGGTCCAGTACCAGCGTCTTGTATTCGGCGGCATATTTGGTCTTCATGTCGCCGTTTTCCATCGCGCCGATCTTCCCGACCTCCCCGTGCTCCCACGCCGCCACCATCTCGCCCATCTCGGCCGTGTTCTTGTCCATCTCCGTCAGCTCTTTGTGCAGCATCTCCACCTGCTCCGCCTGCGGCTCGTCCGCCACAAAGTGCATCTGCTGCTCCATCGTCTCGAAGCCCACGATATTTTTGCCCGCGTCGCGCGCCTGCTTCAGCAGCACCACGTCCACGCCGCTCGCCGGATCGAACCCCGCCTTCACCATCGGCAGCACGCCCACCGTCATCGTCACCAGCCACGGCTGCATCGGCTCAAAGGTGCTCTCGCCCGGCAACCCCATGCCCTTCGCCGTCTTATCCAGCAGGTCCACGTCATCCCTGCTGATCTTGGTCGAGAGCGGATGCGCCATGTCCAGACCGAACTTCGCCGCCAGCGGAAGCCCCGCCGTCTTGTCGTCCAGGTTCGCCACCTCCACGTACACCGTGTCGCTCGCGTCGAAAGCCGCCTTCACCTTCGCCGTCTCCCACTCCACATTCGGCTTCATCACGTGGATCGTCCCAAACAGGTACACCGTCCCATGCGCGCCCTTCACCTTCCATATCGCCGGATCGGCGCCCCAGCGTTTCGGCTCCGCATGGACGACAACGCAACACGTCGCCGGCGGCCTCTGACCCGCTGCTCCATTCGCGGCAGGCGACGCGTTGCTGGCCCCGTTCGTCGCGCCGTTACTTTGCGCCTTTGCTGCGGAACCGGAAAGGCCCACCCACAACACCGCACTCGTCACTGACGCGACCCTCTTCCAATTCCTCATTGCGCCCCCTTGTCTCAATACCCACTACGGTACGGCCTCACCCACTCCGCTGACATCCCAAAAACGTGTCAAGCCCCAAAATTGCATAAACACCTTATTTTCATCAATATCCAAGTGGCATTTTAGTTTTCTCCGCGGCGTACAATTAAAAGTAGGGGGGCAAAACTCACTGTCAGAAGAGCGTTTCGGGGGAGAATTAACCCTCATCGAATCTATATTTTGCAGCCAAGTCACTTGTTTTCTATATTTTGCGGAATGGAGGTCTCGGTAAGTGTCTGAATCCAGAAATTTTAGCCGCCAAGATACCCCAAAAAAAATCGCTTCCCGCCCGGATCACTTTGCCGCCCTCGCCATCGTCCGCACCCTCCGGTCGGCCGGTCACCAGGCATACCTCGCAGGCGGATGCGTCCGCGACCTCCTGCTCGGCGTCCCGCCCAAGGACTACGACGTCGCCACCTCCGCCACACCGGACCAGGTCCTCGCGCTGTTCCCGAAGACCTTCGCCGTCGGCGCCCACTTCGGCGTCATCCTCGTCTGCACGAACCCCAACGACCCTTGTGACCCGGCTCTCCCCTTGCCGACTGAGGATCGTTTTTGTTTGTCATTCCCGAAGGGAATCTGCGTTTCTCCGGGAGCGGCCCATTCACCTCAGCCGGGCGATTCTGAGTCGTGGGATGGAGAGAACGACATCGCCACCGAAGTCGCCACCTTCCGCTCCGACGGCGCCTACTCCGACGGCCGCCGCCCGGACGCCGTCCGCTTCTCCACCGACCCGCGCGAAGATGTCCTGCGCCGTGACTTCACCATCAATGGCATGCTCCTCGATCCGGTCAAGCTCGAAGAGACCGGCGACCTTGACGCCTCCATCCTCGATTTCGTCGGCGGCCGCCGCGACTTGGAAAAAGGAATCATCCGCGCCATCGGCGATCCCGCGCTCCGCTACACCGAGGACAAGCTCCGCCTCCTGCGCGCCGTCCGCTTCGCCGCGCGCCTCAACTTTCATCTCGAGGTCGAAGGCATCCGCTGCAAGGCCGCCGAGATCACCCAGGTCTCCGCCGAGCGCATTCGCGACGAACTCACCCGCATCCTCACCGAAGGCGCAGCTCGCCGCGGCTTCGAGCTGCTCTACCAGCTCGGCCTGCTGGCCCGCATCCTGCCGGAAGCCGTGCGCATGCGCGGCGTCGCCCAGCCGCCGCAGTACCACCCCGAAGGCGACGTCTGGACACACACCATGCTGCTGCTCGAAAAGCTGCCGGCGGGCTGTTCCACAACGCTCGCCTGGGGCGCGCTGCTGCACGACATCGGCAAGCCCGCAACTTTCCAGCCGCCGGACCCAAACATCCCCGGCGACCGCATCCGCTTCAACGGACACGTCGAGGTCGGCGTCCGCATCGCCGAGGAGGTCCTCGCGCGCCTCCGGTTCTCCAACGACGAGACCGCCCAGATCGTCGGGCTGGTCAAAAACCACATGCGCTTCGGCGACATCCGCGAGATGCGCGCCTCCACCCTCAAGCGCTTCCTCCGGCTGCCGCATTTCGACGAGCACCTCGCGCTGCACCGCCTCGATGTCACCTCCGCGCACGGCGACCTTTCGCTCTATGACATCGCCAAAGCCGCCTACGAAGCGGAACCCGCGCCCGACCTTCGTCCCGCGCCGCTGCTCACTGGACGCGAACTGATTGCTGCAGGCTATCCGCCATCGCCGCAGTTCAAGCCGATGCTCGCGCTCGCCGAGGACGCACAGCTCGAAGGCTCCATCACCAGCCGCGACGAAGCCCTTGCCCTCATCGCCGCGCACTTCGGCCCGCCGCCGTAGAAGAATTCGGGTGCCCACATCTCGATTTTGAGATGTGGGTTTGCAGGATTTTCAATTTCGCCGCAAATGAGACTTCCTGACCGCGCTGTTCGTAGCAAACAATGAGTCCACCGATGAAAATCACACGTCTCGCTCTACCGCTCGTACTCGCGCCCGCCTGCGCGCTATTCGCTGCCAACACGATCGGCACCAACGTCATCGCCCCGTCGCTCACCGCCGAGCGCATCAATCAGCTCGCGCCGAAGAAGGACCGCGCCGCTTGGCTCGCATACCTCAAGCGATCCGACGCTCAGATGAAGACTGATCGCGCCACTCTCGCCGCCGAGTTGAAGCCCGGCGAGACCGCGCCTCCGCAGCCCGCCGAAGGCCGCGGCGGATTCGGCCAGGGCATGTCATTGCGTCACGATGACGCCTACTTCGCAACCGCGCCGGCAAAGCACATCGCCGACGTGATCGTCAGCTTCCAGACGCCCGCCGGCGGCTGGTCCAAGAACATGAGCTTCGCGGGTGCGCTGCGCCTTCCCGGACAGCCGTACGCCGCGAACAACCTGAACGCATTCCCGGATCCCGAGGACTTCGACAAGCCGAACGATCCGCACTGGAACTACGTCGGCACCTTCGACAACGACTCGACCAACACCCAGATCCATTTCCTCAGCAAGGTGCAGCTTGCCACGCCCGGCAAGGATGGCGATGCCTACCGCGCCAGCATCGTGAAGGGCATTCACTACCTGCTCGCGGCGCAATATCCCAACGGCGGCTTCCCGCAGGTGTATCCCCTCGAAGGCCACTACCACGACGCCATCACCTTCAATGACAACGCCGTCTCCGAGTCGGCCGAAACGCTGACTGCCGTCGCCGAAGGCAAGCCCGAGTTCGCCTTCATCGACGCCACCCTGCGCAAGCAGGCAGGCGAAGCCGCCGCGCGCGCGCTGAAGTGCATTCTCGCTTCGCAGATGCGCATCGACGGCAAACTCACCATCTGGCCGCAGCAGGAAGACGCACTGACGCTCGCGCCTGTCTCCGCGCGCAACTATGAACCCGGCGCACTGGCCGCATCCGAAAGCGCGGACCTGCTCACCTACCTGATGTCGCTGCCCCATCCTTCGAAAGAAGTCATCGCCTCCGTCGACGCTGGCGTGGCCTGGCTCGACGCACACGCCATCCGCGGCTATGTCTACACCGGCGGACGCGGCACGCCGGGCGGACGCCATCTCGTCGCAAAAGACGGCGCAGCGCCGCTCTGGTCGCGCTATTACAGCATCACAACGCAGAAACCCATCTTTGGGGATCGCGACAAGACGCTGCACGACAGCGTCAACGACCTGAGCGAAGAACGCCGCAACGGCTATGCCTGGTACTCCGGCGGCGCGCAGCAGGCCATCGACCGCTTCGCCGCCTGGAGCAAGGACCACCCGCCCGCGAAGTAGCTATTGCAATGGCAGAAGACTGGCTCCGGTGTTTTCGAAGTCCTTTCGGTTGTCCGTGGCGATCGTGAAGCCATATTCAAGGGCGGTAGCCGCAACGATCATGTCGGCAACTGTATGTGTGCGCCCCTTGCGCGCAATGCCGTTCACCAACATGCCGGCGCGGCGCGCAATGGCAAACGTAGTCTCGTAAACATCCATGTTGTTGAACAGGGTTTCAACTCTGTCGGCTTCATGCGGTTTCATACCGCCGTAAATTTCGGCGACATTGATTGCAGCGGTCGCAAGTGAGTGCCCTTCCCTCAGCAGCCGATCCATCAATGCCACTCCGCTTGGCCGGCGGCGCAATACATCAATCAGCACGGTTGAATCGAGCAGTATCGTCATTTCTTCTTCGAGCGCCGCCATGCCGGCTTAAGACGTTCATCGCTTCGCCGCCGCATTTCTTTGACCCAATGCGCTGCGCCTTTGGCCAGTTCGGGATGGTCTTCGTCTCGCCAGGCAGGTTCGGGATCGGCCAGGAACTCGAGCAAGCGCCGGCGCCGCACCTCGGCACGCGCGGTTTCAGCCAGAAACGCGCTACGGCCGCGAGCGCCGACCAGAGAATCGATATCCGCGATCAGGTCGTCGGGAAGAACGATATGTGCACGAGTCGATCCCATAGTTATGTCCCACTTCTATTGTGCCATGAGAGAGAGGTTTCTCTGTATGCTCCAATGATTTCAATGAACCCTGGCCCGCAAACCTTCAACATTGGTTCGGTCGCAGTCGGCAGCGACAAGCTGTTCCTGATCGCCGGCCCATGCGTCATCGAGTCCGAGCAGCATGCGCGCAAATTGGCCGATGCGATCCAGCGCATCGCCGCTGACCTGAAGATGCCGTACATCTTCAAGGCCAGCTACGACAAGGCCAACCGCACCAGCATCCGCAGCTTCCGCGGACCCGGGCTTGCTGAGGGCGCACGTATCCTGCGCGCCATCGCCAAGGACACTGGCCTGCCCGTCCTGACCGACGTGCACACTCCAGAGGACTGCCCTCGCCTGTCCGATGCGCTCGCCGACGCAGAAGCCGTGCTGCAGATTCCCGCGTTCCTCTGCCGCCAGACCGATCTGCTGATCGCAGCCGCCGAGACCGGCCGCGCGATCAACATCAAAAAAGGCCAGTTCGTCGCGCCGCACGACATGAAGCACGCTGTCGAGAAGGTCCGCGAAGCGGCTGGCGCAAAGCCTTCGCGCGTCTTCCTCACCGAGCGCGGCGCCTGCTTCGGCTACAACAATCTCGTCGTCGACATGCGCGCGCTGCCCATCCTGCGCGGCTTCGCGCCGGTCGTATTCGACGGCACACATTCCGTGCAGACACCCTCAGCCGCAAATGGCGTGAGCGGCGGCCAACCGGAGTTCATTCCGGTTCTGGCGCGTGCAGCCGTTGCGGCCGGTGTGGACGGCATTTTTCTCGAGGTGCACGACGATCCCGCACAGGCCAAGTCCGACGGCGCGAACGCGCTGCATCTCGGCAAGCTGCGTGCACTGCTGGAGAAGCTGCTCGCCATCCATGCGACTGCATTCTGATCTGTCCTGTGAAATAGAAGCGGCCCGCGTTGAGCGAGCCGCTTCTATCAACTATCAATTAACAACCATCCACTACTGGTTGTAGTTCCTGTCGTCTTCCTCTTCCTGCGTGCCGTACCGGCGCAGCAGGTTGGGCAGGTTCTGCGAGAAGGCGGCGCGCGGCATGACGGTGTCGCAGCCGGCCTCAACCGCTTTGGCCTTCAGATCGCCCTGGATGTGCTGGAGGAAGCCGATGATGGACGTGCCCTTCTTGAGCTTCGTCTTCAGCTTGGGAATCAGCGTGAGCGGCTTCGCATTGGCGTTGTTCAGGTCGAATACGATCAGGCCGGGGACCTCATCGCCCGCCGTCAGTTCCGCGATTGTTTCCTTCTCCGTCTTTTCCCCGCGGATGAACGCGACCTTCACGCCAAGCTTGCGCGCAGTCTCGTTGATTTTGGCATTGAAGAAAAGGTCTTCAATGAAGAAGAAGATTCGCGTGGGCGCATCTTCCGGAATCGGGATGGCGCGGCCGATCGAATAATCGATGGGCTGCGAGTCGCTGACATACCCATTGCGTCCGCCGCGTCCGCCACCAAAAGTGTCGATAGTGGCCGCCGGGCCCTCGGCGAAGTTGCCGTTTACTGCGCGATAGCTGTGGTCCATGGGACCGACGAAGCCGCGCGGACCGCGATCGCGCTGCTTGCCCTTGCGCTTTCCACCCGCAAACGCGTTGTTGCCCGGCTGGTGAGAGTCCTTATCGCGATAAGCGCCGTTGCCGTTCGAATACGCACCCGCCTGGTTGCCCACGTTGTCTCCGCCGCGCTGGCGGTCGCGAAACTTCTTCTTCCAGCGCTTGCCGCCCTGATTCTGGCCCGGCTGCGGCTGGAAACCCTGTTGCTGCGGAGCAGGCGCGGCGTAGCTCTGGCCGCTTGCCTGGATATCTCCCGCAAACTGGCCATTCGCAGTTGCGGCCTCGGGCCCTCCGGCTGAGGCTGCAAGCTTGTTCTTCCGCTTGCGGCGGCGGCGGCGGCTGCTTTTGGACTGGCCCATACCGGGGGCCGACAAGCGCGATCCATCGCCATCGGAGTTGGGTCCCGTGATCTGTGCGGGTGAATAATCCTGATACGACGACGATTCGGACAGGTTCTGCTCTGAACTCATTGCTTCCACTTCCTGGTTAGCGATCCCATTTCTCCCTCACGCGTGCAGTCCCCATTGCTCTCCGCATTTTCTGGCGGAGACGCTTCGAGGCCGGTTTATCGCGTCGGTGAAAAACGGTGTCAAGTTGTACTCGAAACTTCCGTTCCCAATGCATCCGTTGGATGCGCTCCCAGTTGGCGGGCCACTCCAGTGCGCAACCAAGGAATGTCATGTTCAGCCTGCCATGTGCAGCCGCTCAACACAGCCGGAGCCGAGGCTCAGGCGCGATGCGATCATGGCAAATCATTTACGTTGCCGCTGTTCGATCAAGTCCGGAGGTTCTGGCCGATGAAGTCGCCGGTCATACAGACCGGGCTCCCATTAATCCAGAAACAACCTGCCGGAATCTCATCGGATCCTGTGCTTTTCTGCCGCTCTTCCCGAGCCTGACAAGCCTGTGCACAGGGTGTCGGCACCCACAGCCGCTTCACAAGGCAACTTCATCCTACGCCCAAAGGCTGCCCGTGGCAAGGGGAACTTCAAGCTTGGCATTCGTCCCAGTGGGGACGCGCCAAAAGTACAAAGGCCGGCTGTGAGAGCGGCCCTGCACGATGGCCAGTCACGGCCTCCTGAAAATTGCCACCCTGGCGTTACACCTGCTGTGGGTGTATCGCTCCCGTCCTTCCGCACCACGCCACCGGAAACTCGGCACCGTTCCACAAGGATGCAAGGACTGGGCTACATGAAGCAATTGCGATGCCAAATCCGGTTCCCTGCCCGCAAGGCGTATGTCCGTGAAAATGGGCTTTGCTCGCCATTTGCGTCGCGACGCGTCCCTAAAAACGGAAGTCAAGTCACAGACGCGATCCGGATTTCGGAAGAGACTGTAATTGACCCTGCCAGTGGCGCACCCTATAATGGCCGAAGTTTCGAAACAACAACGCTTGCATTCGCCGGCCGCCGTCTTTTTTGTCTGGTCCTGGGGTGGCACACGGCGAGGATCTTCCCCGGATCTGCGGCCATTCGCGAATCCGGAGGACGGAAGAGCGTTTCGGACCATATTTTGTCCGCCGTGTGGTCCACCTATCTCGCACGATCTGCAAGGAGCACTCCACCACAGATGAACCTTAAGCTCGTACTCGTCTCCGCACTCGCTGCGGGAATGGTTCCCGCCGTAGTTGCGCAGACTGCCGCTCCGTCTGCCGAAAAGCCCGCGACGCTTCCGCCGCCTCAGGCCGTTCCCGCGAAGATCGCAATCATCCAGTATGAGAACGCAGCTGCCGCCACCAATGAGTGCCAGAGGGCGGTCGCTGCAATCCAGAAGAAGTATGGCCCGCAGACGGCCAGCCTGCAAAAGCTGAAAGAAGATATCGACTCGCTGACCAAGCAGTTGCAGAACGCTCCGGCAACGATGAGCGACGACCAAAAGGCTTCTCTTGCACGCAACCTGGATACCAAGCAAAAGCAGTATCAGCGTGACGGCGAGGACTTTCAGAACGCCTACAACGCCGACGTGCAGGATGCGATCGGCGAGGTCGCCAAGAAAATTGAGCCGGTGGTAAGGAAATACCTGCAGGACAACGGCTACACCATGCTGCTGGACAATACCGGACCGCCGCAGCAGGGCGGGCTGAATGTCCTCTGGGCGCCAGGGACTGACATCTCGCAGGCAGTGGTCGACGCATACAACAAGGCCTCTGGAGTGGCCCCACCGGTGCCTTCGGCCCCGACCTCGAACGCACCGGCACGTCCACGGCCGAGCGCCCCGAAGGCAACCCCGTCGAAGTAGCGGAGACTTCAAGTAAAGAACCTTTTCTGCCGCCCGGCTTGCCGGTGCGCAACCTCTTCCAAGGAGCAACACCGAATCCATGAATCCTAAGTCCTGCATCATCCCGGCGCTGGTTGCCGGTCTTCTACCATTGGCCGTGGCTGCACAGACAGCCCCCGCCGCGGCTGCCGCTGCTCCCGCAACGGTACCCGCTGAAGCGAAGCTGCCGCCCCCGACCGCGTTTCCTGCCAAGATCGCGCTGGTCAACTTCATTGGCGCGGTGGAGTCCACCAACGAGGGCCTGCGCGCGCAGCAGGAGGTGGGACAGAAATACCAGCCGAAGAAAGATAAGCTGCAGACAGAGAACGATGAGCTGACAGCTCTGCAGAAGAAACTGCAGAGCGCGCCTGCATCGATGACCGACGAGGAACGCAACCGCCTGACCAGGGACATCGACAACAAGAGCAAGAGCCTGCAGCGCGACGAAGAAGACGCGCAGAACTCTTTCCAGACAGATATGAACGATGCGCTGCAGAAAGTGGCAGCCAAGGTCCACGACTTCATGATCGGCTATGTCCAGAAGAACGGCTACACGCTGCTGCTGAACTACGGCGACCAGCAAAGCCCGCTGATCTGGGCCACGCAGGACCAGAATGCGGACATCACCGAAGCGGTGATCGATGAGTACAACAAGGCGTCGGGCGTTGCACCGCCCACTCCGTCGGCCCCATCCGCAGGCGCCGGTGCGGGCACGTCAGCGCCGGCCCCGGCCCATCGCCCGGCCGGCACAACGGGCGCGACGCACTCTACGACGCCGCATTCCGCGGCTCCGGCGAAATAAGTAAACCCGCTTCGCAGATTTGGGCAGAGAGGAGGCCTTCGGGCCTCCTCTTTTCGCGCCTGTTATGTGAGTTTCGCAAGTTGTCGAAGCTTAACCGGAAGTGTGGAAAATATTGTGGATTCAGGATTGCGAAACGTTCATATTTCCGTTTTGGATGTGATTTCGGAAGGTATTCCGCCTTTGCCTTCCTGTCATCAAATGTATTATTTTCAATTAGATACCGGGCTATCACGGCAAATACCGCGGAAAGTAGCACGTCCTCGTCGCAAGTTCATCAAAGCGAGTGCGTTTCCACAGTTTCCACGATACGTAGAAGTTGCATCTAACGGGGATTCCGCTTTTTGCCGCTTTCCAATTCCAATGGCGGAACTTCGGGGCATGGGCGCAGCCCTAGTCTTCTCCCACCTTCAGCACGGCCAGGAACGCCTCCTGCGGGATGTCCACCTTGCCGATACGCTTCATCCGCTTCTTGCCTTCCTTCTGTTTCTCCAGCAGCTTGCGCTTGCGGCTGATGTCGCCGCCATAGCACTTCGCGATGACGTTCTTGCGCAGCGCGCTCACCGTCTCGCGCGCGATGATCTTCGATCCGATCGCGGCCTGGATCGCCACCTCGAACATCTGCCGCGGAATCAATTCGCGCATCTTGGACACCAGGGCCTTGCCGCGCTCATACGCCGAGTCGCGATGCACAATGACCGAGAGCGCGTCCACCGGATCGCCGCCGATCAGGATGTCCATCTTCACCATCGGGGAGATCCAATGGCCCTGCATGTGATAGTCGAGCGATGCGTAGCCGCGCGACACAGACTTAAGGCGGTCGTAAAAATCGAGCACGATCTCATTCAGCGGCAGCTCGTAGGTGATCATCACGCGGGTCTCCGAGACATACTCGAAGTTCACCTGACGGCCGCGCTTCTCCTCCACCAGCTTGAAGATTCCGCCCACGTACTCTTCGTTCGTGAGAATCTTCGCCAGAATCACCGGCTCTTCGATCGACTCAATGTTTGCCGGATCGGGCCAGCGCGACGGGTTGTCGACCTCGATGGCCGAGCCGTCAGTCAGCAGGATGTTGTAGCGCACGCCGGGCGCAGTGGTGATGAGGTCGAGATCGTATTCGCGCTCCAGCCGCTCCTGAATGATCTCCAGATGAAGCAGGCCGAGGAATCCGCAGCGAAAGCCGAAGCCGAGGGCGACGGACGACTCCGGCTCGAAGGTAAAGCTCGAGTCGTTCAGGCGCAGCTTTTCAAGCGCTTCGCGCAGCATGCCGTGCGCATGCGTATCCACGGTGTAAAGCCCGGCAAAGACCATGCTCTTGATGTCTTCAAAGCCGGGCAGCGGATCGGCGCAGGGGCGCGCGGCATCCGTGATGGTGTCGCCGACGCGCGTGTCCGCCACGTTCTTGATGGTCGCGACGAAAAAGCCCACCTCGCCGGCGGAGAGTTCAGCGAGCGGGACGGGCTTAGGCGTCATCACGCCCATGCTCTCAATGTCGAAGGTCTTGCCGTTCGACATGATGCGGATCTTCATGCCCTGTGTCATGCGGCCATTCACGATGCGCGCCAGCACCACAACGCCGCGGTAGGGATCGAACCATGAATCGAAGATGAGCGCCTGCAGCGGCGCGTCGACATCGCCCTTGGGCGGCGGCAGGCGATGCACGATCGCTTCCAGCAGATCGTCAACGCCGAGTCCAGTTTTGGCAGAGACAGGCAGCGCATCGTCCGCCGGCAGGCCCACGGCCTTCTCGATCATCTCGCGAGTGCGCTCGATATCGGCCGACGGCAGATCGATCTTGTTGATCACCGGGATCACTTCGAGGCCGTGGTTGATGGCTAGATACGCGTTCGCCAGCGTCTGCGCCTCGACGCCCTGCGATGCATCGACCACCAGCAGCGTGCCCTCGCACGAGGCCAGCGACCGTGAAACTTCGTAGCTGAAGTCCACGTGCCCAGGCGTGTCGATCAGGTTCAGTTGATACGTTTCACCATCCTGCGCCTTGTACATCATGCGCACGGTGTGCGCCTTGATGGTGATGCCGCGTTCGCGCTCCAGGTCCATCGCGTCCAATACCTGCGCCTGCATCTCGCGCGCAGTCAGCGAGCCGGTCAGCTCCAGCAGCCGGTCCGACAGCGTGGACTTGCCGTGGTCGATATGCGCGATGATCGCGAAGTTGCGGATGTGTTTTGGATCCATGCGAAGTGCGAACTGCCTCAACCTTCGATGCTATCACTCGAAAGTCGCACTTCAGAAAGCGCGGAGGCAGCAGCACGTCCATACAAAATGCGTACGGGATCGTCTCCGGGAACGTCTTACAATGAGCAGGGCAATTGCTTTCGCGAATTGCGTGAGCCGCAGTTGCCGCAGTATGTGCGCATGAGAACATCGACAGAGTCCTCGACGAATCCACAAGGCTGGTGCAAAGGTTGAGCCGGCTGCCGCAATGGGCGGTTGCGCTGCTGTGCACGCCGGTGGTGTTGCTTGCGGGCTGTCCGCAGCAGACGGCGAAGGCCCCTGTTCCTGTGCCTGCCGCTGCTCCCGCTGTCCAGCCAGCCGCGCAGGTTGAGGCTCCTGCCGTTCCCGCGCAGACGCCGCAGCAGGTGGCCGACGCATTGGCGAAGTCGCAGCGCGAACAGCAAATCATCCGCCGCGCACAGGACGCGTATGAGAGCGGCGTGAACAACTATCGCGCGGGAAGACTGGAGGCCGCGCGCTCGGATTTCGATGCCGCGGTCGATACGATGCTCACCAGTGGTCTCGACCTGAAGGGCGATGCGCAGCTCTCCGATCAGTTCGACCACCTGCTCAGCGAGATCAATTCCCTGGAAATCTCCGCACTCAAGCAGGGCAACGGCCTCTCCGCGCCGGTGGAAGAAGCGCCGCTGGATACAGCCGAAGACATTACGTTTCCGCCAGACGCGGCGCTCACCGCCAAGGTCGCCGAAGAGTTGAAGACAACGCAGTCCGACTTGCCCCTCGTGGTGAACGACTATGTGGCGGGTTTTATCAACTATTTCGCGAACTCCCCGGCGGGGCACGCCCATCTGCTGCGCTCACTGGAGCGTGCGGGCAAGTACAAGGACATGATCTCGAAAGACCTTCGCGACGCCGGCGTTCCCCAGGACCTGATCTATCTGGCCGTCGCGGAATCCGGTTTTCAGCCGCAGGCGCTCAATCGCCGTTCCGGCGCGGGAGGCATGTGGCAGTTCATGCCGTTCAATGGCGTCTATGGACTGGAACGCAACGGCTGGGTGGATGAACGCTTCGATCCGGAAAAGAGTTCGATCGCGTACGCGCATTACATGAAGCAGCTTTACGATCAGTTCGGCGACTGGTATCTCGCGATGGCCGCATACAACTGGGGCGCGGGAAATGTGCAGCGCGCGGTGATGCGCACCGGCTATGCGGATTTCTGGGAGTTGTACAAGCGCAATGCGCTTCCCAAGGAAACGAAGAACTATGTGCCCGGTATCATCGCGGCCGCGATCGTGGCGAAAAACCCGAAGCAATACGGGCTCGATACGCTGGTGCCGGAGTCTCCAGTCATCTCCGACACTGTGAGCGTGGACTATCCGATCGACCTGCGGCTGGTCGCAGACGTGACCGGCGCGCCGCTGGCCGAGATCGTAGACCTGAACCCGAGCCTGTTGCGCATGACAACGCCGGAAGACGCGGACTTCGATCTCCACATTCCCGCCGGCACGAAAGATGTTTTTGAGAAGCGCATCGCCGAGGTCCCGGAGGACAAGCGCACGACCTGGCGCTTCCATGTGGTGCAGCCGGGCGAATCGCTGGAGACGATTGCCTCAAGCTTCCACGACCGCGCGTCGGAGCTCGCCACCGTCAACAAGCTCGCAGCGGATGATCCGGTGGCGGCCGGCGACGAGCTTGTAGTCCCGGTCACTGCTTCGCTGGCCCTGCCCCATCCACTGCACTACGTCACGCGCGCCGGCGACACGCTGGTGACTATCGCCGATCGCTTCAATATCTCAGTCGAGGACCTGCGCCGCTGGAACCATCTCACGTCCAGTCGCGTGGGCGCACGACGCTCGCTCTATGTGAGTCAGCCTGTGCATCTGGCGCCGGTGACGCATGTGCGCTCAAGGCGCGGACACGCATCCGCGGGCAGCGCACCGGCGCGGAGCGGTTCGGCCCATACGCGAAGCGCTGTGCAAGCGTCGAGCCACGTGCACACTTCGAAGTCCAGGAAGGCGAGCTCGGCAAAGACCGGCGCGCACAGAAAGCGGACCGCGGCATCGCATTAGCACAGGCTGGCGGACCGGCTTCCCAGTGAAAAAGAATGCTTGCCTTCGCTGGCGTGCGGATGCATTCTGTTGCTAGAATCCGTGCGCGATGCAAATGCTTTCCGGTTGCATCGTAGAGAGAGATTCGAAACGCATCGCGAAGTACGAGCGGTGCGGCAACGAGGACATCGACGATGAAGCTTACTGGAACCGGTTGGCTCGACGAGTTCGACGAGAAGAAGGTGGCTCTGTCCGCCGCAGCGGACGATGAATTCGGGGACGGCTACGAGAGTGAATCCCCCTTCGATGACGACGAGGAAGAGGAAGAAGTAAGCATCGCCGTCAACTCCGACGACGATGACCTTGGCCGCGTGGATGATGACGTGGACGATCTGCTGGAGCCGGAACCGCGCGTGGAAGAGGCGATCATCGTCGCTGCGATGCCCTCGCCGGTGCGCGGTTACGAACCGGCTAAGGGAATGTCCAGAACGGCCAAACCGGCACGGATGGGCTCAGCAAACAAGAAAGCGCCGGCAAAAGCGGCGGTGAAGAAGGCTGCGAAAAAAGCTGCACCGAAAAAGGCTGCAAAGAAAAAGGCTGCAAAGAAGGCAGTCAAGAGACCCGCGAAAAAAGCCGCGAAGAAGACATCGAAATCTGCCGCGAAGAAGCAAGGCTCCCGACGCGGCGGTAAGGCGGCCTCGAAAAAGGCCGCTGTGAAGAAGGGCGCCAAAAAATCACAAACGAGAGGTAGAACCTTGGCAACGAAGAAAGCAGCAAAGAAGTCCACCAAGAAGGCAGCGAAGAAGTCCACCAAGAAGGCTGCGAAGAAGAAGAAGTAGTTCTGCTGCACACACTAAGGCAAGCAAAACGGCCCGGGCTCCTCTCGAGAGGTCCGGGCCGTTTTGCGTCTGCAGAAGGAGCTAATCTCTCTTCTTGGCTTGTACTTTGTCCGCTGCGCCGGCATTCATCCCGGCGATGGCGGCGAGCACGTCATCGGTATGCGTGTTCGGGTTCACGTTGGTCCAGGTCTTCACAATCTTGCCGTCGGGCGAGATCAGGAAGGTATCGCGCTGGGCGAAGCCGTTGGCGCCGTGCATCGTGACCGGAACGCCGTACGCGTCGATCACCTTATGGTCGGGATCGGCGAGCAGCTTGAAGGTGAGCGAATCCTTGGAGCAGAAGGTCTTGTGGCTCTCGACCGTGTCCAGCGAGACGCCGAGCACCACCGCGTTGAGCGCGTCCAGCTTCGGCAGGGCTTCCTGGAACTTGTGCGCCTCGATGGTGCAGCCGGTGGTCATGTCCTTGGGATAGAAGTAGAGGACGACCCACTTGCCGTGGTACTGCGAGAGGGAGACTGCGGTGTCTTCCTGCGAGGGCAGGCTGAAGTTGGGCGCCTTGGCGCCTTCGGCAAGGGGATCGCCTGCGCGGGCCTGAAGGCCGAGCGTGGCGAAGGCGAACGCGGCGGTGAAAGCGATTGCAAAACCTTTGCTGCGAAGCATGGGTGCTTCTCCTTTTGCGATGTCGCGTGAAGAAATCCTGCGGAACGACGAGATCCGCAGCGACCATAGTACCGCTTTGCGGACCGGGGAGTTGTCACGCGCCTGTCTCTTGCGCGCCGGAGCCCGAAGCAGATTCGGCTAGGATCGCGATTCCGGCAGCATCGGCTGCGGCGATGATCGCCGCAGAATCGAAGAGCAGCGTGCGACCGGCCTCGACGGCGAGGCAGGTGGCTCCGGCGCGCTGCATCGCTTCAATGGTTGCGATCCCGATGACGGGCACGTCGAAACGCATGTCCTGCTTCGGCTTCGCGACTTTCACGACGGTGAGCGCACGGCTGAGAGTGGAGGCAGCGTCATCCCATGGGCGCATCAGTGCCCCGGCTCGTTCGATGGTGGCGTCGGTGCCTTCCATGGCTTCAACAGCAACGGCGGCCTGGGCTGCGATAACGACGGTCTGCCCCAAATCGTACGCGGCGATGGCGCGGGCAACGGCGCGTCCGTAGGCAATGTCCTTCCGTTCCTCCTCGGTGGGCGCGCGACGGGTGAGGACGCCGGGCTTCGCGAGCAGTGGCTCGAGGTAATGCGTGGAGGAGATGAGCTCGATGCCTTCGTCGGCGAGCACCTTCGCGACCGCGCCGAGCAGCATGTCGGTATTGCGCGTGCGCAGGTTGAGAAGAAGTTTCGCGAGGCGCCAGTCAGGCCGGATGGAGGAGAAGATCTGCGTGTGGCGGACCTGACCAGCCATCACGGCGCGGGTTACGCGCTCGGCGTGGAAGGTTTCGATCAGTTTCGACAACTCGCCGAGTGAAAGCCAGTGCACGCGGATGTTGGGATCGTCGGCGGCGCGCGCGTCGATCTCCGGGTCGGTCTCCTCCTTGATGGCTGCGACCACAACGGTGAGGTCGTGCGCGCGGGCCGCATCAAGCAGCAGGAACGGAAAGCGCCCGTTGCCGGCGATGAGGCCCAGGATAGATTGATCTTCCGACATGCACCATCTATCTTACGGGCGCTCAAGGCCTTCGTGGCTTGCCGCTATTTCTTCGGCACGACCAAGGGGATTTCGAGGGTGCCAATCTTGCCGGAGATGCGGTCGAGGACGCCGATGCGGAGGAACAGTGCGCCGCCGGGAAGATCGAGCTGCTGAAAGAACCGAAAGGGCGAATGCGCGAGCTGCGCAGCCTGCTCGGCGGTGAGGGGAAGGTTGATGGACTGGCTGAGGCTGGTGAGAAGTTTGGCGTCGCCGTCATAGGCGGCGATGTCGAATTCGAGCGCTCCGTGACGGATGTTGTTGGCGGCGGTGGTGAAGGCGATCTGCTTGCCAGGAATAGCGTAGGTGACGCCGTAGCGGGTGAGCGGCTTGCCGTTGAGTTTGGGATCGAGGTGGCCAAAGATTACTGGAGCATTTCCATTTGAAACGGGTTTGGCGGACTCGGCTGGGAGGTCGGCTGGATTGACCGGCTTCACTTCGACATCGAAGAGGAGATCGGTGGAGGAAGGCATCGCGCGTCCCATGGCGAGTTGCATCGTGGCTTCGGGGTCTTCCGGATCGGAGGAAGTTGCAGGCGAGATGGTTTTCACAAGTGACAGCTCAGCGGAGGGCTTGATTGCATTCGGGTCTTCGGCCCAGTACTCGGTGCGATAGATGAGGTGCAGGCCGGGTTTGTCGAGCTCGACGTGAATCGTGTGGTGCCGCCCGTCGAACTTGGTGCCGGGCGGGGCGTAGGACAAGGTGTAGTAATCCGAGCCTGCGGCAATCGCCTTGCCAAGCAAAACGGCAAGGTCGTTCGAGTTGTAGAAGGCGCGGCCGCCGGTGGCTTCCGCCATCTGTTCGAGCGATAGTTGCTCGTCGGCGACGACTGGACCATAAGCCATGCTGCTCGGCGTGATGATGCCAAAGGGGCCGGTTGGACTTACGATCGGCATCCCGGGCGTCCTTCCACCGAGCGGATAGATGACGATCTGCGCCGCCTCCAGGAGCGCATAGGTTCTATGCAGGTCGACATTGTAGTCAGGAAGACCGGCCTGCTCGTTGTCTCCCTGTAGGACGAGCGTTGGGAAACCGGCGGAAAACCAGAAGAGATTCTTCTTCCCTTTCACGCCTGCGAAGTCGACTGCGATCTGATTGAGGGCTTCGAGCGTCGCGCGATTGCGGGAATTCTGCAGGGTGCGCCATTGCTCGATGAGCTGCTCAATCTGCAACGGTGGCATGCCCTTGGTGACGGTGCTGGCGTGGCCTTCCATATCCAGTTGCATCGCATCGACCGACGCACGGAGAAGAGCGGGATCGGATGTGAAGCCCTGCAAAATGCGAAGGTGGTCTGTCAGATTGAGAACAGCTACGCGGGTGCCCGGAGGCATAGCGCGCAAGTATTTCTCGGCACCTTCTTTTACCCGCGCCTGAACAGTGAAGGACTGGCTGACCTGCTGAGGGGCGGAGGCGTCAGGGGGTGCCATGTTGAGGCCATCGAGGAGAATGATGTTGAGAGCCGGCCCAGCGGGCGGGGGCTGAAGGTTGGTGTAGACATTAGGCGGGAGTTTGCGCGTTGGCTGCGGCGTAGCCGAAGCGCCGAATTCTTCAAAGCTGCGGATGGGTTGTGGCTTGCCGTCTTCCTTGACGGTGAAGTCATCGCGCGTGAGGCCGTGGACGGGATTGCCCTTCGCGTCGGTAACGGATACGTCGACGACAGTTTCGCGGGTATAGACCTTCAGGGTTGGCGCGGCGGAGCTCTTCTGGGTCTGTGCGCGCGCGCACGTGCCGAAGAGGAATGCGACAGCGAGAATGGCCAGCGGTGCGCAGCGCATAAGTATTCGGTCCCCGCTCGGGGAAAGTATAGAGAAAATGCGGCAGTTAGAGCCACGTGTTCGTCTTCTCGTTGGGTTGCGGAAGCACTCAGCGGAAGAGCGGTTCGCCGCCATTCCGTGAGCAGCACTCAGAGGGTTGCCGCAGTTCAAAATCCAACTGTCTATGGCGGTTCCGTGAGACCCGGAGACAATGCCTTGCACGAAAGAACGTGACACACTTTGCGCGGCCATTCGCATTCCGTCGCAATCACAGGGTCTTCAGGAACGCGATCAGGTCGCGCTTCTCTTCCGGCGAGAGATCGAGGCCTTTTTCATGGCCTTCGATCGGGCCGGGGCCGAGGTGGAATCCTTTGGCGACATAGCCGTCTTCGAGGCGGGCGGGATCGAACCATTCTTCCAGCGTGGCGGCCTGTCCGCTGTGGCTGAAGGCGCTGCGATACCAGAGGCCGCGCAGCGACGGAACCTTGTAGAAGCCGGTGCCGCGGCGGGTGTCGAGCGCGAGGGTGGGGTCGGTACCGACGGTGGTGGTCATGATGGCGTCGGTTTTGCGGAGGTCGTCGGGGACCTTGAAGCCGCGCACCGGATTCAGCTTGTTATTGGTGTAGAGCGGCGGCGTGTGGCAGGTGGGGCAGCCTTCTTCCTTGAAGATCTGCTGGCCATGGCGGGCGTGTGCGTCGAACTTGTTCGGGTTCGGCGGAGGCTTCAGCGATTCGATGTAGAGAGCCAACGCATAGAGCTGCTCATCGCTGTAGCGTGTACCGGCGTCGGCGCCGAATCCACCGAGGCTCTGCGGGTCTGGCTGGAAGTCGCCGAAGTGCGCGCTCATATCGAGGCCCTCGTTGATAACGGCATAGCGCATGAGGTCGCCGATGGAGCGGTTGCGGACAAGGCCTGTGGCATCGAGGTATTTGAGATCGCCGACGCCGACCAGCGACGGCACGCGCACGGGATGGTCATAACTGGTGCCCTGCCGCGGGAACACTGCCGGTTGAAAGGCCTCATAGATGCGGATGACTTCGTCCCTGGTGAGACGCTTCTCGAAATCTTCCTTGTTCTCGATCCAGGGCACTCCGTACCGTTTCCACCAGCTGTCTACCAATCTTTGGAACCGTTCGGGAGTCTCGCTTCGGATAGTTGCTTCGGCGGAGGCGGAGCCGAAGAACGGAACGCCCTGGCCGCCTTCAAAGAGGGTGCCGTCAGGCAGCAAGCGCGTGTGGCATCCCGCGCAGGAGTTTGCGCCGGTTTCCACCACGCCTTTGGTCCGAATGTAGTAGCGGGTTTGCGCGTGAAAGCATTGCAATTGGCCGTCGCTCGAGGCCTTGCAGCCGCCCGGCGGAGACGCCGGCGCGGCCACTGGCGGGAGAAATGTTGTGTCCATTTCAAAGACGAGTTTGCCGGCGCGGATCCAGTCGGCCTTGGTGTGGAGTTTTGAGGGATCGAAGACGATCTCCGGATCTTTCTGCTTCAGCGAGTCAAGATACCCTGCGGGCTCTCGGCCGGCGAGGTACATCGGATAAGAGCGGTAGATGGGCCGAACCTTGAGCGCGTAGTACTCGGCGGAGGACATGTACTTGGGCGAGCGATCGCGCTGCGCAAGGGGAACCTCCATGGTGGCGACGGCCTGGTCGTCCCACGCCTTGGGAATATGAGGATGAAACGGAGGGTCGCCGGCACCATGCGCCGCGAGAGAAAAGACGGTGAGGGCGGCCACGGAAATAGCGCGTCGCATATCGGCTCCTTCCAGAAAACTCGGGGTTGGAATAAGGTGGCCCGGAATCGCGGAACGATAGTATCACCGCGGCTGACGCGCGGAAGCCGCAATCTGTTGGAGGCGGCTTTCCTGCCGGCCCTGGATAATGCTCGCGATGGAAAGCAGCCGTCCATCCGCTGCGATGGCTTGCTGGATGCCGAGTTCGAGGCGGTCGATCTGCGGCGGCGTGAGGCGCGAGAAGTCCAGAGACGGACTGCTGGCGGCGATTTCCTTTTCGGTCGCACTTTCGGAATGTGTGAACTTGTCGTCAAACAGAATCGCCCCATTGATTCTCGGTTGCGGAAGCTGTGTGTTCTCGGATGTCGATCATGGGGGCTGGTTCCTCGGTGGGAGTATCTGAGGGCGGGGCGGGAACGATTTCAGGCGAATCAGGCGAGGTGCTCGGGACGGCCGGCGCCAACGGATTGGCGCTTGGGGCGGCTGCGGAGGTGGGAAGGGCGGCTGGACCGGGGACGATGTTCGCTTCCAGGCCGGGCGCGTTGGGGTCCTGCTCTGCCATGTTGCCGTTCAGTTGGAGGCCGGAGGAGACGGCCCCCGATTCGCGGAATGATCCTATCACCGCAGGGGAGATATCCCAGGCTGGTTACCTGAATTTCGTTGACTCCGGTGCTTGCGGGGCGGGATGATTCTTATCTACCCAGAAGCAGCAAGAGTTTTGGGGACCCCGTTCTACCCGGAGCCTTCCATGCGCCCGTTCGGCCTTCGCCTTGCCCTGCCTGCACTCGCCTTCACCTTCGCGCTAACAACTGCAGCAACCAGCGCTCAAACGGTGCGGACGCATCATGTTCATGAAGCCGTAAAAAACGGCTCGGCGCAGGTGAACGGTCATTTGAAGGCCGACACGGTGCTGCAACTGGATGTAGTGCTGCCGCTGAGCAATGCGGCGGGCCTGAACTCGTTTCTGGCGGACATCTATAACCCGGCGAGCCCGAACTACCGGCATTACCTGACGCCCGCGGAGTTCACCGCGCAGTTTGGCCCGTCGCAAGCGGACTATGATGCAGCCGTCACTTACCTGACGAACAATGGCCTGACGGTGACGGGTGGCTCGCGCGACGGCATGGACATCCAGGCGAGTGGGACCGTGGCGGCCATCGAGAGCGCGTTTCGCGTGCAGTTGCTGACGTACAAGCACCCGACGGAGAACCGGACATTCTACTCGCCGGATACGGAGCCGACGACGGGACTGCCCTTCAGCCTGTGGCACGTGTCGGGGCTCGATAACTATTCCATCCCGCATCCGTTGGTGAAGAACCTGAATGATTTCGCGGCGGAGCACCACCTGAATCCAAACGATGTGGTCGACCATGCGACGACCGGCTCGGGGCCATCGGCGTCGTATCTGGGCAGCGATATGCGCGCCGCGTATGCCGGCGGCACGACGCTGACGGGCGCAGGACAGAACCTCGGGCTGTTTGAGTTCCTCGGGACCAATCTGACCGATCTGAACACTTACTATGCAAACATCGGACAGACGAATACCGTCCCCATCACACTGTTGAGCGTGGACGGGACCTCCACCAACTGCTCCGCGAGACCGCAGCACTGCGACGACACTGAGCAGACGCTCGACATGACGCAGGCCCTGGGCATGGCGCCCGGACTTGCAAGCCTGACGATGTTTGTGGGTTCAACGGATACGGCTCTGCTGAGCGCAATGACGACAACTACAAAAGGCAATCCGCTGCCGACGACGATCGGCTGCTCGTGGGGATGGACGCCTGCCGACCCCACGACGCTCGACCCCTACTTCCAGAAGATGGCAGCGCAGGGACAGAGCTTCTTTGCCGCGTCGGGCGACTACTCGACGTGGGCGTCGAGCGGCAACAGCGAGGCATGGCCGGCGGACGATGCCTATGTGATCTCGGTGGGCGGTACCGATCTGGTGACGGCGAGCGCTGGCGGCGCGTGGCAATCTGAGACTGCGTGGGCGGACTCCGGCGGCGGCATCTCCCCGGACAAGATCGCGCTGCCCTGGTACCAGCAGGATCCGTCGATCACCAACAATCCGAACGGCGGCTCGGCGACGCTGCGCAACGGGCCCGACGTGGCGGCAAATGCAGACTTCACCTTCTACACCTGCGCGAACCAGAAGGCGTGCAATGCGAATCTCTACGGCGGCACCAGTTTTGCGGCGCCGATGTGGGCAGGTTTCGCCGCGCTGGCGAACCAGCAATTGGCTGCGGGCGGCCAGGGATTTGTCGGGTTCGTGAACCCCACGATCTACGCGCAGAACCTGAATGCAACGGCGTATGCAGCGAACTTCCATGACATTGCAAGCGGAACCTCAGGCAGCTATTCGGCCGGATCGGGCTTCGATCTGGTGACAGGATGGGGCAGTCCGACAGCGGCCCTGATCAGCGCGCTGACGAGTGGAACGGCAACTCCGCAGCCGCCAGGCTTTACCGTGTCTGCTTCGTCTACCAGTCTTACGGTGGTGCTGGGCGGCTCCAATAGCACCACGATCTCGACAACGGGTGCGAACGGCTTCAACAGCTCAGTCGCGCTGAAAGCTTCGGGCATGCCTTCCGGAGTCACCGTGAGCTTCTCGCCCAGCACGATTGCGGCGCCAGGAACCGGTTCTGCGACGATGCAGGTTTCGGCCGGCAAAAGGGCTTCGACAGGGACATACACAATTACAGTGACCGCTACCGGCGGTGGGATCACGCAGACGGCGACTGTTAAGGTGACGGTGAGCCGCTCGGCTGTGCGGTAAACCTGGGCTGAAAACAAGGCGCGCCGCTTGATCGCGGCGCGTTTGTTTTAGCGTGGCGAGCGACGCCTAATGACTTGCGGCAACAGGTGGTTTGGGTGACTTGTCGCTCGTGGCGCGGATGACAAGATAGGACGCGCGCGTTGTGCCGATGTTGCGGAAGTTACGTTGATCGGTGGGCGCCCAGTACATCAGCGATCCGGCGTTCATGCGCGAGGAGATGCCGTTGACAGTGACTTCGACCTGTCCCTCGCGAAGGATGCAGACCTCGTCGTTGGGATCTCTGTCGGGCGTGGTCTGCTTGCCCGGATCCAGACGTGTGATGTGGGTCTCCAGCGCGATAAAGGTGACGGTGGGCTGCGACTGCACGACGACCGAGCGCGAGCCGGTGGGCGTAGCGATGACAGGCAGAGAATTGGTGTCAATCACGGCGGAGCCAAATTTGCCGGGCTGGTTCTGCGTGGCGGCGGAGGGCGCGTTGGCCTGCGCGGCGCTGGATGCAACATCGCTTACAAAGTTCACGACATAGTACGTCGCGGGGGTGCTCCCGACGTTGCGCGCGTTGTGCGGATCGTTGGACGCGAAGAAGGCGTAGGCGCCTGGGCCGGCGTGGTGGACGATTCCGTTGATGGTGAAGTCGACCTGGCCCGAGCGGACGTAGATGATCTCCTCCCATGGGTGGCGATGGATAGGGTGCGACTCCTTGCCCGGCGCGAGGGTGGTGACGTGGACCTCAACCTTGTCCATCGCGATGGAGGGATTGTCGAAGACCTGACGTGGGCCGGAGGTGGGAAGCGAGTCGAAGTCGACGAAGGTGGAGTGGAGGACAGTGGAGTCCTTGGGCGGCCCGTAGGTGGAGACGAGTGGCGCCGCGGGCTGCGCGTGCGCGGGAAGAGTGAGGGCGAGCGGCGCGAGAAGCAGCGCAAAGGCGGCGGCCGCGAGGAGGCGCGAAAGGCGGTCGGATTTCATGCGGAGGAGAATAACAGGCCGGGAGTCGAGTTCGCGCGGAGTCATTTGATGACGCCGCGGTCACTGGAGGCGATGAAGTCGGCGAGGTAGCGGACGTGCTCGGCGGTGGCGGCGTCGAGCGGAGCAGCGTCTGAGGCTGCGCGCGAGGCGGACTCAGTCGGTTCCACCAGTGCGCGGATGGCGGCGAGTGCTTCCGTGGTGTTGAGCTTGGAGTGCTGCAGCAAGCGGTAGGCGCTGCGGAGAGCCTTCAGTTGTTCGGGCGTGAAGCCGCGGCGTTCGAGGCCGACTTTGTTGAGACCGTAGGCGTGGTTGTTACGCTCGATGGAGGTCAGCGAGTAGGGCAGCACGTCCTGGGTGATGGTGGTGCCGCCGCCGATGTAGGCATGGCGTCCGATGCGGCAGAACTGGTGTACGGGGCAGAGCGCGCCGACGGTGGCGTAGTCCTCGACGGTGACGTGGCCGGCCAGCGTGGCCGAGTTGGCAAGGATGCAGTGGTTGCCGATGTGCGAGTCATGGCCGATGTGCGTGTAGGCCATGATGAGGCAGCGGTCGCCGACGGTCGTCGTGCCTCCGCCGCCCGTAGTGCCTCGGGAGATCGTTACATACTCGCGGATAGTAGTATGCTCGCCGATAGTGCAGGCGGTGGGTTCGCCGGCGTATTTGAGGTCCTGCGGCGCGATGCCGAGGCAGGCGAACGGATAGATAGTGCTGCCGCGCCCGATGGTGAGCTTGCCGGTGTCGTCGCCGGCAAGGACGACATGCGAGAGCAGGCGGACCGCTTCGCCGAGGACGACATTCGCGCCGACGGTACACCACGGGCCGACGGTCGCCGAGGCGGGAATCTGCGCGCCGGGCGAGACGATGGCGGTGGGATGGATGTTACTCATCGCGCACATCCATTCGGGATGCGCGCGAGTTGATAGTTGCTGGTTGTTAGTTGATAGTTCTCAGTTCGCATCGGGCTTCTCGATGTGGTCGATGTTGATAACGGTAATGGCCACCTTACCGGGCTTCAGCGCAAGGCCGGCGCTGGAGAGAGGCATTTGATCGACTCCACGAAACTGTGGACTCTCTTGATACCACGGCAAGGTGAAATCGTAACGTCCGGCAAGACCCGTCTTGTCGCTGACGATCTGATCACCGGTAAGTCTCGTCACCACTCTGGCAAAGTCTGCCATCGATACTCCGACGAACTGCCTCGTTCCGTTGTCCTGAATGAAGAAACCGTCTCCCGCTGTGTAGGTTTTCCTCGGGACCGGCTTCACTGCGCCGGGCACCGTCGGCTTGAGCCTGGCTCCATGCTTGGCCACGACGAGATTGAAACCTGGTGCTTGATCGTATGTGATGTGGGCGGCGAGTTTGCAACGATCTTTCAACGCGGCTCGCAATGAACTCTGCAACAGGTCAGAAGAGATGCCGGCCTGTGCTTTCTGCCACGCTGGCTGGTCCTCCAAAGCTACGCGTGCCTCAACATCATAGAGGTCGCTGTTAAGCCATAGTGGAGCGTTCTCAATGCGCGACGATAGAGACCAGTTCCCACCTTCCGGCACATACGCCAACTGAATCAGATACGCGATGCTGACGCCGTTGACGTTATAGCCATTTGGCAGGTATTGCGTTCCCATGCGTTCCGCGCCGGGTTTGTGTGGGTGGATCGAGACGACTTCAAACGTGAAAGGCCTGGTGGCTTGTGGGGTGTTTGCTGAACTTTTGAGGGCGTTGCTTTGCGCGGCGACGCTCTGAGCCGAGAGAGCAATCAAGATACAGACCAAAGCAGATGCTAATGCGGGGGTCCCTCGACTGCGACGCTTCGCGGCTCCACTCGGGATGACGGCATTACGGGGATCGTTGTTCGAGGGCATTCGATCTAGCGGCGGCTCCATCTTACTTATTTAATCAACGGCATCAGTTTGCTGCAGGCTGGCGATTAATTTGGTCGATAATGACAACTTTTCCCGGAACCTTAGCCGGCTGAAGCCGCAAGCCCAACTGTTCGCGGACTGCTGTGAATGCTGAATCGGGGAGGTTATCGAGGCCATTTCCATACTGCCTCTGTCTTGCCACCTCGGCATCGCTGTCAGGACGCCACGCGAGTTTAATGTCGTATCCACCTGTGAGGTGGGTGGCGTCAACGACGGGCCTTCCGAGTGCTAGACCGAGTAACTCAGCAAGCCGCGACATCGACATATTTGTGCCGGAGACAGTGGAGCGTCCCCAGCCTGCCCCCCCGGTACCACGCAGCCGCTCCACGAGTGAGGCGGGCTGCGCCAGAACCTTTTTGTCGGTGACGAGCTCATAGCCGGCGACGGTCCCTTGCTCGTCATGCCACTTCAATCCGAATCTCTCAATAAGCAGGCTTCTCATCATCTCGGCCATGGCACTTTGTCTATCGGCCATAACCTTCTGCCTCTCGGCCATAGCCTTCTCGTCGACGGGCTGGTTGGGCGCTTTCTGGGCAACTAACTCGTCGGGTAGCTTTGCGTTGAGATCAAAGGTAGTCGTGTCGAGCCAGGCAGGCGCCTTCAACTCATAATCGGGAACAGACAAACCCATCTCGACCCACTGCTTCAAAGGCACATTCACCATCTGAAACAGCTTCCCGTTGGTCGAAGTCAACGCACCAAGGTGATTCGTGTTTCCAGGCTTGATGGCTGCCACTTCAAACTGCAAGGGCTTTCCCGGTTGCGGCTGCTGCCCGGTTGATGCGATGCCTGCGAGAGCCCCGATGCCTATTGCGAGGCTTATCCGTACTGCTCGACCGGTCATCCGGTTCCTCCGGCAACTGTTACAACGGGCTTCGAACTCACTCTGCGGACTCGATGGCGGCAGTGGGCGGTTTCTTGCCGCCGCGCGGGGTGAGGGCGCACATGACGATGGCTTCGCAGGCGAGCTTGCCGTCGACGGTGGCGACGCCGCGCATCTTGACGGCGGTAGACCGCCAGTTGAGCACGGTGACCTCGATGCGGACCTGGTCGCCGGGGACGACGGGCTTGCGGAAGCGGGCGGAGTCGATGCCGGTGAAGACCATGAGCTTGTCTTCGCGGTCGGGAATCTCGTTGAGCAGCAGCGCGCCGCCGGCCTGCGCGATGGCCTCGACCATCATGACGCCGGGCATGATGGGGTAGTCCGGGAAGTGGCCGGCGAACTGCGGCTCGTTGATGGACACGTTCTTGAGGGCGACGATGCGCGTGCGCGGCTCAAGCTCCAGGATGCGGTCGATGAGCAGCAGCGGATAGCGGTGCGGCAGAATGGACATGATCTCGACGATGTCCATGACGTGCGAATTGGGCTGGTCTGACATGCAGGATGAGTATATTCGAGGGCCGAGGTGCAAGGTTCGGGGGTTCGAGGGGAAGACAAATGCAGGGTCCCTCGACTGCGCTGCTCGCTTGCGCGACCAGCTTCGCTTGGGATGACAGACTGGCGGTTTGAGAATGGACGCGGCATCTTGGGTCACTTCTTCTTCAGCTTGGCGGAGACGGCGTCGGGGGAGAAGGTGTCGGGCGGGAGAGGCTCGTTGTAGGTGACTTTGGTGAAGAAGGTCTGGCCGACCATGTCGCCGTTGTGGTAGCGGGTGACGGTGAGCGGAGTGGCGATGCCCTGGAAGGTGTGGTAATCGTCGTAGGTTTCGGACTGCTCGTCGAAGTCGTGGAACTGCGGGTCGCGGTACTGGAAGGTGCTGCGGATGGGCAGGTGGCTGGATGAGTCGATGTAGAGGGTGACGGCGTCGTTGGCGGCGGTGAGGACGGAGACCTGATCGGCGAGGTGGCGATCGATGAGCTTCTGACCTTCGTAGACGATCATGACGCCGGGGGCATGAATCCACTGCTGCAGGACGGTGCCGAGAGAATGGTCGAGCCGGCGGATGTCGTCGGCGAGAAGGTCCTTGGGAACCTCGGTCTTGCCCTTGTAGGTGATCTCGTAGGCCTTGTTGTCTACGAAGATCTGGATGACGTCGATCTTTTTGCCGGGCAGGATCATGCTGCGGTCGGTGAGGAAGCCGATGCGTGTGGCGTAGCTGAGCGGCGGCGTCGCTTTGGGTTGAGCGAAGCGGACGGTCTCGTGGTACTCGGAGACGTAGGGGTTGGGCTCGCCGTGGAAGAAGCTGGAGCCGCGGCCTTCGGCGGTCATGCTGGTTTTGTTGAGCCATGCGTCGCCGCCGAGGGCCTGAATCGCCTGGTCGATCAGGGCGTGGCCCCGCTGCTCGGCATCCGCGCCGGCGGGCGCGGTGGGCGCGGCGGAGGGAACGGCGGAGGCCTGGGCGGGGAGGCGCATCGGTGCGGCCAGTGTGACGGCTATGACGGCGACCGCTACCAGCCCCCCCATATCAAAATTGCATAATCTTGAAAACAATTGGTTTGCGGCCATGATCTTGATTCTATTGAAGATCGTCATGTGATTCATTCCACGTGAGGTTAGACGCAGCGTAGCACCATTCAGGTCCTGCCGGGAAAGCGCACGACGACTGAGAGGTTCCGTTCCTCTTCTTTAATTGTACGGGTGGTGTCAAGGATCGGGCCGGTGAAAAAGCTTAACACCGATGACACCGACAGGCACCGATTTTTAGCGAGTTGATTTAAAAAGTGACCTCAGGGGCTAAAGTCCGCAGAGATTAAGCGGCTTACGGCACGGCTGAGGGCGGCGGTTTTCATGCGGAGATGAGTTTCGCGCGGGGCTGGGCAAAAGGCAAATGCGCATTCAAATTGTGCCGGGCTTTCAGCCCTCCGGATTTTGGGGTCCGTGCACCTGGGCCTATCCTGGCTCAAGCTCGGGATTGGCCCAGGCTGTGATGTGGTCGCGCCGATGGCGCTTGGGTTCAGTGGCTCGATCCCACTCATCCCGCGATGAAGCCGCGATGTTCATTAGTCACGCACCGGCGTTGGTTCTACCCCACCCGTCCGCTTCGCGTACGAATGGGGCACCCGAACATCTGTGGGCTGGGAAAAGGCAAAGCGCTGGGTGGCGGGCGTCTGCACAAATGCGGGGATTCTTCGCGTACCGCTCAGAATGACAGGTTCGATCCGTGGCGGCTGCGATTGAGATTTGTCGCAGTATCCCAAAGCGCGGACATCTTTCTTCCCGACCCGTGCGCGGCTGATACCCGCGCATGAATGGGTCCGGCCCGGATTGCGGCAAGACCTATTGCGGATGCCAGGTGAGGTCGACCTTGACGGGGATTTCGTTGTGGATGGGGATGGTGAGGAAGGATGGCCGGTCGATTTTGAAGTCGGAGCAGGTTGCGGGGATGGTGCCGGCGATCTCGACATCGGCGCCGTGCTGCGTGCGCGTGAAGGGCACGTTGCTGTAATGGGCGGTCTGGCCGGCGAACTGGATTTCGAGATCGGCGTGCACGGTTGGCGCGGTGAGTTCGCTCTGCGGCAGATGGGTGCGGACGACGACCATGGGGAATTGCGCTCCGCGGACGGTCTGGAGCATATGCAGGTCGCGGTTGGTGTCGCCGGAGCTGAAGGTGTTGAGCGGGACGGCGATGAGGAAGTCGCAGGTGCCGGCGGAGCAGTTGCCTTTGCCCTTGGCGGCGTGGCTGGTGCCCTCCACCTCATGCACGGGGTGTGTGATGTGCCAGGTGATGGATGACTGGGTGAGCGTCCACTGGTTCTGCGCGTGCGCGGAGGCCACTGCGGTGGCGACGAGGAGAATGACGCCAAGAGATTTCACTGGTGTTCCCAGAACTTGAGATGAAGCGGCCATGAGATGGAGACGGCGGAGGCGGTGTAGGCCAGCACCGTGGTCCACGCGACGACGGCGTGCGCGGATGCGATGCCGTGAATCTTTTCGTTGTTGTTTTCCTGGTGGAGCGCCATGGCTCCGAGGATGGGCGTGAGGACCATGCCGGGGCCGTGAATCCATACCAGGTCGCGATGCAGGCGGATCGCGCCCTTGGGTTTGGTGCCGGGAATCTTGGGTGCGCGGATGGCGTACCAGGCGGTTGCGGCATACATGGCCACGGTGGTGGAACCGAGCGCGGCGTGGAGATCGACGCCGGCGGAGCTGGGCTCGACGGGCGTAGCCCCGGGCGTGTTGCGGTCATGTTTCTGCGTGGCTCCTCCGGAGACAGCGATGGTAGCTACCAGCGGCGCAAGCGTGATGAGGCCGAGCGTCTGGTGGACCTTGAGGTCGTGCGTTCGCTGGTTGAGGCGCGCCTGCAATTGCGCGTTGGCCTGCGTTTGCTCCTGGGAGAAGCCGAGGTCGCTGAGCGAGGGCTGATTGCCCTGCGCCGGCGGTGTTGTCTGCGGAGTGCTTTGCTGCGGCGCGGAGGTTTGCGGCTGGCTTGCCTGTGGAGCGCTCTGCGAGGCGACCGGGACGGGCGCGTCCGGCAGGGCTGCAATCTCAGATGAGGAGGCCGTGGTCGTGATAGGCGTGGCGGTTGCGGCGGATTGCGCGACCGCGAATGGGGAAAGGAGAAGCAGGCCCGTGAGAGCCGTCGCGCAGCGCTGTACTGTGATGGTTCTCACACGTCCCTCTCGTAGCAGATGACGATAGCGTTGGATGCTTAAGAGGGACTGAACGTCGATTGCGCGTGCTATTGGCGGTCGGCGGAGAGATAGAGGGCGAGGCCGCCGAGGGTGGCTACGAGAGTGATGGCGAGGAGGAGCGGCGCGAGGCCCCAGTTGGTGAGGAGGGCCATGAAGGAGGACGCGGGCGCATGTGCGGCGCTGCTGAAGATGGAGTCCCAGTGGGTGACGATGAGGCCGATGGCGGCGGCAGCGGTGATGGCGATGGCGAAGAGCTGTGCGGCGGCGATGGGGCGCGCGGCCTGCGCGAGGGCGGCGTTGCGGCGGCGGAGCTGTGCTCGCCACCAGAGCAGTTGCGGAGCGGCATGTGGCGCGTCGGTCTGGAATGCGGTGAGGGCGGAGGCCTTGGCGGCGAAGAGATGCTGCGTGATGAGAATCTCCTGCGTGCAGCGGGTGCAGGTTGTGGCGTGAGAGCGGAGTTCCGGCGCGACGGCTTGCGGCCAGTGGCCGGCGGCAAGCGCCTTGCGAACTTCGGCGAGATGAGAGCAGGCGGAGGTCATGAGATTTTCGCGCCCTCCTGTTGAAGCAGCTTGGCCATCTGGCGGCGCGCGCGGAAGAGAAGCAAGCGGATGCTGGGGGCGGCGAGGCCGGTGATCTCGGCGATTTCGCGGTGGGAGTAGTTTTCGGCGTGAGCGAGCCAGAGGAGCTGGCGATCGCGCGGGCGAAGTTTGGCGAGGGCAGGCATGAGGGTGAGGCGCGACTCGGTGTGTCCGGTGAGATCGCGCGCGGCGGAGCGGTCGGGGGGAAGGTCTTCCAGCGGGACAGTGCGCTTGCGGCGCCAGTGGTCGCGCAGGAGATTGGTGCCGATGCGGAAGAGATAGCTGCGCGAGGCGACGTCGCCGCCGCCGGGGAAGCCGGCGCCGAGGAAGCGAATGTAGCTCTCCTGCATGAGGTCGTCGGCGAGGGCGGGATCGCCGGAGGTGCGGGCGAGGTAGGCCCAGAGCGGGCGCGAGGTGCGCTCGTAGAATGCGGCGAACTGGTCGCTGTCCATGGCGGGCTCCGCATTGCCGACTGAGGGGGCCGCGTGGGCGAGTGCGATGGCCGGAATTGCGTCTTCCCAGTTCATCCTGCGGTCCTTTTGGTTCTTTGCTGGGTCGGGCCCGTTCACTGCCGGTCGGACAGCTCGACGGATGTGGCGGAGGGCTGCGGCATAAGGCCAAGCCGCGAGCTGATGCGCCATGTGACGATTGCAGAGATGATAAACCCGAGTCCCGGCATGAGGGCGACGGTGCCGCAGACCCGCAGAGCGTCGGCGATGTCCGGGAGGCTGCGCTGGAGGATGAGCAGTCCGATGCCGAGCAGCGTGAGCACGATACCGAACTGCAGCGGGCCGAGGATGCGGGCGAGGCCGCCGGGCAGGCGCTGGTGGTTTTCGAGGACGATGGGGACGGGGCCGGCCTCAAGGAAGCGGCGTCCGGATTCGGTTTCCATGTACTGGAAGATCTCCTGATTGCTGGCGAAGCGGTCGATAAGTTTGCCGTGAATCTCGCTTTGCTGCCGGACGATGCGGGACCAGCGGCGGTTCTCGAGGAAGATGCGGATGAGCCAGAGGAGCGAGCCGATAACACCGGCGAAGACGAGTATTTGGGAGAACGTGTTGACTTCCTCGCGGCGGAGTTCCTGATCGTAAGGAGGCCTGTTGCTCTCGCTGCGGCGGTGCAGGCTGTCGACGCGTTTGTCATCGGTGGAGAGGTTGGCGAAGAGAAAGAAGTCGGGATTGCGCGTAATGTCCGGGTGCTGGGTGAGGAACTGCGCGAGCTGCGGGTTGCTGCGGGCGACGTAGTCCTGGTCGGCGAGGAGGGTGGGGTCGTCTTCGAGGACGTGGGTGAGCGTGGGGCTCATGCGGAGGAGCGCGAGAAGCTGCTCGCGCACGGTGGCGAGGTCTTCGGTAGAGGGCGCTGTGGTGGCAGTCGCGGCGGTCGCCGGGG
>DATNAU010000238.1:0-8650 GCA_035572415.1 Acidobacteriaceae bacterium
CAGAACGGAGACGCAGCGCTGCGCCATGGAAGGGATGGCCGCGAGCATCGCCGGGAAGAGCGATTCGTGGATGTCGAGGACCCAGATCGGCCCGATAGTGTAGCCGTCGCCGCCGTAGCCCTTCATGCGCGAGAAGGGAAGCAGGCCGGAGATCTGGCCGATGCGCGCGATGAACAGCGAGATATTGCCCGACTGCCGGCGACGTACGTGGATTTCGCCCTGCAGCAGAATGTTCATGCCATAGGGCGGGTCGCCTTCGCGGAAAATTTGCACGCCGGGGCCGACCTTGCGCTCGGTGCCCTGCGTCGCGAGCCAGAGATATTCGGTGTCGGTGAGGCCGTTGAGGACCTCAATGCCGCGCAGGGCCGCGACGATCTGCTCGGGAGGAGTGCGGTCGGCACCGGTGAGGTGGCCGACCTCCTGGGTCAGTTCCGGGGTGGTTGCGGATTCCATCGCGCCGCCTCTGGGGAGTGGTTTGGGGGGACGTGAACCACTAGTGTAGGCGAGCGCAGGCGGGGAGTCGAATCGGGCGAAGGCTTTTCGGCGGGCCAGCGTCTTACGTCGGTTTGAGAGTTGGCCGGCAGCCCTATTTCGATGGAGCGAGTACCTGCGCGCACTGATCGCTCGACACCGTTCCGAAGTGCGAGGCGTAGTTCAGGATTCGATGGATCATGTCGTCTTCGGAAGCTTTTCCGCTTACAGGCATAAATGACATCACGAACAGGCCATCTTTAACGACTGTCGACGCGAGGTATTGTGTTGCAGGAGTCTTCCCTGGCGCGCTCTCCTTCTTCCAGAGGTAAAACATCCGGTTGTCGCTGCCGTCAGGATTCTTTGTGGTGGTTGGCCCATAGTCCTGAATCACCATCGCAGGATCAATTTTCTTGAAATACTGCTGTTCGTATTTTGCCTGGGCTCGCAGGATGTCGAGAGTGTTTGTGCTCTTTGTGTACTCAAGTATTTGAGCCTTCTCTATCAAAAGAGGCTCGTAAGCCATGTCATCGATGAAGAGATAGGTCTTGCCGGGTGCACCATCCTTATCGTTCAGAGAAAACTTCTTGCCATCCAGAAAATACCGAAAGGTACCATCGCCCTGGAATCTGTAGAAGTAGTAGCCGGTGCCACTTTTGGATTGGAAGACTTTGGTCTCGCCTGAATCTGGGCACTGGGACCGAAGAACACCTGAGCTCGCGACCAGGACAATAATCCACAAGAATGAGCGAGTCGCCTTGAGGATGTGGTTCTTCATCGCAAACCCTCCGAATCTCAGATTAGGGTTGACATCGGGACGGCTGAATATTTATACATATCTAGTGCATGATTATGCACTAACGTTCTACGTTTGCAGGAAAGCCGGCGGATTGTAGGGGAGGCCGAATGGCTTTCTCCATTTTACGCGCCTAAGGCGTGAGGCTCTGAGCAAAGAAGTGAGACCTGAGAGATGGAAGTTGCAATGAAGCAGCAGCGACAAACCGCAATCCGTGACGTATTGGCGCAGTCCATGGTGCCGAGCCAGGACGAGCTGCGGCGGAGGCTGGCGCGGCGCGGCTTCCACGTGACGCAGGCGACGCTCTCGCGCGACATCCATGAACTGCGGTTGTCCAAGGGGCCGCAGGGCTATTCACTGCCCACCGCGCCGCCGCCGGAGGACGACGAGGACGCGCTGCCGGGGATTCGCGAAGTGCTTAGCAGTTTCGGCCTCGAAGTGCGGCAGGCGATGAACCAGCTGATCGTCATTACCACCACCAGCGCGGCGCAACCGGTGGCCGCGGGTATCGACTACGAGGACTGGCCGGAGGTTGTGGGCACGCTGGCCGGCGATGACACGGTGCTGGTGATCTGCCCGGACGAGCAGCAGGCGCGACGGCTGAAGGCGCGCATCGAGGACTACATCGGGTAAGCCGGGCAGGATTTTTGAAGACAAATGCGGGATGCTTCGCCTACCGCTCAGATGACAAGCGAAGCAGAGGGATTTGCAATGCAGGCAGTGAGCACGGAGATCGAGACGGCGAAGAGCGTGAGCACAGAATCGCGCGCGGCAGTTCGTGCGACAGTCCGGACGGCTGTGGCCGGCGTGGGCGGTTATGCCGGCGGCGAGTTGGCGCGGCTGCTGCTGCATCATCCGCGACTGGCGGAGACGAAGCCGCTGTTTCTCGGCCGTGTGGCCGATGAAAGCGCGACCGGACGTGTGCCGCTGGAAGACATTCAGCCGCAGCTGGCGCTGGGCGAAGGAGAGAAGCTGCCGGAGGTGCGCGCGTTCAGTTGGGAGCTGGTGCGTGAGATGGGCACCGAGGTTGTGTTCCTTGCGCTGCCGCATGAAACGTCGCGCGAGTGGGCGCCGGAGTGGCTCGATCATGGCGTGAAGGTGATCGACCTGAGCGGCGCATGGCGTCTGGATGAGGTTGCGAACCGCGCGGTCTACAAGCTGCACGATAAGGACGCTGCGCTCGCGGAGAAATTGCAAAACGAGGCGGTCTTTGGCTGCCCGGAGCTGCATCGCGCGGAGCTCGCGAAGGAGTCGACGCGCCTGGTGGCGAATCCCGGGTGCTACTCGACCTCCGTCATCCTGGCGCTGAAGCCGCTGATTGCCGCGGGCCTGGTCGATGTGGAGCATGGAATCATCTGCGACGCGAAATCGGGCGTAAGTGGAGCCGGCAAGGCCGCGACCGCGAAGACGCATTTCATGAATGCGGCGGACAACCTCTCCGCGTATGCGGTATTTGGGCATCGCCACACGGGCGAGATGCTGGAGCAGCTTGGCCTGACCTCAGACCAACTCCAGTTCACGCCGCATCTGCTGCCGATTCCGCGCGGCATTCTTTCGACGATCTACCTGCGGCTGGCGCAGAAGACCGAACCTGAAGAGATCGAAGCATGCCTGCGCGCGTTTTACGCAACCAGTCCGCTGGTGCGCGTACACAAGACGCCGAACCTGCCGCAGATTCAGCACGTTGTGCGCACCAACTACTGCGACCTGGGCTTCGAACTGGCGAAGGACAAGCAGCGGCTGGTGCTGGTCTCGTGTCTCGACAACTTGCTGAAGGGCGCGTCGGGTCAGGCCGTGCAGAACATGAATGTGATGTGCGGCTGGGACGAAGCGGAGGGCCTGAAGTGAGATACGTGGTGAAGTTAGGCGGCGCCTCCATTGAAGACAAGGCCCTGCTGCACTCCTGCGGCAAAGCCATAGCGGAGCTGGTGCGCGACGGAAATCAAGTTGCTTTAGTCCACGGCGGCGGCAAGCAGTTGACGCAGACGCTGAAGCTGATGGGCAAGGAGAGCCAGTTCATCAGCGGCCTGCGCGTGACGGACGCCGAGACGCGCGATGCGGCGCTGATGGTGCTTGCCGGGCGCGTGAACAAGTCGCTTGTGGCCTCGCTGCAGTCGCACGGCATCTCCGCCATGGGCCTCGCGGGCGGCGACGGCAACGTCTTTCGCGCGCGCAAGAAGAAGACCGTACCGGACCTCGGATTCGTCGGCGAAATTGCCGCGACCGATCCGCTCTGGCTCGAGGCGATCTGGAAGATGGATGCGGTGCCGGTGATCTCGTCGATCGCGCTAGGCTTTGATGGCGAGTACTACAACATCAACGCGGATGAGATGGCCGCGGCGTGCGCCATCTGCACGAAGGCGGACGCGCTGGTATTCCTGACCGATGTGCCGGGCGTGAAGGGCGCGGACGGCGAGGTGATGCGCTGGCTCTCGCTGAAGCAGGTGCCGGAGCTGGAGCGGCAGGCGGTTGTCTCCGGCGGGATGCTGCCCAAGCTGAACGCGTGTCGCGAGGCGCTGCTGAGCGGCGTCAAACGAGTAAGGATTCTGCCGGCAGAGGCGGCGCATCTGCTGCCGGATTTGATTTCAACGAAGGTACATGACGGGACGGAGGTGATGGTCGCATGACGAAGCTGGAGGCACTACAGGCTGCGGAAAAGAAGCTGCTGCTGCAGACGTACGAGCGCAACCCGCTGCTGATCACAGGCAGCAAGGGAGTGCATGTGTATGACGAGCAGGGCGCGGAGTATCTCGACCTGCTGAGCGGCATCGGCGTGGTGGCGCTGGGCTATGGCCATCCCGCGGTGGAGAAGGCGATCATCGAGCAGACGAAGAAGCTGATGCACACGTCGAACCTCTTCTACCATGAGCACACGGCTGAGCTGGCCATGCGGCTGACGGAGATGAGTGGCCTCGACCGCGTCTTCTTCTGCAACTCCGGCACGGAGGCTTGGGAGGCTGCACTGAAGCTGGCGCGCGCGCATGCCGGCGTGCTGCGCAGCGAAGGAAAGAAGCTCGGCACGAAGTTTCTTGCCGTCGAGCACAGCTTCCACGGCCGCACCATGGGCGCGGTCGCGACCACCCACAAGGAGAAGTATCGCGAGCCGTTCGCTCCCGTAATGCCCGATGTCGACTTCGTCCGCTTTGACGACGTCGCCGACCTGCGCACGAAGTTTTCGAGCGATGTGTGCGGCATCTGCATTGAGGCGATCCAGGGCGAGGGCGGGGTGCGTCCCGTCTCGAAGGAGTTCCTCGCAACCGCGCGCGAGCTGTGCGACTCCACCGGTGCTTTGCTCCTGGCCGACGAGATTCAGTCGGGCATGGGCCGCACCGGCGAGTGGTTTGCGTACCAGCATTACGGCATTCAGCCGGACATCACCACGCTGGCCAAGCCGATCGCCAATGGCCTGCCGATGGGCGCTATGCTCTGCACCGATGAGGCGGCGCGCGCGATCTCTCCGGGCATGCACGGGACGACGTTCGGCGGCGGCCCGCTGGCGTGCGCGGTGGCGATCGCGGTGATCGACACCATGAAGCAGCAGAAGCTGCTCGAGCACGTCAAAGAAGTCGGGGGCTACTTCAACCAGCAGCTGGAGGGCCTGCGCAAGAAGCACGACAGCGTCGTCGAGGTGCGCGGGCTGGGGCTGATGCTGGGTATCGAGCTTGATTCCGCCGACCTGGCGAAGCGCGCGGCGGCTGAAATGATGGCACAGCGCATCATTATCAATAGGACCAGCGAGACGGTGCTGCGTTTTCTGCCGCCGTTTGTACTGGAGCGCAAGCACGTGGATCACGCTATCGCCGCGCTCGACGGGATTCTCGCAGCAGCAATGGCCGGCCAGTCGCCGGCAGGGGAGCACAAACATGGGTAGCAAAACCGTAATGATGAACCCGAAAGGTGAGGAGCACACACTATCGCGCCGCCAGCTGGGCATTCAAAGCGATGTGGCCTTCTCCGAGGCGGCCAAGCGGCTGAATGGCCGCGATCTGTCTTCTATCGCCGACCTGACCGTGGAGGAGATGGCTGCGATCATGGAGCTGTCGCACGCGGTGAAGAACCATCCGGAAGACTTTCGCCACGCGCTCGACGGCAAGCAGATGGTGCTGTTCTTTGAGAAAGCGTCGCTGCGCACGCGGCTGACCTTCGAGGCTGCGATCAACACGCTGGGCGGCAACGCCATTTTCGTCGACCAGACGCAGTCGCCGCTCGGAGAGCGCGAATCGATTCAGGACATGGCGCACAATCTGGAGCGCTGGATGAGCGTGATCGTGCTGCGCACCTACTCGCACGACACCATCACGGAGATGGCCGCATGCTCGAAGGTGCCGGTCATCAACGCGCTCTCCGATCTTGAGCATCCCTGCCAGGCGATTGCCGACTTCTTCACGCTGGAGGAGCGTTTCGGCACGGTGGAAGGCCTGCGCTTCACCTACGTCGGAGACGGCAACAATGTCTGCCATTCGCTGATGTTGACCGCCGCGCAGCTGGGCGCGCACTGCACCATCGCGAGCCCGAAGAACTTTGGGCCGAAGCTCGACATCATCCACAAGGCCATTGAAATCAGCGAGCAGACCGGCGGCAGCATCACGCTCACGCAGGATGCGGCGAAGGCCGTCACCGGAGCGGACGCGGTCTACACCGATGTCTGCACCAGCATGGGCTTTGAGCATGAGGCCACCAAGCGCGCGCCGATCTTCAAGCCGTACCAGGTGAATGAGGCGCTCATGTTGAAGGCGCAACAGGACGCGGTCTTTATGCATTGCCTGCCGGCGCATCGGAACGCCGAGGTGACCGATGCGGTGCTCGACGGACCACAGTCCGTCGTCTTTGACCAGGCGGAGAACCGCATGCACGCGCAGAAGGCTTTGCTGCTGATGCTGCTGGGCGGAGCCAAGCGCATCCACAGCCCACGCGATCGCGGCCTGCAGGCGCGCAAGCGGACCATCTGAGCCGGGCTCTTGCGCGAAATGAATTTGTAACCGGATGGCGAACAGAATCGCAGTGCGGGATTGCGCACTTCTGTTGCGGCCAGCGAAGGGTTGAGCACGATGTCAGTAATTCTTGAAAATCTGCCCGTCGGCCAGAAGGTCGGCATCGCATTCTCCGGCGGGCTGGACACCAGCGCCGCGCTGCACTGGATGAAGCAGAAGGGTGCGAAGCCCTACGCCTACACGGCGAATCTCGGCCAGCCGGACGAGACCGACTACGAAGCCATCCCGCGCAAGGCGCTGGAATACGGCGCGGAGAAGGCGCGGCTGATCGACTGCCGCGCAGCGCTGGTCCGCGAAGGCATTGCCGCGCTGCAGGCAGGCGCGTTCCACATCACCACGGCGGGCGTGACGTACTTCAACACCACGCCCATCGGCCGCGCCGTCACCGGCACCATGCTCGTCACGGCGATGAAGGAAGACGACGTCAACATCTGGGGCGACGGGTCGACCTTCAAGGGCAATGACATTGAGCGCTTCTATCGCTACGGGCTGCTCGTCAATCCGAACCTCAAAGTCTATAAGCCCTGGCTCGACTCCGCCTTCATCGACGAATTGGGTGGCCGCGCGGAGATGTCCGCCTTTATGCAGAAGGCGGGCTTCGGGTACAAGATGTCGGCGGAGAAGGCTTATTCGACGGACTCGAATATTCTGGGCGCGACGCACGAAGCCAAAGACCTGGAACAGCTCTCATCGAGCGTAAAGATCGTTGAGCCGATCATGGGCACGGCCTTCTGGCGCGACGATGTCAGCGTGCCGCGCGAAGAAGTGCGCGTGCGCTTTGTCGAAGGCGTGCCGGTGGCGCTGAACGGGCGCGAGTTTGCGGATGCGGTCGAGTTGCTGCTCGAAGCCAACCGTATTGGCGGGCGCCATGGCCTCGGCATGAGCGACCAGATCGAGAACCGCATCATCGAAGCCAAGAGCCGCGGCATCTATGAGGCTCCGGGGCTGGCGCTGCTGTTCATCGCGTATGAGAGGCTGGTGACCGGCATTCACAACGAGGACACCATCGAGCAGTATCGCGAGAACGGGCGCAAGCTGGGCCGGCTGCTCTACCAGGGGCGCTGGTTCGATCCGCAGGCCATCATGCTGCGCGAGTCGGCGCAGCGCTGGGTGGCTCGTCCTGTCACTGGCGAGGTAACGCTGGAGCTGCGCCGTGGCAACGACTATTCAATCTTGAATACCGAGTCGCCGAACCTGACCTTCAAGCCGGAGCGGTTGAGCATGGAGAAGACCGAGTCGGCGTTTTCGCCGCGCGACCGCATCGGCCAGCTCACCATGCGCAACCTCGACATTACAGACACGCGCGACAAACTGCTGATCTATGCGGAGAGCGGGCTGATCCGGCTGAGTAAAGGATCCGAGATGCCGCAGTTAGGTGGCGGCGAAAAGGAATGATCGGCTTTGTTGGTGGAATAGTCGCGCTTTTGTTTGTGGTTTTGTTTGTCATTCCCGAAGGGAATCTGCGTTTTGCTAATCCGACCGCGACATCACACGGAGTTCCACAATGCCCAAATTCGACGAGTACCAGTTCTGGGTCTACATTCTCTCCAACCGGTCGCATGTTCTCTATATTGGCCTCACGAATGGCCTTCGCAAACGCGTCCGCGAACATCGTCAACTAAAGCCCGGTACGTTCACGGCGCGGTACAAGATCACGCGGCTCGTGTATTGCGAAGAATTTCAGTACGTCAATAACGCAATCGCCAGGGAGAAGGAACTCAAGCATTGGACAAGGGCCCAGAAGATCGCTCTGATCGAGGCAGCAAACCCGGCTTGGGAAGAATTGATGCCGGAGGATTCGCCGGTCACACTGAGCATTGAAACGCAGATTCCCTTCGGGAATGACAAACAAAATTTGTCCCTTCCGAAATGACAAGCAAAAACAACAAGGATAGGAGAGCGCGATTGTCTGACGTAGAACAACCCGCAGGCAAGATGTGGTCGGGCCGTTTCCGCGAGCCGCTGGACAAGGGCTTTGAGTGGTGGCAGCGCAGCTTTCCGTTCGACTGGCGGCTCTTTCAGGTTGAGATCAGCGCCAGCATCGCCCATGCGCTCAGCATTGAGGCCGCCGGCATTCTGACTGCCGATGAAGGCAAACGGATGCGCGATGGCCTGCGCAAGCTGGGTGATCTCGATGTGAATGCGCGTACGATCTATGACTCCGCTGCACCGTTTGCGAAGTCCGCGGAGATTGCCGAAGACGTACACCACTTTGTTGAGCTGAAGCTGACGCGCGAGATCGGCGATCTTGCGCTGAAGCTGCACACCGGCCGCAGCCGCAATGAGCAGATCGCCACCGACTTGCGGCTCTGCATTCGCTCCGCAATCCGCTCGATTCTTTCGCCGCATCTGACGGCGTGGATGCAGCAACTGGTCGAACAGGCGCAAGCCG
>DATNAU010000239.1:0-3480 GCA_035572415.1 Acidobacteriaceae bacterium
CAAAGTCGAAGGCGGCATTGAGAAGTGCGTGCAGGTGCTCAAGGCGAATAAAATTGACACCCTCATCGCCCTCGGCGGCGACGACACGCAGTCCGTCACGAACGCGTTGATTCAGGCTGGCGTCCCGGGTGTGGGCGTTCCCAAGACCATCGACAACGACCTGAACGGCACCGATGTCTGCTTTGGCTTCGACACCGCCGTCATGATCGCGACCGAAGCCGTCGACCGCCTGCACACCACCGCCGCCTCGCATGAGCGCGTCATCGTCTGTGAAGTGATGGGACGCGATGCAGGCTGGATCGCCCTCACCGCCGGAGTCGCCGGCGGAGCGCATGTCGTCCTCGTCCCCGAGAAGCCCATCGACCTCGACCACACCTGCGCGATCCTGAAGAAGAACTACGAGAGCGGCAAGAACTACGGCATCGTCGTCGTCGCCGAAGGCGCCAAACTGCCCGGATCAGGCGAGCAGGCCACCAAGGGAACGAAGGTGGACTCCTTCGGCCACGCGCGGCTGAGCGGGATCGGCGAAGCACTGGCCGAAGAAATCGAGAAGAAGACTGGCTTCGAAACCCGGTCCGTCAACCTGGGACATACCCAGCGCGGCGGCACGCCCACGGCCTATGACCGCATGCTGGCCACCCGCTACGGCCTGGCCGCGATCGATCTCGTCCACCAGGGCAAGTTCGGACGCCTGGTCGTGCTCCACGGGACAAAAATCGAGGACATTCCGCTGGCCGAAGCTATTTCGAAGAACCGCACCCTCGACGACAGCTTCCTCTCGATCATCCGTTCGCTCGAGCCGAAGCTCTAAGCCCAATCGCTTCGCGCAGGTGCCCCATGTCTCCCGTCTGGGCAGACATGGGGTTCCTCGCTTGCGGGTTTCTTTTCCGGTTTCCCTGGCAAATGTCTGTTTCTTTGCCAGCCTTGTCTGTGGTATACATTGCGATGCCCAGTTGACCGGAGGACCCGTGAAACCCTCACCTGCCGTATCCGCCGAGACGCGCGAAGTCATGGATATCCGCCAGGCCGCCCACTACCTAGGCATCAGCGCCGACAGCCTCTATCGCTATGCAGCAACAGGGTTTATTCCAGCGTTCCGGCTTGGAAACCGCTGGCGCTTCCGCAAGTCCCGGCTCGATGAATGGATGGATCGCCGGTCCGGCGTCGAAGAGGCTCCTGAGCCAAAACTCGTTCGTGCGCAGAAGAAACCGGTCCGCTCCGCCCGGGTCCTCCCGCGCGCAGCCCGCACCGGCTCGTAGCGTTACAACCCGCCAAAATTCGAATCAAAGCGTCTTTTCGCCCGTCTTGCCCCGCTTCGCCGGTGTGGACGTCTGCGGCGCCGCCGCGTGGCCGTTGGTCCCGGACTCCGCCGCTTCCTGCGCCTGAGCCGACTGCGCCATCGCCAAATGCCGCTCCATCACCGCGCGCGCCTCGTGCGCGTTCCGGGAGCGGATCGCCTTATAAATCTCGCGGTGCAGGTCGGCAGATTGCCGCAGATCGCGTGACCGCTCGGCCGTCTTGCGCCGCTCGTCATAGAGCGCCGAAGTGATCGTCTCCATCAGCGCAGCCAGAATCGGATTGCCGGAAGCCTGCGCGATCACCCGGTGGAAGCGCACGTCGTGAATCAGATACTCTATCGGGTTGTCGACCGTCGCATACATCTCGGCGACTTCTTCTGACAGAGCAGTGAAGTGCTGCTCCTTTCCACGTTCCGCGGCGAGCGCTGCCAGTTCGCTCTCCAGAATGCGCCGCGCTTCAAACATCTGCCACGACTGGAACCCATGCAGCGCCCCCAGCAGGCTCAGCGACGACTTGCCGATCTCCGGCGGACCCTCGGCGACAAAGGTGCCCACGCCGTGTCGCACATCCATCACGCCCATGGCCGCCAGATAGCCAATGCCCGTGCGCAGGCTGGCGCGGCTGATGCGCAGTTTGCGCGCAAATTCGCGCTCCGGCGGAATGCGATCCCCAGGCTGCAACCCACCCGTTTCGATCATGTTTCGGATGTGGTTAACCACTCGCATGGTCATGTGCGTGTCATTCTTGGACATAAATTCGCTCCCTGCCGGGCTTCGCTCACCGCGAAACGTCCCTCATGGCGAGATAAAGCGGCCAACATGACGTGGTACTTCTGTTATGCAAGAAACTACCACCGAAAGCAACGCCCCTGCGGTGTATTCTAGTGGTCGGACCACTGCCGGGGCAATCGGTAGTAACCATAGAGGAGGTCAACCTCACCCATGCCCACCCAAACCGTCTCCCTGCTGCATGAAGACCGTCTCTTTCCGGCTGAGCCCACCCAGCGCGGCATCGCCCGGCGGCTCTACGCTGAGGTTCGCGACCTGCCCCTCATCTGTCCGCACGGCCATACGCAGGCCGCGTGGTTCGCGAAGAATGAACCCTTCCCTGATCCCGCGAAGCTCTTCGTCCAGCCGGACCACTACATCTACCGCATGCTCTACAGCCAGGGCATCTCGATGGATGACCTGGAGATTGGCGTGGACGAGCTGAAAGATCCCCGCCGCGTCTGGCGTATCTTCGCCGAGAACTACTACCTCTTCCGCGGCACGCCCACCCGCATGTGGCTCGATTACTCTTTCCACGAACTGTTCGGACTCGACGAGCGCCTGTCGCCCGCAACCGCGGACCTCTACTTCGACGTCATCTCCGAGCGGCTGCGCACGCCGCAATTTCTGCCGCGCGCACTGTATGAGCGGTTCAACGTGGAAGTGCTGGCCACCACCGACTCGCCCCTCGACTCGCTCGAATATCACCAGGCCGTTCGCGATTCGGGCTGGAAAGCCCGCATCATTCCGACCTTCCGGCCCGATTCGGTCGTCGATCCTGGTTTCAACGGATTCGCCGAGAACGTCGCGAAACTGGGCGAGATCACGGGTGAAAACACCAGCGTCTGGGGTGGATACCTCGCCGCGCTTGCGAATGCGCGGCAGCGCTTCAAGTCCCTCGGCTGCACGGCCACCGATCATGGTCACCCGACCGCGCAGACGGCCCATCTGGACCGCGCCCAGGCATCGCATCTGTTCGAAGCCGTGCTCAGCGGCCGCGCCGATGCCGCGCAGCAGGAATTGTTCCGCGCCCAAATGCTGTCCGAGATGGCGCGCATGAGCGTCGAAGACGGTCTCGTGATGCAGATTCACCCCGGCGCGTACCGTAACCACAACCGCAAGGTGTACGAGAAGTACGGCCGCGACACCGGGGCCGACATCCCAACGCCGACGGAATATGTCCGCGCTCTCCAGCCGCTGCTCGAGCTTTACGGCAACGAGAAGAACCTGACTATCATCCTCTTCACGCTCGACGAAACTACCTACAGCCGTGAACTGGCGCCGCTGGCCGGGCATTACCCTTGCCTGCGCCTCGGGCCGCCATGGTGGTTCTTCGACAGCCCCGAAGGCATGCTGCGCTTCCGCGAGTATGTCACCGAGACCGCGGGCTTCTACAATACGGTGGGCTTCAACG
>DATNAU010000240.1:0-10941 GCA_035572415.1 Acidobacteriaceae bacterium
CCGAGACGACCACCGTTGCTGCGCTGGACGCCAAACGCGCTGCGGCGTCTTCCGGCGGTCCGAACGGAACCAATCAATGCCTCATCGATTGGGCCGCTTGGGGCGGAGCGGTCGCTGACAATCAGGAGCATATCCTGCCGCTGGCTCGCGCCGGCGTCCGCGGATATAAGTGCTTCCTCATCTATCCCGGCTGCGACGGCTTCACCATGATCGACCGTGAGCAGTTGGAGCAGTCGCTGCCCGCCATTGCTGAGTCCGGCCTACCGCTGCTGGTGCATGCCGAGCTCGCTGAGCCGATCGAGGCAGCCACGGCCGCCTTGAATGCGCGCAACGCGGACTGGCGCAGCTATGCAACCTATCTTGCCTCGCGGCCGGACGAGGCCGAAGTCGAAGCTATTCGCATGATGATAAAGCTGTGTCGGCAGTATCGTTTCAAGCTGCACATCGTGCACCTGGCAACTGCCAAGGCCCTCCCGGACCTTCACGCCGCGCGCGCCGAAGGCCTGCCCATCACTGTCGAAACCTGCCCGCACTATCTGCACTTCGCGGCAGAAGATATTGCCGATGGCGCAACGCTGCTGAAGTGCGCGCCGCCGATTCGTTCGCTCGCCAACCGCGAGCAGCTCTGGGAGGCTTTGCGGGAAGCCGTGATCGATCTCGTCGTCACCGATCACTCGCCCTGCCCGCCGGAGATGAAGCGCCTTGATGAAGGCCGCTTCGATCAGGCGTGGGGAGGCATCGCCTCGCTCTCCGTCGCGCTTTCTGCCGTCTGGACCGGCGCTTCGTCGCGTGGCTTCGCGCTGGATGATATCGCTCGCTGGATGTCTTCTGCGCCCGCCGCGCTTGCCGGGTGCAGCGACCGCGCAGGCGCACTTGTTCCCGGTCGCGAGGTCAGCTTCGTGGTCTTCGATCCTGACGCAGAGTTCATTCCCACAGCGGACGATCTGCACACGCGTCACCGCATCTCGCCCTATCTTGGAGAGAAGTTAAAAGGGCGCGTAGAAGCGACGTATCTGCGGGGTGAGGCAGTCTATCAAATTCCCACGGCGGAACGCAAGGCAGAAGGAGATCGGCCACGATTCGCAGATGTAACGCGCGGACGTGAACAGCGATTGGGGCTGTCGCAATGACCGCCTCAACCGAAGTCCTCGCGCATTGGAACTCGCTTCCCGCCGATGAGGCCGTGCGCGAGATCCTGCCCTGCTGCGGTTCGCAAGTTTGGGCGGTAAAGCTCGCCGCACAACGGCCATTCTCTTCACCGGAAGCGCTCCTTGCCGCTTCCGATGGGGTCTGGCTCGCGCTCCCCGAATCCGCATGGCAGCAGGCGTTTGACAGCCATCCGCGCATGGGCGAACAGCACGCGCAGGCTGCCACGGCGCAGTCGCTCGCGTGGTCCTCCGGCGAGCAGAACGCCGCGATGGGCTCGCAGGATCATGCTGCGAAAGCGGCTCTTGCCGAGGGCAACCGTGAGTATGAGGCGAAGTTTGGGCGGATCTTCCTGATCTGCGCATCGGGCAAATCGACCCAGCAAATTCTCGCCATCCTGCGCGGGCGCATGGCTAACACGGCCGAGCAGGAGCTGCGCGAAGCGGTCGAGCAGCAGCGCCAGATCACGCAGCTGCGCCTGCGCCGCTGGCTCCGCATCGCCGAATAATCAGGGCTTCGTCGTACAATCTATCTTTCACTCGAGCACATTATGGGACTCTCGACTCACATTCTGGATACGCATCTTGGGCGGCCGGCAGCGAATGTTGCGATCGTGCTCTATCAGCACCGAGATGGCGCGTGGCACAAGACCGGCTCCGCGATGACGGATTCCGATGGGCGCTGCCGCACGCTGCTGGCTGGGCATGCGCTGGTTGCCGCCGACTACAAGCTGCATTTCGAAACTGGCCCCTACTTCCACGGAATGCAGACGCGCACCCTCTATCCATATGTCGAAATCGTGTTCACGGTGGCCGATCCCGACCAGCACTACCATGTTCCGTTGCTGCTCTCGGCGAATGGCTATTCAACATACAGAGGAAGCTGAAGGATAGGTTGATCCGGTGCACCCAGTTTTTTGCGGTGCATCTGAGGGAACATGAAAGCAAAGAATGATCGAACTTGGTGAAAATCGTTACGGCAAATCCAGGGTCCGGCTGATGAAGGTGGTGCGCGGGCCTGAAGGCAACGAACTGCGCGAGTGGACCGTGCAGGTACTGCTCACCGGCGACTTCGACTCTGCGCACTACGACGGAGACAACAGCAAGATACTGCCGACAGACACCATGAAGAACACGGTCTACTCCGTTGCGAAGCGGTCGTCGGCGATCTCGATGGAGGACTACGCGAAAGAGGTGGTCGATTTTCTGCTCTCGCGCAATCCGCCGGTCTCGTCGGTCACGGTCTCCATCGAAGGCCACATGTGGAAGCGGCTGACGATCGATGGTAAACCGCATCCAACGAGCTTTATTCGCGGGTCGGGCGAGGTGGCGATCACGACGGTTTCACGCGCGCAGGGCGGCGGCTTCGCGATCACATCCGGGTTGAAGAACATGGTGGTGATGAAGACCGCCGGCTCGGCGTTTGAGGGCTACATCCAAGACGATCTGACGACGCTAAAGGAGACGAAGGATCGCCTCTTCTGCACTGCGGTGACGGCGGAGTGGCGCTACACACAGGACAAGCTGGACTTCGAATCGACGCGCTCCGTGCTCCGGGAGACGATGCTGGCGATCTTTGCCGACCACAAGAGCAAGTCCGTGCAGGAGACGCTGTACGCGATGGGCAAAGCCGCGCTGGAACGAGTCGCCGAGGCCGACCAGATCGACATCGTGATGCCCAACAAGCATTGTCTTCTGGTCGATCTCGCGCGGTTCGGGCAGGAGAACGCCAACGAAATCTTCGTGCCCACGGACGAACCGGCCGGGCACATTCAAGCGCGGGTGAGGCGCACGGCTTGAGCAGAATGCATACTGCGCGCGCAGAGCGTGTCATCGCGCGTTGCCGCGAGATCGCGCAATGTACAGAGATTGCGGGCGAGACCACGCGGACGTTCCTTGCGCCTGCCATGCATCGCGTGCATGAATTGTTCAGCGAATGGATGCGTGCCGCCGGAATGGCCGTGCATGTGGATGCAGCCGGAAATCTGCGTGGCGTTCTGGAGAGTGCGGAGGAGGAGGCCCCGCGTCTTCTGATCGGTTCCCATCTTGATACGGTCGCGAATGCCGGCGCGTTCGACGGGATTCTCGGCGTGGTGATGGGTGTTGCACTGGTGGAAGGGCTGGCCGTACAGAATGCCGCGACGGGCGTAATGCCATATGCCATTGAGGTCATCGGCTTCTCTGAGGAAGAGGGCGTGCGTTTCGGGAAACCGTTTCTTGGGAGCCTCGCTCTGATTGGCGAGTTGAAACCTGAGGTATTGGCGCGCACTGACGCAAATGGGATCACGGTCAGGCAGGCCATCCGTGATTTCGGCCTTGATCCCGACGAGCTAGCCACCATGGCGCTGCACCCGGCGGCCTTCGGCTATCTCGAGTTCCATATTGAGCAGGGACCAGTGCTGGAGAGCGAAGGCGCGGCGCTTGGGGTCGTGGATGCCATCGCCGGACAGACGCGCATGGTGCTCACGTTCACGGGTCATGCGAATCACGCGGGGACGACGCCAATGGGCTCGCTGCGGCATGATGCTCTGGCTGCGGCGGCGGAGTGGATTAGGGAAGTCGAACGGTACGCATCCGCGGCGCCCGGCCTTGCAGCGACAGTCGGCAAGATTGAAGTGCCCTCGGGCGCCGCCAACGTCATCCCCGGAGCATGCGTTGCCACACTCGACCTGCGCCATGCGCAGGACGCTGTGCGCCAGGCGGCGGTTGAGCATCTCGTCGCGTTTGCATCGCGGGCTTCTTCGACGCGCGGTGTTCAAATCGCGCACACCATCACATTGGATCAGTCCGCGGTTCCTATGGATGGTGTGCTGACAAAGGCTCTTAGCAGCGCCGTCCGTGGTGCAAACGGCAACGCAACCTGTATGCTCACCAGCGGCGCAGGCCACGACGCAATGATCCTAGCCCGCCGCGTGCCAAGCGCAATGGTGTTCCTGCGCACGCCCGGCGGGCTCAGCCATCATCCGGATGAGTCCGTTCTCACCGAAGATGTGGAAGCGGCGCTAGGAGCCGGGCTGGAGTTCCTCACCCGCCTGCGCGATGATAGAGCGATGCTCGACCAACTCGTGACGAATGCTCGCGCGTATGCGGAGGTCCGCAATGTATAACCTGGGCCATACGCGCAGCGCCAATACGTGCGACCACCTGTTACAGACGCCTGACACGTTCGTTCGTACTCCGCTGCCTGGGCTTACCGGGGGAATGGCGATTGTGCACATCTCTCCCGCTGCGGGGGCGGCCTTCACGCAATACACCGTGGAGTTTGAGACTGGCGGATCCCTCGCGCCTGCAGAGGGGCAGCGCTTTGTGTATGTTCTGGCGGGCGAAATCAACCTGACCTCACAGAAGCTACCCGGAGCGAAGAGACCAGCGCTCACCGCCGAACAGCGGCAGATGCTGCAATCCCTATTCGGCGACATGGCTGCTCTTGATCGAAGGCATTCCCTGGGCGCGGGTCGCTACGTCTATTTCCCGCCCGCATCTACCTTCGCCATCGTTGCCCGCTCCGCTGCGCGCATCGTGGTGATTGAAAAGCCTTATCGGCCGCTCGAAGGCATCGCCGCTCCGCAACTGCTCCTCGGTCGCGAGACCGATATGGCTTCCGCTGCCTTGAATGGCGATCCCGATCTTCAGGTTCGCGCGCTGCTGCCTGATTCGCCGACTTTCGACTTCGCAGTGAACACGATGACCTACCAGCCGGGCGCATCGCTCAGCCAAATCGAAATTCACGTGATGGAGCATGGCCTGCTGATGCTTGAGGGAGGCGGAGTCTACCGCTTAGGCGACGCGTGGTATCCGGTCACTGCGGGCGACTTTATCTGGATGGCGCCGTATTGCCCGCAGTGGTTTGGCGCGCTTGGCAAGCGGCCCGCGAAGTATCTCATCTACAAGGACTGCAATCGACACCCCCTGGTAGAAAGGTGAGGCTGAGATGGAGATTGAAGTCGATTCCGCACGTCTGCTCGCGGATCTTCAGAAACTCGCGACCTTCACTTCGGTGGAGGCTTCGCCGCTCGGCACTGCGGTCACGCGCATCGTTTTCACGCCAGACGATCTCCAGGCGCGCGCATGGCTCAAGCAAACCGCAACGGAAGCCGGCCTGCAAATCCGCGAAGATGCCGTTGGCAACACATTCTTTCGCTGGGCCGGCACCGAGCCCGGTCTACCTGCTGTCGCGACCGGTTCGCACATCGACGCCATTCCGCATGCGGGCATGTATGACGGCACCGTCGGTGTCATTGGCGGTCTGGAAGCCATCCGCGCACTGCAGCGCGCTGGGGTCCATCCTCGGCGCTCCATCGAGCTGGTGCTGCTCACGTCGGAGGAGCCGACCCGCTTCGGTATCGGCTGCATCGGAAGCCGGCTGCTCGGCGGCGTTATCGATCCCGAAAAAGCAGATGCTTTGCGTGGCGCGCAACGCGGCTCCGAAGACGAGACTCTCGCCGGAGTTCGTGCCGCCGCTGGTTTCACCGGGCCGCTCTCTTCCGTAAAGCTGCCGAACGGCCACTACCACGCGTGGGTGGAGCTGCACATTGAGCAGGGTCCGCTGCTGGAGCGCGAAGGCATTCCAATCGGCATCGTCACGGCGATCGCCGCGCCCGCGAGCTACCGCTTCACCATCGAAGGTCTGGGCGGCCATGCCGGCGCGCTGCTGATGCCTGACCGGCGGGACGCACTTTGTGCCGCGGCAGAGGTGATTCTGTCGCTGGAGAAGCATGCCCTTGCCACGCGCGCCATCGATACTGTTGCCACGGCCGGCACCTGCGACGTCTTTCCCGGAGCTGTGAATAGCGTCCCGAGCCGCGTGACCTTGCAGGTTGATATTCGCGACATCGACCCCGCGCGGCGCGAAGGTGTCATGCAGGACGTCCGCAAAGACATTCGGGAGATCGCTATGCGGCGCGAGGTCAAGATCGATGAGGAGATGGTCAATGCCGACGAACCCGCGCTCTCATCGCCGCACGTGGTTCAGGTAATCGACGAGGTCTGCCGCGCACAGGGCATCGCCGCGAAGCATATGGTGAGCCGCGCGTATCACGACTCGCTGTTCATGGCGCAGGTCGCGCCGATTGGCATGATCTTCATCCCATGCCGCGGCGGCGTAAGCCATCGCCCGGACGAATTCGCAAAACCTGAGGACATCGCCAGCGGCGCGGGTGTGCTGGCGGCATCGCTGGCCCATCTTGCGTCAGAATAAGAACAGGACGTCGCGTCCACGGGTTATGCCCATTCAATCCATCAATCCGGCAAACGGCGAACTGCTCCAGGCCTTCGCGCCCATTGAAGACAAGGTCGTGCAGGAGAAGATTGCGCTCGCCCGCTCCGCGTTCGAAGCGTACGCCGCCGTGCCGCTGCGTCATCGCGAACTGTGGATGAACAAACTTGCCAGCCTGCTCGACGCTGAGAAGGACGAGCTGGCGACACTCATCACCTCCGAAATGGGCAAGCCGATCGCCGCCGCGCGCGCCGAGATTGCCAAGTGTGCGCTTGGCTGTCGCTATTATGCGGAACACGCGGCGCGCATTCTAGCGCCGGAACCGGTGAACATTGGCGAAAACGAAGCATACGTGCGGTGGGACCCGCTTGGCGTCATCCTCGCCGTCATGCCGTGGAACTTTCCGCTGTGGCAGGTCTTCCGTTTTCTTGCGCCGGCGCTGATGGCGGGCAACGCCGGACTGCTGAAGCATGCCTCCAACGTGCCGCAGTGCGCGCTGGCGATCGAGTCGCTGGTGCGCCGCGCCGGATTCCCACGCGGCATCTTCCAGACATTGCTTATTGAGGCGTCGCAGGTGGAACACGTGCTCGCCGATGAGCGCGTCGCCGCCGTAACGGTGACGGGAAGCGAAGCTGCGGGGCGCGCCATCGCGGCACAGGCCGGGTGGTTCATCAAGAAGTCCGTGCTGGAACTGGGCGGCAGCGATCCGTTCATTGTGATGTCCTCCGCCGATCTCGATGCAGCGGTGAAAGCGGCCGTGAAGGCGCGCGCCATCAACAACGGCCAGTCCTGCATTTGCGCCAAGCGCTTTTTGGTTGCGGATGCGATCTACGACCAGTTTGAGGCACGCTTCGTCGAAGGCATGGACGCGCTGAAGGTCGGCGATCCCATGCAGGAGACAACCGAAGTCGGTCCGCTGGCAACACAGGCCCAGGTCCGCGAACTCGATGCGCAGGTGAGGGCCGCAGTCAAGGCCGGCGCGCGTCTTTTGACCGGCGGCGCGCCCATGGTCGGCAAAGGAAATTATTACGAGCCGACGGTGCTCGCCGGCGTGCCGCGAGAATGCGAGGTTTACCGCGAAGAGATGTTTGGCCCGGTCGCGATGCTGTTTCGCGTGCGCGATGTTGAGGAGGCGATTGCGGTGGCCAACGATACGCCGTTCGGCCTGGCGGCATCTGTGTGGACGCGCAGCGAGGCCGAACAAAGGCGATTCGCCAGCGCTTTGGAATGCGGAGCGGTGTTCTTCAACGAGATTGTAGCCAGTGATCCGCGCCTGCCCTTCGGGGGAGTGAAGCGCTCAGGTTATGGCCGTGAACTGTCTGCCGCGGGCATGCGCGAGTTCCTGAACGCCAAGACCGTTGTGGTCGCCGGCGCCGCAGCCAACATTGCACAGATGTCGCCATCGCAAGCCGCCGCTTCCGCATCGGGGCCGCAGGCGGATGAAGCCGGCCGCCGTTCCTTTAGCGATCATCTGTTGGCTAACGCATCCTCGACGACGTAAAGGCGTTTGGACGCCCATTTTGAGGCACGAAAAAGCGCGGCCTGTTTTGCCGCGCTTCTCGTGTTTGTTGAAAATGGTTAGAAGCTGAGGTTTGCCTGCAGGGTGATCTGGCGTACTGAGTTGCCTCCCCCGCCGCCGCCCCTGCCAAAGCCGTTGTTCGATCCCAGCGAGATCTGCTGGCCGAACCGCGAGTTGGACAGGTTGCTCACAGGGGTTCCGTAGGGAATCTGGTTGAAGAGATTGCTCGCCTGCGCGCCGATGGTCAGGTTGTACTTGTGCCCAGTATTGTTGCCCCGGCCGCCACCGAAGCCGCCGCCGCCAAAGCCGCCGCGGCCGCCGCCACGCCCGCCACCGCCAGGTCCGCCTCCGAAGCCACCGCCGAAGCCGCCACCGCCGGGGCCGCCCTGTCCGCGACGGCGTTGGTTGGCGGCCTGTTCCGTTAGAGGACCAAAGCCGAAGGTGCGCGAAAGGCGCATATTGATCGTGACGTTCGCCGGACCGGTGCAGAAGTTGACCGGGACTTCCTGCGATGCGGAGGGCGTCCCAGTGTACGTGCCGTTGAAATTGGAGGCGGTCTCGCAATTCTTGAAGGTGGGCGAGATCGCTCCGTTTGCAAAGATCGGACGGTCATTGATGACACCGTCCAGATTATTGTCCGCGCCGGTGGTCAGATTGTAAGGATTGCCGGACTGGGCGATGATGATCGGGCTGGCCGTGACCTGAAACGGCAACGGGAAGCTGCCCAGCAGCGTCATGCGGCTGCGTACGGCAAATGCGGCGCGGCCATAATCCGCGGCCGGGTGGACCGGATCGGTGATGTCGCTGAGATTCGAGTTCGCCCAGTTCGCCGAATAAAACCCGGTGATGGTGACGCCCTTCGGTGTGCGCAGGTTGATGCTGGTGTTGATCTGGTTTTGGCGGTAGACGCCTTCCGACTGGTCGCACGTCAGCAACGCGGTTGCCCCTACGCCAGGATTCGCGCAGACACCGGTGCTCGCCCTGAACACCCGGTTCAGGAACTGGTGTTCGCCATGAGCATTCAGATACGTAACCGATACGTTCAATGAGTTCGTAATCTGCTGTTCCAGGGTGAGCGCAGCTTCAATCGTATAGGCGCTGCGGAGGCCATATCCGGCCACCGGCACAGTCGCGGCGCTGATGGTACTACCCGTAACGGAGGTGCAGCCCGCCGTTGCCAGCCCGTTTGAGCCCAAGGTGCACTGTCCGGGCGTTGTGAACCCCTGATAAAGCGAACTGAGCTGCCGGCTCGGGTCGCTTTGCGCGATGCCGAGAATCTGGCCCAGGCTGAAGCGGTTGAAGAAAATTCCCGCGCCGGCGCGGATCACGGTGCTTGTCTTGCCATTCTTGCGCGGGATGCCCCACGCCAGCGAGGTGCGCGGTCCGAAATCGTGCGTGCTGTTGATGTAGTTCTGGGTCTCCAGCCGCACGCCGTAACTCCAGGTAAAGTTCGGCGTCACCTTCCAGTCATCCTCGGCGTAGAACTCGGCGTCCCACTGGTTCGCGTTTACTGCGGTCTTGTTGATCTGGGTCCGCTGGAACTGAAATGGAATGTCGCATTGGTAAGACGGGTAGAAGGGGAATGGCGCACCAGTGTTGGGACCGGAGGTTTGAAGCTGCATGTTTGAGGCTTGGCAAGGCTGTGTTCCCGAAGGCAGGTTCGCTACGCAGTTCGGCTTGTTGGCTGCCGGAATGTTGGGATCGATGCACGGATCGAGGAGGTAAGTGTATTCGATCGTGCCTTGATTGCCGCCGTTGGAATTGATGTTCTCCGTGTTGGTGCGCAGCCTGGCGCCCAACCGGACAAAGTTGTTTGTCAGCTGGATCGACGTGTAATTCTGTAGCTCGTAGTGCGTCTGCGTATTGTTATTGATGCTGCCGCCGCCGGTGCCGAACGCGTTGAAGTTGCCGGAGACGCTGACGCCGGTAGTGGGGTTTTTGGGCGTCTGACTGCTGGTCTCGCGCTCCCACTCGAAACGGGTTTCGTTGATGACCTTGTCACTCAGAACCTGCGTGTCGCTGACCTGGATGGTCTCGTCCCCGTTCGATGACGTGTATCCCTGTGACGGAAGGGAATTGTTGCCGCCGTTGTTCGTGTTGGAGCCATGTTCGGATTCCCAGCGAAGCGTCAGGGTGTTCTTATTGCCGATCATCGTGTCGAATCGCGGATTGATGTCCCAGCGCTTCGACGGCGCAGCCACGGCGCGGCTTGCGATCGGATAAGGATTCGCGCTGCAGCCCGGGCCCGGATTGCAGACCGTCGTTGACGTGGGCGATGCGCTGTAGATGTCCGGGGGGTTGATGACGCTGTTGTTCGCGTTGTCGCGGTAGGACCCGCCCAGGGAGAACGACATCCCCGGCCTGATCGGTCCGGTCACGTTCGCAAACATGAACAGCGTGTGGTAGTCGGGCTGGTCCTTCACAAAGGGCGACGAGGTGTTCAGCACCTTGTCATTGCCCTGCAGGCTCGCGTTGCCATGGAACTTGTCCGTGCCGGGTTTGGTCAGGATCTCGATGCGGCCGTAACCAAGCTGGTCATACTGCGCGGAGAAGGGATTCGAGTTGATGCGGATGGCGAGAATCGACGACTTCGGCGGAAGCTGGCCGCCGGTGAAGCCGTCGATGTATATTTGGCCGCCATTTGGGCCGGCGGAGGGACCAGCCAGCGCCTGTAGTTCGCTCTGCAACTCATCCGGATCGTCGGATAGCGCGTTCAGCGCATCGCCCGAGATGACGGTCGAGCTCGCGTTGTTCTCCGGGTCCACCGAAAGCTGGTTGGTATCCGTCGTCACGTTCACCGTCTGCGCCGCTGCCGCCAGGTCCATGTGGATATCGGAGGTCACGTTCGCCCCTGCCGCCACTGCCACCGGCTGCGAAGTAAACTCCGCGAAGCCGGGCGCTTCCGCCGTTACCGTATACGAACCGGCGGCCGGCACGCGCACGCTGTAGGTGCCGTCGCTCTTGGAAGTTGTCGTCTGCGCCTTGCCATTGGCAGATGTGACCGTCACCGTTACGCCGGGAATCAGCGCGCTGTCCGGATCAAGCACCGTTCCGTGAACGGT
>DATNAU010000241.1:0-4479 GCA_035572415.1 Acidobacteriaceae bacterium
GGAAGAGGGAGCTGCGCGGAGAAGAGTTGAGGCGCGTGCGTGAGAGCTGGCAAGCAGGAAAAGCCAGTGGCCGGCCAGTCGCAGTGGATTTGGCAAAGATGCGTGAAAAGGCGCGGGCGAAGTTGAAGAAGACGCCAGGCCGTACTGCATGAAGCCTGTGCTGGTATGGACACCGCAGGCTCAGCAGGATGTTATTGAGATTTATGTCACGATCGGTTTGGAGAGCGCATCGGCGGCAGAGCGGCTTTATAACGCGATCGAAGAGCGGGCGTTACTGCTGATCCGTCATCCACGACTCGGTGTTCGCCGGCCCGAGATCGCCTCTTCAGCCCGGATGCTGGTTGAGAACAAGTATGTGATTCTTTACGAAACGCATCCGGATACCGATGAGGGCACGATCAATCAAGTTGAGATCGTACGTGTGATTCATGGGAATAGGGATGTCGCTGCCGTCTTTTAGGTCGCGCGGTCTGCTGAGGGCCGCTCAGACCTCGGGATAGAGGAGTTCGGTGAAGCGGGGGTCGTCGGCCATGTCCTGGAAGTCGGAGTCGGCACGGGCCTGGATGCGATTCTGCGGATTCAGGCGGATAGCTTCGGTGAGCTGCTCGAGGCAGGTATGGGCGTCGCCGGTCATGCTGGCGAGCACGGCGAGGCCGTAGAAGGCGTAGTCAGCCTTGGCGTTGGCGCTGAGGATCTGCTTGAGTTCGCCGCGGGCGTCGTCGTAGTTGCCATCGTTGAGCAGTGAGATGGCGTAGTCGTAGCGCTCCTCAATGGAGGAGAATTTCGCGCCGGCGTTTGCTTTGGCGGCCTGCTGCTGCACGCAGGCGGCGATGTACATGCGGATGCGGTCGGCGAGTTCGGCCGGCGCGGAGGCGAGCATCTGGTTAAAGGCGGCGTGGGCCTTATCGTACTTGCCTTCCTGCAGCATGCGGAGGGCAGTCTCGTACTGGGCAAGGGCTTGGGTTCGGGCGGCGTCGGCGGGTTGGGTTCCTGCCAGGGTTCGCGGCTTCTTGGCGGCGGCGTTCTTCATCGGGGTGAGGTTCCTGGTTGAAGGGAGGTTGGGGCTGGGCATCCCGTAATATCGCGAATCAGCAATGCGGACCGGGCGCGAGCGGACCCTCGCGTGGCCAAATTTCACTGCGTCAGAAGCTTCTCAACATGCAGATTCCATCGATTGGCCTCGATTTGGGTTTTATACGCAGAGTTTGGGTCAAGGTCAACTCTGCTTCCCCGGAGTTGAATGGGAGTAGATGGCTGGGTTGAGCTCGGGGTCGTTGTACATCTTCATCTGGCGGTAGAGCTTGAAGCGGCGAGTTCCGGAATGGACCTGCTTCCAGAGATCGTCGAGACAGGCGGCGAGGTCAGTGCGCTGCTCCCTGAGCAGTGCCATGCGAGCGCGATTTTTCTCGCGGTGGGCCTCAGTGGCAGAGGTCCGGCGCGTTTCTTCCTCGGTGTGGTAGAGCTTGAGCGCGAGGACGGAGAGACGGTCGATCATCAGGCCGGGAGACTCGGAATTGAGCGCGGCGGCGGGGTTTTGAGTGCCGGCGGCTTCGAGCAGGGTGCGGTCAATGGATTCGACGAGGTCGTTGCGGCGCTGGTTGAGCAAATCGATATTGCGCTTGACCTCGGCGATGCGGGCGTCTGAGGCGCCGGGTTCGCGGGCTTTATCCTCTTCGTGCCAGAGGTCATAATTGGCGCGGTGATGTCCGAGGAGGAGGGAGTCGAGGAAGCCGGCAGCGGGTGCGGGAAGCGGTGCCGCGCCGTTGTGCCAATCGGTAGTGGCCTGATCCTGCAGTCGAGCAATCTGAGAGGCGTTGAGCATGGGGAGCGAAAGAGCCTGGCGGGAGGCTCGAATCCAACTGTAACGCAACCTGTGGCCAATGGCAGTTCTGCTTAAATGGGGGAGTGAGCCCAATACATTGGAGGATTCAGGTTGCCGGCTGAGACCCCGATCCAGCGAGTGTTGATCTACCGGCTGGGCAGCCTGGGAGATATGGTGGTCGCGCTGCCGTGCCTGCACCTGATCGGGCGGCAATATCCGGGCGCGGAGCGGCGGCTGCTGACGAATTTTCCGGTGAATGCCAAGGCGCCGGCCGCTGCTGCGGTATTGGGAGAGTCGGGCCTGGTGAGCGGGTATCTGCGCTATACGGCGGGCACCCGCAGCGTACGGGAGTTGCTGCGCGTGGTGCGCGAGGTGCGACGGTTCAAGCCGGATGTGCTGGTGTTCCTGATGGACCTGCGGCCGTGGAAGCTGGTGCAGCGCGATCTGCTGTTCTTCCGGTTGTGCGGAGTAAAGGGGGTGGTCGGTGCGCCGAGTGAACAGGCGATGGAACGCGGCTACGATGCCTCGACCGGAATGTGGGAGGCTGAGTCGCACCGGCTGGCGCGGCTGATTGGTGAGCTGGGCGATGCGAGGCTTGAGGATCGCGCGAGCTGGGATCTTCGGCTGGCGAATGCGGAGCGGCAGACAGCGAGCGAGGCGCTGGGCCAAGTTCGGGGAAAGCGGCTGATCGTCTGCGGACCGGGGACCAAGATGCAGGCGAAGGACTGGGGCAAGGAGCGTTGGCGGGAACTGCTCGGCATGTTGGCGCGGAGATATCCGGATGCGGGGTTGGCGTTGGTGGGTGCGGCGGAAGATGCCGAGGTGAGCGAGTTTGCGGCGCAGGAATGGGCTGGTGCGAGAGTCAATCTCTGCGGGAAGCTGACGCCGCGTGAGACGGCGGCGGTCCTGGAACACGCGGCGGTGTTTCTGGGGCCGGACTCCGGACCAATGCATCTGGCGGCGAGCGTGGGCGTGCCGTGTGTGATTGCGTTTTCGTCGCGCGGGCAGAAGGGTGTGTGGTATCCGGCGGGAACGCAACATGAGGTCATCTATCGCGGACCGGAGTGCATGGCTTGCGAACTGGAGACGTGCCTTGTGGAGCAGAGGAAGTGCCTGACCTCGATCTCCGTCGACGAGATGGAGCAGGCGGTGGTGCGGGTGATGGGGCGTCCGAATTTGAAAAGCAACCACGGATGACGCGAATAAACACGGATTCAAAACCGATTGCTATGATTTGTTCTGATCCGCGCATATCCGTGGGAGCTGTGGTTAGGGAGACTAGCTAAGCATGATCATTGTGACGGGCGGCGCGGGATTTATCGGCAGCAACCTTGTGCATGAGCTGAATGCGCACGGTCTGACCGACATCCTCATAGTGGACAATCTGGCGAACGCGAAGAAGTTTGAGAATCTCCATGGCGCGCGCTACACGGACTACATGGACAAGCGCGAGTTCCGCCGCGCGATCAACGAGCATGCGCTGGGCACGGGCCGGGTGGAGGCGGTGCTGCACCAGGGCGCCTGCTCCAACACGCTGGAGGACGACGGCGTGTACATGATGGACAACAACTTTACGTACACGAAGGAGGTGCTCGGGTTCGCCATCCGCGAGAGCGCGCCGCTGGTGTTCGCGTCGACCGCGGCGGTGTACGGGCTGTCAGGGCCGGGGCACTTCACGCCGACGCTGGAGAATGAGCGGCCGCTGAATGTCTATGGCTTCTCGAAGCTGGCGTTCGACCACTACTTCCGCCAGCAGTTGGAGTTGGGCACCGTGCCGATTACGGCAGTCGGTCTGCGCTACTTCAATGTGTATGGGCCGCGGGAGCAGCACAAGGGACGCATGGCGTCGGTGATCCACCACTTCGGCAAGCAGATTCGCGAGACCGGCAAGGTAAAGCTGTTTCAGGGCACGGGCGGCTACGGGAATGGTGAACAGCGGCGCGACTTTGTCTATGTGCGCGATCTTGCGAAGCTGAATATGTTCTTCGCCGGACTTGGGGCGTATGAGCCGGTGCCGGGCCTGACGCAGACGACCTACCAGGGCGTGGTGAACGCGGGATCAGGCAAAAGCCGCAGCTTCAACGACGTGGTGAAGGCGCTGAGCGCGGTGATTGGCCCGGCGCAGGTGGAGTTCATGCCGTTCCCGAAGGACCTGGAAGGGCGTTATCAGCATTTCACGGAAGCTGACCTGACCGAATTGCGCGAGCTGGGTTGCGACCTGGAGATGACTGAACTGGAAGAGGGCGTGGCGGAGACGTTGAGAGCAACGGCAAATGCTTAACACGGATTTACACGGATAGAAGCACGGATAAAGACAAAGGTTTTTGAGCAGTATCTAGAGGCGATATGGGAACGGGGATTTTTGTCTTTGCCTTGGGCGCCTACTTCGCGTTTCAGGGGTTCACAGCTGAGTACTTTGTCGACGAATCCCACAGCGCCGCTAGCGACGAGCAAAAGAAGAAGTGGAAAGCAACTCCTCTTCTTCGCGTCGTCTTTGTGTGCTTTGGTTTCGGAATGATTATCTGGGGAATACTTCGCATTGCCGGTCGGCTGTAGATCCAAACTCTGGCTACTCTGCGTTTCTAGGCCGTCAGGCTGTCCTATGGTTTTTGATCCGTGAGTGTCCGTGAAGATCCAGTGTTAGGTTTTGTTCGCAG